>NZ_CAXBOD010000005.1:0-132648 GCF_963977235.1 uncultured Albimonas sp.
GGAGGAGGGACTTGAACCCCCGACACGCGGATTATGATTCCGCTGCTCTAACCAACTGAGCTACTCCGCCGAGCCGCGCGCCTGATAGCCAAGCCAGCGGAGGGCGTCAAGCGGGGAGGGCGAGGAAAACGGATGGACCGCTCGCCCCGGCCGCTCCGCCGCGCCTCATCGATATTTGGCCAGAAGGGCCGCCGCGCCCCGCAGCAGCAGCGTCACGTCCGAGCCGACGGCCACCATGTCGGCCCCCATGCCCAGATATTTCGCCACCGTCGCCTCGTCGAAACCCAGCGTGCAGGCGGGTTTGCCGCAGGCGTGGATGCGCTCGATCGAGGAGCGGATCACCTCGTCGACCTCCGGCGCGCCCGGCTGGCCGGTGAACCCCATCGAGGCCGAGAGGTCCGAGGGGCCGATGAAGATCGCGTCCACGCCGGGAACCGCGCAGATCGCCTCGATGTTGCCCACCGCGGTCATCGTCTCGACCTGGGGGACCACGCAGATCTCGGCGTTGGCCCTGGTCAGGTAGCCCGGGATCCGGCCGTAGCGCGCCGCGCGCACCACGCCGGCCGCGCCGCGGATGCCCTGGGGGGGGTAGAGGCAGGCCTGCACCGCGGCCTCGGCCTGCTCGGCCGTGTCGACCATCGGGATGATGAAGCTCTGCGCGCCCGCGTCGGCCAGCTGCTTGAGCACCCAGGCCTCGTTCACCGGCGGGCGCACCACCACCGAGGAGGCGCCGTGGTCGGCCGCCGCGATCTGGCGGCGCATCAGGTCGATGTCGAGCGGGGCATGCTCGCCGTCGACCAGCACGTAGTCGAAGCCCGCGTCGGCCAGAAGCTCGGTCGAGGCGTCGGCCCCCAGCATCAGCCACAGCCCCAGGACCGGGTCCTTGCGGGCGGCGAGCTTGGCCTTGAAGGCGTTGGTCGGGACGGCGAATTCGGTCATCTGGAGGCTCCTTCCGCGATGGCGGGAAGCAACAAGTAACCGGGCGGCCGGTCGTGGGGAAGGGCGACGAGGCCCCCGCGGGCGCGCGCCGCTTGCCCGAGGGGCCGGAAGGGGCGAGGCTGTCCCGGCCCACACCGGGCTCCCGGCGAGGCCCTCCCGCCGCCGTCACGGTTCCGACGCGCAAACTTCGCAGCCCCGCGACGCGCGCGTCATCGTGTGCGGCGAGCTTCGCGCCGCATCCCGCGCTCGTTCCCAACCGGAGCCCCCCATGCCCCAGCTTCGCCTCTCCCGGCGCCAGGTCCTCGCCGCCGGAACCGCCGCCGCGTCCGGCCTGTTCCTGCCCGCCTACTCGCGCGCCAGCCAGCGCCCGGCGCTGACCCACGGCGTCCAGTCGGGCGACGTCTCGGCCGACGGGGCGGTGATCTGGGCGCGGGCGGACCGGCCCTCGCGGATGATGGTCGAGGTCTCGACCACCGAGTCCTTCGCCGAGGCGCGCCGCCTGCCGGGCCTGGGGCTGACCTCGGCCTCCGACATGATGGGCAAGATGGAGCTGACCGGCCTGCCCTCGGACCAGGACGTGTTCTACCGCGTCACGATGCTGGACCTCGGCGACGTCAACGCGGCCTCCGAGCCGGTGGTCGGCCGCTTCCGCACCGCCCCGACCGCGATGCGCGACATCACCTTCACCTGGTCGGGCGACACCGCCGGCCAGGGCTGGGGCATCGACGAAAGCCGCGGCGGGATGACGATCTATTCGACCATGCTCCGGCACGATCCGGACTTCTTCCTCCATTCCGGCGACACGATCTACGCCGACGGCCCGCTGAAACCCGAGGTGGAGCTGAAGGACGGCGCCATCTGGAAGAACCTGGTGACGGAGGAGAAGTCCAAGGTCGCCGAGACGCTGGCCGAGTTCCGGGGCAACTTCCTCTACAACCTGCTCGACGCCAACGTCCGCGAGATGGCCGCCCGGGTCCCGATGCTGGCCCAGTGGGACGACCACGAGACCACCAACAACTGGTATCCCTCCGAGCGGCTGGAGGACGACCGCTACACCGAAAAATCGGTGGCCCTCCTTTCGGCCCGCGCCAACCAGGCGTTCCGCGAGACGATGCCGCTCCGCGAAAGCTCGGTCGAGCCGGGGCGCATCTATCGCAAGGTCGCCTACGGGCCGCTGCTGGACGTGTTCTTCCTCGACATGCGCAGCTACCGCGGGGACAACGCCTCCAACGACCAGATGGAGCCGGGGCCGCAGACCGACTTCCTGGGCGCCGCACAGATGCGCTGGCTGAAGGCCGAGCTCGCGGCCTCGACCGCCACCTGGAAGGTGATCGCGGCCGACATGCCGATCGGGATGATCGTGCGCGACGGGCCCTCGGCCTTCGAGAACTCCGCCAACGGGGACGGCCCGGTGAAGGGGCGCGAGTTCGACATCGCCGAGGTGCTGAGCTTCATCAAGCATGCGAAGGTGAAGAACACCGTCTGGCTGACCGCCGACGTGCACTACACCGCCGCCCATCACTACAGCCCCGACCGCGCGTCGTTCCAGGACTTCGAGCCGTTCTGGGAGTTCGTCTCGGGTCCCCTGCACGCGGGAACCTTCGGCCCCGCGGACTACGACGACACCTTCGGCCCGAAGGTGGAGTTCGCCAAGGCGCCGACGGCCGAGCAGGGCCAGAACCTGCCCCCCTCGGAGGGTCTGCAGTTCTTCGGCAAGGTCGACATCGAGGGCGCCACCGGCCGCATGACCGTGCGCCTGATGGACGCCGGCGACGTCGAGCTGTGGGCCACCACGCTGGACCCCGAGCGCGCCTGAGCCCCGGTCTCTGGCCTCGGGGCGCCTGCCGGCGTCCCGATCCCTCGCGCCGGGCGCCTGCCGGCGTCCCTGGCCTTCGCCGCAGGGCGCCCCGGGCTTGACCCGGGGCCTCGCGCGGCCTGCCCCCCCACGCCCGCTCGCCCGCGTTTCGCCCATCTGGCGCCGGGGGGCGGAACGGGCTAGAGGAAGGGCATGAAACTGCTATTCCTCGGCGATGTGATGGGACGGGCCGGCCGCACCGCGGTCATCGAGCGGCTGCCGAAGCTGCGCGAGGCCTGGAAACTGGATTTCGTGGTGGTGAACGCCGAGAACTCGGCCTCGGGCATGGGCATGACCGGCCCCATCGCCACCGAGATCTTCGCCGCGGGCGCCGACTGCATCACCCTGGGCGATCATGCCTTCGACCAGAAGGACATGATCTCCTACATCGGGACCGACGCGCGGATCCTGCGGCCGCTGAACTACTCGAAGGCCGCGCCCGGCATGGGCGCGAAGGTGTTCGAGGCGACCCGCGGCCGGCGCGTGCAGGTGGTGCAGGCGCTGGGGCGGGTGTTCATGTCGCGGCCCTACGACGATCCCGTGCCGATGGTCGAGGCGGCGCTGAAGACCGCGCCTCTGGGCGGCGCGGTGCAGGCCACGATCCTCGATTTCCACGCCGAGGCGACGTCGGAGAAGATGGCCATGGGCCGGATCGTAGACGGCCGTGCGAGCCTCGTGGTGGGCACGCACACCCATGTGCCGACCGCCGACGCGATGATCCTCAACCGCGGCACGGCCTATCTGTCGGACGCGGGGATGTGCGGCGACTACGACTCGGTGATCGGCATGCAGGCCGACGAGCCGATCCGCCGCTTCGTCACCGGCATGGCCAAGGGCCGCTTCCAGCCCGCGCTGGGCGAGGCGACGCTGTGCGGCGTCTATGTCGAGACCGAGGACAAGACCGGCCTCGCGAAGCTCGTCCAGCCGATCCGCATCGGCGGCCGCCTGCAGCCCTCCGTCCCCGAGGGTTTTTCGATTCCCGAATAGGTCTGTCGCGGGCGACCCGGCCCGCGCGGTCCCGGTCCCGAGCCATCCGATCGCCTGGGATCGGGCGGGCCCCCCCGCGCCGCGCGCCGAGTTGACAGCTGTCAACTTTGGGTTGCGCGAGGCGCGGGGGGCTCAGGTCAGCAGGCCGGCCTCGGTCGCGATGGCGTTCAGGGGGCGGTCGGTGGGCTCGGCGGGCAGCGCCTCGGCCTGCTGGGCGGCGTAGGCCAGGCCCAGCGCATAGGCGCCGGGGCCGCCGTCCGCCTGCAGCAGCGCCAGCGTGCGGTCATAGAAGCCCCCGCCATAGCCCAGCCTCAGCAGCCCCGCGTCGAAGGCCACCAGCGGCGCGATCAGCGCCCCCGGCGTCAGCCAGGCGCCCGAGGCCGGGACCGCCGCGCCGAAGGGGCCCTCGACCATCTCCGCGTCCGGCGCCCACTCGCGGAACGCAAGCGGGCGGCCCGGCGCCTCGATCACCGGGACGCACAGGCGACGGCCGGCCTCGTGCAGGCGGGTCATCAGGGGGCGGGGGTCGATCTCGGTGCGGATCGGGACGTAGCCGGCGATCACGCCCTCGGGCCTTGCGAGCAGGGCGGCCAGCGCCGCCTCGGTCGCGGCCTGCGGCGCGGGGCCGAGCGCCAGCCGGGCCGCCCGTCTGCGGGCGAAGGCGGCGCTGCGGGCCTCGGCCTTGGCGACGGCGATGTCCATGGGCGGTCTCCGCCGATCCGTGACGCGCGCGCCCCGGCGAGACCGCCGGAGGTCGGAACGAGACAGGCCCGCGGCCGGAGCGTGGGGCCCGAAAGCAGAAGGGCCGACGCTGGAGCGTCGGCCCTGGTCCGCGAGCCGCGGAAGATTGGCATCCCCTAGGGGAATCGAACCCCTGTTTCCACCGTGAGAGGGTGGCGTCCTAACCGCTAGACGAAGGGGACAGGATGCCTCGGCTGCGTTGGAGCGGGGGATATTCGGGAGGCGGTGACGAGTCAAGGCCCCCTCCGAACCCTCCCCCGAGATTTTCTGCGACCGAGGGGCCGGGCCTCTCGGTCGCCCTCCGCCGAGGCCGCCGCGCCCGGACGCCTCCCCCCGTTCGGCCGCAGCGTCAGGACCTGCGGCGCGATGCGAAGCCCGGCGCGGCAACCCAGAGGCCGGAACGGCGGAGGCGGCCGCGATGGCGACGGCGAGCGCGGCGGGGGCGCTGATCGAGGCCACGAAAATGCTCCGGGGCCTTGCGTGACGTCGGGCGCCCGGGCGGTCGGTCAGTTCGGATTGACGTATGTTGACGGCGGGAGGCCGCAGCGCAGGCGCTGCGCCGTCGCTCACTGTCTCCGGATCGGGGTCTGCGACAGCAGCGCGCCGTCGGCGCGGCGGAAGGTCAGCAGCGCCTCGGCGCCGTCGGGCAGGCGGACGGCGGCCAGGATCTCGGAGGGGGAGGCGCCCAGAGCGGTGATCTCGGCGCCGGCGGGCAGGGCCAGGGACTCGGCCCGGATCGGGAGCGCCGGCGGGGCGGCCGACCACAGCCGCCAGGCGACCGTGCCCGCGATCAGGATCATGCCCAGGCCCAGCGTCACCGTCAGCCCCATCACCAGCCGGCGCAGCAGCTTCAGACGCGGGGGCTCGGGAAACTCGTCCTCGTCCTCGGCGAGCGCAGGGGATAGGTTGCGGACCATGAGCGAACACCTGAGCGAAGACCAAGACGACGCCGACCTCCCGGCCGACGGGGACGACCTTGCCGGCGCGCCGAGCCCGGCCGCGTCCGGCCCCCTCCTGTTCGAAATCTCCGAGGCGCTGGAGGGGGAGCGCCTGGACAAGGCCCTGGCGCTGCTGGCGCCGGCGGGCCTCAGCCGCTCGCGCCTGCGCGCGCTGGTGGAGGGCGGCGCCGCCGAGCGGGACGGCGAGGTGGTGCGCGACCCGCGCGCCAAGGT
This sequence comes from uncultured Albimonas sp., assembly GCF_963977235.1. Taxonomy (NCBI): domain Bacteria; kingdom Pseudomonadati; phylum Pseudomonadota; class Alphaproteobacteria; order Rhodobacterales; family Paracoccaceae; genus Albimonas; species uncultured Albimonas sp. The sequence goes on from NZ_CAXBOD010000005.1 coordinate 5,695, forward strand.
CAAGGCCGGCGAGGCCTATGTCCTCGACATCCCCGCGCCCGCCCCGGCCCGGCCGGAGCCCGAGTCGATCCCCCTGACGGTGGTCTACGAGGACGCGCACCTGATCGTGGTCGACAAGCCCGCGGGCATGGTGGTTCACCCCGCGCCGGGCGCGATGACCGGCACGCTGGTCAACGCGCTGCTGGCCCATTGCGCGGGCTCGCTGTCGGGCGTGGGGGGCGAGGCGCGGCCGGGGATCGTGCACCGGATCGACAAGGACACCTCGGGCCTGCTGGTGGTTGCAAAGTCCGACGCGGCCCACCACGGCCTGTCGGAGCGCTTCGCCGCCCATGACCTCGAGCGGACCTACCAGGCGTTCGCGTGGTCGGCGCCGCTGACCTCGGATCCCCGCGCGCTGGGGCTGCCGGGGGTCGAGGACGAGGGCGGCGGCTGGCTGCGGGTCGAGACGCGGATCGACCGCCACCGCTCGGACCGCAAGCGGATGGCGGTGGCCAGGGGAGGCGGGCGGATCGCGATCTCGCACATGCGCACGCTGTCCCATGCGGGGCCCGCGACCCGGCCCATCGTCTCGCGCGTGTCCTGCCGGCTGGAGACGGGGCGCACCCACCAGATCCGGGTGCACATGAGCTGGCTGGGCTGCCCGCTGGTGGGCGACGCGACCTATGGCGGCCGCTCGCGCAAGGCGCCCGGAGAGTTGGGCGAGGCGGCGGGCGAGGCGCTGGCCGGCTTCCCCCGCCAGGCCCTGCACGCCGCCACGCTGGGCTTCGACCACCCCGTCACCGGCGAGCCCCTGCGCTTCGAGGCGCCGCTGCCGGCCGACATGCAGGCGCTGGCCGAGGCGCTGGGCCTGTGACCCCCTGACGCGCCCCTGCGCCGCCCCGGGTTTCGCATCGGCGCTGCGTCGGCCGGTCGTCGACCTTGAGGCCCCGGGGCGCGCGCGGGCGCGAACGGCAGTCTGCGTGGGAGGCCGGGGTCAGGCCGCGCGCAGACGTCCGGCGCGGCGCGGCCTCGGGCGGATCGAGCCCGATCGGCGCAGACCCGAACGGAACCGCCGAAACGGATCCCGGCGAGGCGGGCGACTCCGCTCCGCGGTTCGTGGCTGACGACGGGGCGAGCGGCGGGGCGCCACGGCCGAAACGCCGCCAGGCCCGAAGACCCGATCCGGGCTTGAGCGGAGGGCGAGGTCGACAGCTCTGGCGGGCCCGTCTCGCGAATCTGCCTGCGGAGCGAGCGTTTCGGGTCCTCGGCCGCGGACGACCGCAGGATCCGACCGATTTGCGCCTCGCGCGGTCTTCGACCCTGCCGGGCAGGGCGAAGGCGGGGCCGCCGGCGGTCTCTAAGCGACGCTGTCGCGGTCTGCTGCGGCCGCCGGGAGGCGTTCATCCCCCACGCCCTCGAGCAGATCGAAAGCATGGCCCGGACCGGGGCCGCGCCCTCGCCTCCCCCATGACGCGGGGGGACGCGTCGCGGCGCCCGGATTCCCTGTCCCCGCCCGCTCACGAACAGGAAACCGCCCCAAACGTTGTCTTAACGTTCCGCTATCACCATATGGGCTGTCCGGAGGGCGTGCGCGTCCCCCGCATGGCCGACTGCGCCCCGGGGCCCGCACCTTGCGGGAGGGGCGCGGGCGAAGGAGGGATGCATGACCACTTACGCCAAGCTCCCGGCGCCGTCGCCGGAACAGGGACTCTCCCGCTACATGCAGGAGATCCGCAAGTTCCCGATGCTCGAGCCGGAGGAGGAGTACATGCTCGCCAAGGCCTGGGCGGACCACGACGACAAGGAGGCGGCGCACAAGATGGTGACGTCGCACCTGCGTCTCGCGGCCAAGATCGCCATGGGCTACCGCGGCTACGGGCTGCCGACGGCCGAGGTGATCTCGGAGGCGAACGTGGGCCTGATGCAGGCGGTGAAGCGCTTCGACCCCGAGAAGGGTTTTCGCCTGGCGACCTATGCGATGTGGTGGATCCGCGCCGCGATCCAGGAATACATCCTGCGGTCGTGGAGCCTTGTGAAGATGGGCACCACCGCGGCCCAGAAGAAGCTGTTCTTCAACCTGCGCAAGGCCAAGAACCGCATCGGCGCGCTTGAGGAGGGCGACCTGCGCCCCGAGAACGTCGAGACCATCGCGAAGAACCTGGGCGTCACCCATGACGAGGTGATCGCGATGAACCGTCGCCTGTCGGGCGGCGACGCCTCGCTGAACGCGCCGCTGAAGGCGGACGGCGAGGGCTCGGCCGAGTGGCAGGACTGGCTGGCCGACGACGACGCCGACCAGGCCGCCGAATACGCCGAGCGCAACGAGCTCGAAAGCCGCCGAGAGCTGCTGATGGCCGCGATGGAGGGCCTCAACGAGCGCGAGCGCCACATCCTGACCGAGCGTCGCCTGAAGGACGACCCGGTGACGCTGGAGGACCTCTCGAAGGTCTACGACGTCTCCCGCGAGCGCGTCCGCCAGATCGAGGTCCGCGCCTTCGAGAAGCTGCAGAAGAAGATGCGCGAGCTCGCCGCCGAGAAGGGCCTGATCCGCGAGATCGCCTGAACCTTCCCGGCGCGCCGCGCTCCGGCCCGAGCCTGAAACCGGAACCCTGAACGCCCGCGTCCCGTCGCGGGCGTTTCCGCGTTCGCTCCCTCGCCCGGCGCAGGTGCCTGCGGGTGCGCGCTTCGCCGCCGACCGCGAGGCGCTGGACCTCCCCTCACCCCTCTGCACGATCCGCTTCGCCACCCTGCACGAAACCCGCTGCACCTGACCGACCCCGCTCTTCTGCGCCGCGGCCCGTTCCAGCTCTGCGAGGCGGAGGTCCTGCCGGCGCAGCAACTCGACCCCGCCCGTCCCGACGCCGGCGGCTGAGCGCCCCGGCGCAACGCCCGCCAGCCCTCGCAAAGCGCCTGTTCTCCGGAGCCGTCCATCGCGCTGCCGATCAGAGCGACTCGCCCGCCCCGGTCAGGGATCGCGAAGCGACCCGCGCCTGCGCGGGCTTGTCCTTGACCGGGGCGGGCGAGTCGCTCAGGCAGCAAGAGCGATGGACGGCTCCGGAGAACAGGCGCGAGGCTTGTTCTTGGGTGAGTCAGGAGCCCGCCGGAGGCGCCCGCACTCCAAGCTCCAGGCGCCCCCTCCCCTCGCGCGGAGCGCAGCCAAGCCCGCCCGCAGGGCGCCTGCAGACCCTCCCTCCCCGGTCCTGCGCGTATCGGAACCCTCTTTCCTTCGCGGTCGATCCGGTGCATAAGCCCGCCTTCCGTGACGGACCGCGCTGGACGACATCCCGGCGTGCGCCCTCAGCGGAGCGGCCCCCACAGGGACCGCCGCCCCATCCCAAGCCCAGGAGGCCCCGATGTCGATCACTGTCGAGCGCAAGGACGCGCTGATCAAGGAACATGCGACCAAGGAAGGCGACACCGGCTCGCCCGAGGTCCAGGTGGCGATCCTCACCGAGCGGATCACCAACCTGACCGAGCACTTCAAGTCGCACAAGAAGGACAACCACTCCCGTCGTGGCCTTCTCAAGATGGTGGCCCAGCGCCGCAAGCTGCTGGACTACGTCAAGGCCCGGGACGAGGACCGTTACAAGACGATCATCACCCGCCTCGGCATCCGCCGCTGAGCGATCAGGGCGCGCCCCCTCGGGGCGCGCCTTTCGCCATCTGATGGCGCCCCGGAAACGGGATCGAGACCGGAAGGCGCCGCGCGGCGCGCCTTCCTGGAACCGCCGCCCGCAAGGGCGGAAGCCGCGATCCGCGCGGGCCTCTCTCCGGGAGGGGAGGCCGGCCCCCGCGACACCGTCCGTTCGTTTCCGCCCCAGGCCCCGGGGTCGAAGCGTCTGCGATACGCAACCAGGGGCCCGCGCCCGCTCCGGCCCGGCCGGGGGCGCGCAACGCGAAGCGACGCAGGGGCGTCGTTGCGCCGAAGGGAAACGAGAATGTTCCAGATCCACAAGAAATCCATGGAGTGGGGCGGCGAGACGCTGACCCTCGAGACCGGGCGCGTGGCGCGCCAGGCCGACGGCTCGGTGATGGCCACCCTGGGCGAGACCACGGTCCACGCCGCCGTCACCTTCGACAAGAAGCCGAAGGAAGGTCTCGATTTCTTCCCGCTGACCGTCCACTATCAGGAGAAGATGTACGCCGCGGGCAAGATCCCCGGCGGCTTCTTCAAGCGCGAGGCGCGCCCCTCCGAGAAGGAGACGCTGACCTCCCGTCTGATCGACCGGCCGATCCGCCCCCTGTTCGTCTCGGGCTTCAAGCACGAGACCCAGGTGGTCTGCACGGTGATGTCCCATGACCTGGTCAACGACCCCGACATCGTGGCGCTGATCGCGGCCTCGGCCGCGCTGACCCTGTCGGGCGTGCCCTTCATGGGGCCGATCGGCGCGGCGCGCGTCGGCTTCAAGGACGGCGAGTATGTCCTGAACCCCGACGTCCAGGACATGCAGAAGCTGATGGACAACCCCGATCAGCGTCTGAACCTGGTCATCGCGGGCACGTCGGACGCGGTGATGATGGTCGAGTCCGAGGCCTATGAGCTCTCCGAGGAGGAGATGCTGGGCGCGGTCACCTTCGGCCACGAGGCGATGCAGCCGGTGATCGACATGATCGTGGCGCTCGCCGAGGACGCCGCCAAGGAGCCGTTCGACTTCACGCCCCCCGACCGCTCGGCGCTGTTCGCCAAGGTCAAGGCCCTGGGCGAGGACGCGATGCGCGCCGCCTTCGCCGTGCGCGACAAGCTCGAGCGTCAGGACGCCATCGCCGGCGTGCGCGAGACGGTGAAGGCCGGCCTCTCGGAGGAGGACCTGGCCGACGGGTCCGCCCTGAAGGACTGCTTCAAGAAGCTCGAGTCCGCCGTGCTGCGCGGCGACGTGATCGCCGGCGGCGCCCGCATCGACGGCCGCGACCGCACCACCGTGCGTCCGATCCTGTCGGAGGTCGGCGTGCTGCCCCGGACCCACGGCTCGTCGCTGTTCACCCGCGGCGAGACCCAGGCCCTGGTCGTGACCACGCTGGGCACCGGCGACAACGAGCAGATCGTCGACGCGCTGGAAGGCGACTGGCGCGAGCGGTTCCTGCTGCACTACAACTTCCCCCCCTACTCGGTGGGCGAGACCGGCCGCATGGGCGCGCCCGGCCGTCGCGAGATCGGCCACGGCAAGCTCGCCTGGCGGGCGCTGCAGGCGGTGCTGCCGGCGGCGACCGACTTCCCCTACACGATCCGCCTGGTCTCGGAGATCACCGAGTCCAACGGTTCCTCCTCGATGGCCACCGTCTGCGGCGGCTCGCTGTCGATGATGGATGCGGGCGTGCCGCTGAAGGCCCCCGTGGCAGGTGTGGCGATGGGCCTGATCCTCGAGGATGACGGCCAGTTCGCGGTGCTCACCGACATCCTGGGCGACGAGGATCACCTCGGCGACATGGACTTCAAGGTGGCCGGCACCGAGAAGGGCGTCACCTCGCTGCAGATGGACATCAAGGTCGCCGGCATCACGCCCGCGATCATGAAGCAGGCCCTGGCGCAGGCCAAGGACGGCCGTCTGCACATCCTGGGCGAGATGGCCAAGGCGCTGACCTCGGGCCGGCAGGAGTTCTCGGCGCATGCTCCGCGCATCGAGACCATGCAGATCAACCCCGACAAGATCCGCGAAGTGATCGGTTCGGGCGGCAAGGTGATCCGCGGCATCGTCGAGGAGTCGGGCGCCAAGGTCGACATCAACGACGAGGGCCTGATCAAGCTCGCCTCCCCCGACGCGGCCTGCATCGAGAAGGCGCGCGAGCTGATCAACTCGATCGTGGCCGAGCCGGAGGTCAACAAGATCTACCGCGGCAAGGTCGTGAAGATCATGGATTTCGGCGCCTTCGTGAACTACTTCGGCAAGCGCGACGGCCTGGTCCATGTCTCCCAGATGACCAACGAGCGCGGCGCCAACCCCAAGGACCTCGTCAAGGAGGGCCAGGAGGTGCGCGTGAAGCTGCTGGGCTTCGACGACCGCGGCAAGACCCGCCTGTCGATGAAGGTCGTCGACCAGGAGACCGGCGAAGAGATCGTCCGGGAGAAGGAGGAGGGCTGAGCCCTTTCCTGACACGGACGAGCACGCAGAGGGCCCCGGCGACGGGGCCCTTTCGCGTTCGAGGAGGGGGCGGTCGCCTGCGGCGACCGGAGGGGAGAGGAGGCGCCCTGCGGGCGGGCTTGGCTGGGTCCCGCCTCTGGCGGACATGACCACGTCCCGCCTCCGGCGGACATGGACGCGCCCCGCCTCCGGCGGGTATGGCCGCGTCCCGAAGGAGGACGAAGAAGCGCCCGGGTCGTGCGGGCGGGAGCCTCCGGCGGGCTCCTGACTCACCAAAGAACAGGCCCGCGCCTGTCCTCCGGACCCGTCTCTCGCTGATGGATGCCTGAGCGAGTCGCCCCGGCCGGTCAAGGACAAGCCCCGCTTCGCGGGGTCGCTGCGCGATCCTTGACCGGCCGGGCCGACTCGCTCTTTCCGGCATCCGCGAGAGACGGCTCCGGAGAACAGGCGCTTTGCGGGGCGTGGACTGCGTCGCGCCAGGGCCCCCCGGGGTTGCGGGGCGGGTTGAAACCGGCGGGGCGGGCGCCAGGTGGGGGCGCATGCTGGACTGGATCTCGGAACATTCGACGCTGGTCCAGGTCGTGGTGCAGGTGCTCACCGCCGCGGTCTGGATCGTCTATCTGCACCTGCTGCTGGCGGGATTCCGGCGGCAGCGCCGCTCCAACCTGCTGATCAGCCGGGCGGCGGGGGACGACGACCGGGCGCATCTGCTGGTCTCGAACCTGGGCGCGGAGCCGATCGACGTGGTCTCGGTCATCGCCGACCTGGAGTTCGAGCGCCCGGCAAGGCGCGTCGGCGACGGGACCCGGTGGGAGACCCGCTCCGCCGTGGTCTCCGACCGCAACAGCGACTCCCGCCGTGCGGAGGGCGACGGGCTGCAGGCCACCCGCAAGGGACCGCTGGAGAGCGGCGCCTGCCGCGACCTGGGCAGCTTCCGCGACATGATGGACAGCGCGCTCGCGGCGCTGGAGCTCGCGCCGCAGGCGGAGGAGCTGCGCCGCGTCACCCTGACCGTCGCCGCCGAGAGCGGGCGCGACGCGCTGCTGGTCGCCGGGCGGCAGAGCTTCGCGGTGGTGCACCTGGAGGGACGCCGCGCCTGGCTGCCGCGCAAGGCCCGCACCGAGCAGGTCCGCGCCGGACGCGAGCGTCGCGCGCTCGCCAGGCGCCTCGACGCCGAACTCCGCGACGAGGCCCGGCGGGTGGAGCGCCGCGCGCGCAGCGGGCGGGAGCGCCCGACGCCGCAGGACGAGCGCCTGCGCGAGGCGGCCTGAGGGGCCCTGCGCCCCCGGCCCCCGCCCGGCCGTCAGGCGTCCTCGATCACCGAGAGGTTGGACCAGGCGTCGGACATGAAGTCCGGGCGCAGGACCCGCGGGACGCCGTGGAAATCGCAGGACGCGATGGATTGGTCGACCACGTAGACCGCGTGGTAGGCGGCGAAGTCGAGCCCGCTCTGCGGATACAGCACGTCGGTGATGTAGCGCTCGGCCTCGGGGCTGGTCTCGAGCTTGCGGGCCTTGCAGACGCGGCGGAAGATCTCGATGAAATCGGCCTGGCTGGGGCGCTCGATCATGATCTTGTAGTAGATCCGGCGCAGGCCGGCGGCGTCCATCAGCTGCGCGGGCGGGATGTTGGTCGACAGGATCATCAGCGTGTCGAAGGGGATCTGGAAGCTCATCCCCGATTGCAGGGAGAGGTAGTCCACCCCCTCCTCCATCGGCACGATCAGCCGGTTGATCAGCGCCTGCGGGGTCTGCTTCTGGCGCCCGAGGTCGTCCACGATCAGCACCCCGTTCACCGCCTTCATGTGCACCGGCGCCTGGTAGGTGCGCGAGGTCGCGTTGAAGCGCAGGTCGAGCATGTCGGTGGTCAGCTCCGCCCCCGTCACCACCGCAGGCCGCACGCACAGCGCGTAGCGCAGGTCCGGGGCGCCGGATTCCAGCAGGTCGCGCGGGGTCCAGGGGTCCTCTTCCGGGATCATCCGGTGCAGGGCGGGGTCGAAGACCGAGATCAGCTCGCCGTCCACGAGGATCGAGTAGGGCACGTTGATGCCCCCCTCCATTGCCACCGAAAGCGCATGGGCATACGAGCTCTTGCCGTTGCCCGGCGGGCCGTAGAGCAGGATCGAGCGGCCGGAGTTCACCGCCGGGCCAAGGCGGTCGAGCACCCCCTCGGGCGTGACCAGCTTGGCGAAGGCCGCCTCCAGCTTGTCGCGGCCGATGCGGTGGTCCTTGACCGACTGCGCGGCGACCACGCCGCGGAACTGCTCCAGCGTCACCGGGCAGGGGCCGGCGTAGTCCATGCGCCCCGCGGCCTCCATCGCGCGCAGGCGGCCCATGTCGGTCAGCTCGTAGCGCATCTCGGCGCGGACGTCGGCGCGCAGGCTGCCCAGCGTCTGGATCAGCCGCTCCTCGCGCAGCATCTCGAACAGGTCCGAGACGATGCCGGGCGAGATCCGGATCACCCCGCAGACCGCCGAGACCGTCTCGGCCCCGCGCCGGTACATCACCTTCAGGATCAGCTCGAGCAGGAATTCGCGGGTCATGCCCGTCTCGTCCACCGTCTGGGGGGCGGGGGGCGCGCTGTCGAGGCCGTCCTGGGCGAGAGGGGCGGCGGGCTGGGACATGACGGGGTCTCCTGGCCCGCGGAACGGAACGCATGGGGGCGCGGGCGCGGGGGCGAGTGAACGGAACTTCACCCTTTCACGCAAGGGCGGGCTCATGCCAAATGTCGCCGCCGTGGGGGCGCCGGCCCGCCCGCCCCGGCGCGCGAGGGGCGTTCGCGCAGCGGGCCGGACCGCCGAGGGGCTTTCCCGCCGATGACCCAGACCTACGCCCGCCCGCTTTGGACGGCGCTGATCCTCCTCGCGCTTGCGGCGCTCGAGTTCGCGCTGGCCGCCGGGGCCGGGCGGATCCTGGTGACGACTTACGAGATCGACACGCTGCACTACCTCGACGGGATCGAGCGGACGCGGCTGGGGCAGGTCCCGCATCTCGACTTCCGCACGCCGCTCGGCGCGCTGACCTTCGAGGCGATGGCGGTGTGGGACACGGCGCCGGGCCGGGCGATGGCGCTGGCCAACCTGGTGGTCGCGGGGCTGTGCGCGCCGCTGGCGGCCTGGCTGGCCGCGACGCGGCTGGGGTTTCTTGCGGCGCTGGGCCTGGGGCTGTTCGCGACGCTGCTGGCGAGTTCGCTGATCGTGGACCAGACCGGGCTCGGGTCGTCGCTGGCGCTGGCCTACAACCGCTGGGGCTGGGCGGCGGTGGTGCTGGTCGCGCCGATCATGGCGCTGCCGCCCCGCCGCCCGGGCCGCGCGGTCGACTGGGGGGACGCGCTGGCGCTGGGGCTGACGGGGGCGCTGGTGGCGTTCCTCAAGATCAGCTTCGTGGCCGCGCTCGCCCCGATGTGGCTGGGCTGGCTGATCTTTGGCGGCCGGCCGCGGGCGGCGCTGCTGTCGCTGCTGGCGGCGCTGGGCGCGATGGCGGCGCTGGCCATGGCGCTGGGCGGGACGGCGGCGGCGACGGCCTATGTGGCCGACCTGTGGGACGTGGCGACCTCCGAGAGCCGTTCCCAGCCGGGCGCCTCGATCGGGGGGGTGCTGTCCTCGCCCGAGGCGGCGCCGCTGGTGCTGTGCGCGCTGGTGGCGGCGCTGGCGCTGCTGCGCGGGGGCCTGCGGCGCGAGGCGCTGGCCGTGGGGCTGTTCGTGCTGGGGGTGGCGCTGGCCGCCTGGCAGAACTGGGGGAACGAGCTGACCGGCCTGCTGGCCCTGCCGTTCCTGCTGCTGGCGCTCGCCCCGCGGGTGCCCGAAAGCGCGCGGGTGCTGGGCGGCTCGGGCCGGCGGGCGGTCGAGACGATCGCGGTGGTGCTGCTGGTCTGGGCCGCGCCGATCGCGGTCAACGCGCAGCGCAGCCTGATCCTGGCCTATACCGAGCGGCCCGAGATGGCGGTCCTTGCCCCCGATCTCGCCCCTGACCTGGTCTGGAACGCGCCCGACAACGGCCCGACCGTGATCGCGCCCCTGCATCCCGAGCGGGTCGAGACCCGGATCTCGATCGCGGGCGAGGAGCTTCCGGTCTGCGGCGTGGGGCGCAACTATGTGCTGATGCTGAGCGAGGCGGCCGCGACGGTGCGCGAGGACCCCGCGATGGCGGGCCGTCCGTTGCTGGCGCTGGACCTGACCAACGCGCTGTGGCTGCTGGGGGGTGCCGCGCCGCTGTCGGGCGTCTACATCTGGGTCTACGGCGACAGCGGGGCGGCGCTGCGCCAGGCCGAGGTGCTGGCGGTCCCCCTGTGCCCCTCGACCGAGCGGGTGCGCAACGCGATGATCGAGGAGACCGAGGCCCTGGGTCTCGACCTCCACGTCATCCGTCGCACGCGCGCCTGGCTGTTCCTCGAGAACCGCTCCGCGCTGGGCGGCTGAAGGACATCGCGCGCACGGATGTCGCCCGGATCGTCTCTGGTCTTGAAGCGGGCGGCCTGCGCCAGCTCCGCGGGACGCGGATGGAGCGGCTGAAAGCGCCCGGACGGATGCTCGAAGACCGCGAGCTGCGCGCAGTTCTGCGCACCTGCCAGATCGCGGCCGCCGGCACGGGCGGCGGTCTGAAGACTTTGCTTAGAGCGCGGCCGCTTTTGCGAACGGAAGGCCGGCCAGGAAATCGATGCTTTGCGTCGAGCTGCCGATGATTGCAGTGTGGGGTCGAACGCGCCCCCATGGTTGGCCGCCGTCAGTCGGCTGTTCACCTTCGCTCAAGCCAGCAGAGAGGGGGAGACTCCCCGTGGAGAGCATCTCCGAAGCCTCGCCCGTCGACGTCGACGCGCCCGCCCTGACGGTCGCGATCCTTTGCGCCAAGCGGGTGAACTTCGCTTCCGCCCAGAACAACGTGGCCGTGCTGCACGAGATTCGGCTGACCAACGGCTCCGAGGTCGCGCAGACGGGCATCAAGGTCCGCGCGAGCGCCGAGCCTGACGTTTTCCGCGCCAAGGCCTGGACGATCGACCGCCTCGCGCCCGGCGCCGAGATCGCGCTGACCGACCTCGCGACCGAGCTGGACATCGCTCGCCTGTCGGCCCTCAACGAGGCCGAGATCGGTGAGGTGATCCTCTCCGTCGAGAGCGCGCAGACGCCGCAGATCGTCGCGCGCCGCCGCATCGAACTGCTCGCGCGGGACGAATGGGGCGGGCTGGGCGACATGGCTCAGTTGCTCGCCGCCTTCGTGTCCCCGAACGACGCCGTGGTCGCGGGCCTCCTCAAGGAGGCCTCGCGCATCCTGGAGCGCGCAGGGCACGACGGCGCGCTGGACGGCTACCAGTCCGGCGATCCCGGCCGCGCCTGGCTGCTGGCCGGGGCGATCTGGTCCGCGGCGACCGGCCTGGGGTTGAGCTACGCCATGCCGCCCGCCTCCTTCGAGGTCGAGGGTCAGAAGGTCCGCTCGCCCGGCCGCATCCGCGCCGAGGGGCTGGCGACCTGCCTCGACTCCTCGCTGCTGCTGGCCGCGGCCTACGAGGCGGCTGGGCTGAACCCGGCGGTGCTCTTCTCGCAGGGCCACGCCTGGGTCGGCGTCTGGCTGCGCAAGCGGGACTTCGGGCATCTGACCGAGCCGGACGTCATCGCCGTTCGCAAGGCGGTTCAGGCCAAGGACTTCGTGCCGGTCGAGACGACCCTGATGACGAAACGGCCGACCATCGGCTTCGAACACGCCGTCGACGAAGGCCGCAGGCGGCTCTCGGAAGACCGCGAGAGCGAGTTCGTGATGGCGATCGACGTCACCCGGGCGCGCGCGGCCCGGATCCGGCCGCTGGCGACCGAGGGCGAGGCGGCAACGAGCGACGCGCAAGAGGACGTCGCCGCGCCGGCCCCGCTGCCGAAGCCGATCGACTTCGGTCTGCTGCCCGACGAACTCGGCGACGAGGCGCCGGACACGCCGCTCGGGCGGATCGAGCGCTGGCAGCGCAAGCTGCTCGACCTGTCGCTGCGCAACCGGCTCCTGAACTTCAAGGATACCAAGCAGTCCCTGCCTTTCCTCTGCCCGGACGTGGCGGCGCTGGAAGACGAACTGGCGGACGGCAGGAAGTTCACCGCCCTCGCGCTGCGCGAGGACGATCCGATCGGCGCCCGCACCGTCTCGCCCGAGGATCGCCGTCGGATCGAGGAGGAGGTCGCTCGAGACGCCTTCGCCCGCCGCCAGATCGCGGTCCCGCTGACGTCAAAGGAGATGAACAACCGCCTGCTCACGCTCTTCAGGAAGGCCAAGAGCGACATGCAGGAGGGCGGGACCAACACGCTGTTCCTCGCCGCCGGCTTCCTGCGCTGGAAGAAGTCCGAGGGCGATACGCGCAGCTATCGCGCGCCCATCCTGCTCGCGCCCGTGAAGCTGGAGCGGCGGTCGGCGCAGTCCGAGTTCCGGGTCTCGGACCACGAGGATGACGTCCGCATCAACGCAACGCTGTTCGAGTTCCTCAAGCGCGACTTCGACCTGCGCATCCCGGAACTGGAAGACGAGCTTCCGCGCGATGGAAGCGGCATCGACGTGCCGCTGATCTTCGAGATCATGCGCCAGAGGGTGCGCGACGTGGCGGGCTTCGAGGTCGTGGAGGAACTCGCCCTCTCGACCTTCTCCTTCTCGAAATATCTGATGTGGAAGGACCTGGTCGACCGCACCGACCAGTTGCGCGAGAACCGGCTGGTCCGCCATCTGGTCGACAACCCGGGCGAGACCTTCGAGATACCGCAGGAGGCGCGCGACGGCGCGTTCGAACCGGCGGAGCTCGACCGACGGCTCGCGCCCAGCGACCTGCTGACGCCGCTGCCGGCCGACAGCTCCCAGCTTTCCGCGGTCGTCGCGGCGGCGGCGGGCCAGGACTTCGTCCTGATCGGGCCGCCGGGCACGGGCAAGAGCCAGACGATCGCCAACATCATCTCCCAGTGCCTCGCCCATGGCCGGACGGTGCTGTTCGTCGCCGAGAAGGCCGCGGCGCTCGACGTCGTGCATCGGCGGCTCGAGGCGCATGGGCTGGGCGACGCCTGTCTCGAGCTGCATTCGAACAAGACGGATCGCAAGGCGGTCCTGTCGCAACTCGGGCGCAGCTGGGATCGAGTCGCCTCCGACCCCAAGCGCGAATGGGTCGAGGTGACCGAGTCCCTTCGCGTCAGGCGCGACCAGCTCAACGGCTATGTCGAGGCGCTGCACCGGCAGGGCACGCAGGGGTTCAGCGTGTTCGACGCGATCGGCATGACCGCCTCCGGTCTGCCGGAGGTGTCGCTGGGCTTCGCCTCGAAGGACGCGCATGACGCCGAGAGCTTCCGGCATCTCGTCACGCTCGCCCGCGACCTGCAGCGCACGCACGATGCGGTCGGCGGCCGGCAGGTCTTCCGGCTGGTCGGGTCGGACGACTGGTCCTTCGCCTGGGAAGCGCGCCTGATCGAAGTGACCGACGCGCTGGGCGCGGCCTCGCGCCAGTTGCGCGACCGGACGGCCGCGGTCGGCGCCCGGTTGGGCCTGACCCCCGATCCCGCCTGCGCCGCCGAACGCGTCGCTCTCCTGAAGGCGCTGTGCTCGCGCGCCCTGACGTCGGCCCGCGACCTGTCCGGCGTGCCTGACCTCTCGCGCGACGTGCTGGTGGAACAGCGGGACCGCCTCGGCGCGGATGTCGCCGCGTTCGAGGCCGCGCAGGGGCGGATGGCCGCGCGCTACGCGACCGCGGAGATCGCGCGGATCCCGCTCGACCAGATGGATGCGGACTGGCGGCAGGCGCAGACGAAGTTCTGGCCCTTCTCCGCCCTCGCCCGGAGACGCATCCGCAAGCTGCTGCAGACCTACGCCGATGGCGGCGCCGCCGATCCTGCGCAGGATCTCACGGCGCTGCAGGAGGCGAGGTCCGTCCTGTCGAACCTCGACGCCAACCCGCTCAAGCCGCTCACCCGCCTGCCGGAGCACGCCGATCTCGGCCCGCTCGACGACCTGCTGGCGCAGCGCGCGGCGTTCCGGGACGCGGTCGACCGGCTAAAGCCGCTGGCGGACGATCCCGCGGCCTTCGGCGCAGCCGTCGCGGAACTGTCGGCGGGCCCGGGTCACGAGATGAAAGCGGAGCTGGAGCGCCTGGCCGAAGCGGCCACGGCCTTCGACGCCGCCATGACAGCGTTCCGCGAGACCTCCCGCGGCGACCCCTCCGGCTGGCCGCTGCGCGAGCTGGAACAGGAGCTCGACGCCCTTCGCGCCAACCGCGACGGCCTCTCCGACTGGACCAGATGGGTGCAGTCCCGCGACGCCGCCGGCGCGCAGGGCCTCGGCCCGATCGTCGAGGCATTGGAGGCGCGCAAGCTCTCGGAACCCGCGCCGGACGCCTTCGCCCGCGCCTACGCCGCGTGGTGGCTGCCGCTCGCCATGGATGCCGACGACCGACTCCGCCGCTTCGCCCATTGGGAGCACGAGAACGCCATCGCGACCTTCCGGGCGCTCGACGACAAGGCGGCCGAGCTCGCGCCGTCCGAGGTCATGCGGCGCATCGCCCACGACCTGCCGACGCGCGACGGGGCGCCGCGAAAGTCCGAGCTCGGCGTTCTGCGCCATCAGCTCGGGCTGCAGCGGCCCTCGATGCCGATCCGCGCGCTCCTGTCCGAGATGCCGACCACCTTCTCCAGGCTCGCGCCCTGCGTGCTGATGTCCCCGCTTTCGGTCGCCCAGTATCTGCCCGCCGGGCAGGCCGCCTTCGACGTGGTGATCTTCGACGAGGCCTCGCAGATCACCACCTGGGACGCGATCGGCGCCATCGGGCGCGGCCGGCAGGCGATCATCGTCGGCGATCCGAAGCAGTTGCCGCCCACCAACTTCTTCGGCCGCGCCGACGATGGCGACGGGGACCTGCCGGAGATCGAGCGCGACATGCCCTCGATCCTCGACGAGGTCTGCGGCGCCGGCATCCCGACCCGACGGCTCGACTGGCATTATCGCAGCCGGGACGAGGCGCTGATCGCCTTCTCGAACCACTATTATTACGGCGGCGGTCTCGTGACCTTCCCCGCGCCGACCACCGGCTCGGAGGCGCTTCGCTTCCATCCGGTCGACGGCGCCTACGCCCGCGGGAAAGGCCGCACCAACGCGGCCGAGGCGAAAGCGATCGTCGCGATGATCCGCGCCCGGCTGACCGACTGGCTCGAGCTGCCGGAGGCGTCGCGCCCGACGCTGGGCGTCATCACCTTCAATGGCGAACAGCAGGCGCTGATCCTCGACCTGCTGGATGAGGCCCGTCGCGCCGACGGGCGGCTGGAATGGTTCTTCGACGACGAGCGGGAGGAGCCGGTCATCGTCAAGAACCTGGAGAACATCCAGGGCGACGAGCGGGACGTGATGCTGTTCTCGATCACCTTCGGCCCCGACCTCGCCGGCAAGCTGACCATGAACTTCGGCGCGCTGAACTCGGAGGGCGGCGAGAAACGCCTCAACGTCGCCGTCACCCGCGCGCGGCGGGAGCTTCACGTCTTCGCCTCGATCCGCGCCGAGCAGATCGACCTCGGGCGGACGCGGGCCCTGGGCGTCAATCACCTGAAGGCCTTCCTCGACTACGCCGAGCGCGGCGTCGTCGCCCTGCCGGCGCGGGAGCCGGGGTCGCAGGGCCCGGCCGAGAATGTCTTCGAACAGGCGGTCGCCGACGCCCTTGGCGGGCGCGGATGGGAGATCAGGACGCAGATCGGCGTCTCCGGCTTCCGCATCGACCTCGGCGTCGTCCACCCGGACGCGGCCGGCGCCTACCTGGCAGGCGTGGAGTGCGACGGCGCGCAGTATCATGCCTCCGCCACCGCGCGGGACCGGGACAAGGTTCGGCAGGCGGTGCTGGAGGGGCTCGGCTGGACGATCCTGCGGGTCTGGTCGACCGACTGGTTCCGCAACGCCGCCGCCGTCGCCGACCGCGTCCACGCGGCGCTGACCACGCTGCTCGCGGACGACCGGGAGCGGCGGGCGCGCGAGGCGGAGGCCGCGGCAGAGGAGGCGGACGGGCCTGCGGAACCGCAACGCCGTCTCCCCGCGCCTTTCGACGAGGAGTCGCGCGCGGGGCGCGATCCGGCGACAAAGACCGATGACGCGCTTGCGCTGGACGAGCCGCGTCCCCTGCCGCCGGCCGCCGAACCGAGCCCGTCTTCCAACCTTTTCGCCCACGGGTTCCCTGACCGGCCGCAATCGCTGGGCCCCGAGCCCGTTCGCCCGGCCAGATCGCCGAGCGCTGCTGTCGAGCTGAATCCGGACCATTTCTTCGAAGGGAGCTATTCGCCCACGTTGCGCGCCGTCATCGCCGACATCGTCGCGAGCGACGCGCCTTTGCCCCTGTCGCGCCTCGCCAGAAAGGTCGCGCGGGCCCATGGTTGGCAGCAGACCGGCCGCCGCATCGCGACAAGAGTGGAAACGATGCTCGGCGAGGTGCTGGTCGAGGACCAGTTCGGAACCCCCTTCGTCTGGCCGAAGGACGGCCGAGCGGACCGCACCCCCTTCCGGGGCCTTGACCACCGCGCGATCCGCGAGGTTTCGCGCACCGAGATCGCCTCCGTGATCGACGCCCATTCCGAGGAACTGGCGTGTTCGGAGGACCCGACGCTGGATCTCGCGCGGCAGCTCGGCATCGCAAGGCTCAGCAGCGATGCCCGAGCCTACCTCGACCAGGTTCGCGCCTGGCGCGATGAGACGGGGGGCTGAGGCGCGGCGAGGAAGGTCCTCCATGCCGCCGACCTGCATCTCGACTCGCCGCGGCGCGCGCAGGCGCTGAAGACCCCCGAACTCGCGGGCGGCGGAGAAACGCCTCGCGCTCGCCCGCATCGTGGACGCCACCCTCGACGCGCAGGTCGAGGCGCTGCGGCTTGACGACGACGTTGCCGACCCGCTGCGCAGCGACGAACTGCGGTCCGCATTGCGCGAGCTCGGCTCGGACCCCGATCAGCTGCGCGCCACGATCCTCTAGGGCCTTCGGGAGGAGGCGCGCCTCAGCGCCACGCAGGTCTTCGGCCATATGGCTGCGCGCGGCGCCCTGCGCCGGTTCCGCGACGACAGACGAGGCGACACGCTCCCGGTCATCGGCACGTCCAGGAGGGCGACGCCTTCATCCAACCCCGAACCGCTTGCGGTAGGCTGCGGGCGTCGTGCCAGCCAGGCGATGAAAGACCTTACGGAAGGCGGCGGGGTCGGCGTAGCCGACCGTCCAGGCGATGTGGTCGACCGGATCCCGGGTCAGCTCCAGCGCCTCTCGGGCGCGGGCGACGCGCGCCTGCTGCAGGTACTCGACGGGCCGCAGCCCGGTCGCCTTCGCGAAGCGACGCAGGAAGGTCCGCTCGCCCAGTCCGGCGATGGCGGCGAGCTCGGCGATGCCGGGCCCCTCGGCCGAGCGGGCGTGCAGGTGATGCTGCGCCTTCAGGATCGCCCCGTCGCCATGGTCGAACCGGGGCTGGAAGGTCGCGAAGGGAAGCTGGCTGCGGCGGGGCGGATCGACCAGCAGGAAGCGCGCCGTCGCCAGCATGACCGAGGGGCCCATCAGCCGCTCCACCAGCGTCAGGCCGAGGTCCGTCCAGGCGAGGATGCCGCCGGCGGTCATCAGGTCTCCGTCCTCGAGCACCATCCGGGACTCCGCGACCTGCACCGCGGGAAAGCGCTCCGCGAGCGTGCGAGCGAAGGCCCAGTGGGTCGTCGCCCGCCGCCCGTCCGCCAGCCCCGTCTCGGCGAGCACGAAGGCGCCGGCGCAGACGGAGCCCAGCACGCCGCCCTCGGCATGCCGCGCCTTCATCCAGGCGGCGGAGACCGGCATCGGCCGCATCCGGTCGGGCGCGATCAGCGAGGGCGGGGCGAGGACATGGGTCAGGGCATGCCTCGCGCCGGGATGGCTGTCCCAGGTGCAAGCGACGCGGCCCTCGTCCTCGGACGCCGTCCAGTGGCTGACCCGCACATAGGGCGCAGCTCCTCCGCCGGCGCCTTGCGAGGCCCACTCTCCCGCGATCCGGAACAGGTCCGTCAACCCGTGCACCGCCGCCAGCTGGCACTCCGGGTAGATCAGCAGGCCGATCTGGGCCACGGGTTCGTCCGCCTTCATTTGTCAGTTCCGCCCCGGATGATGTCAGTTTCGCCAATCCCGCGCAGCCTCGGGCGCCCTTAGCTTCCTGTCCATCGAAACCGCGGCGCAGCCCGCAACGACGAGGAAGACCGATGACCCGGACCCTGCCGACGACCTCCTTCGACCTTGCCCGGCGCGCCCTGCTCGTCGGCGCGGGCGCGGCGACCGCCGCCCTCGCCCTTCCCCTCCGGCCGCAGGACGCGGCCGCCCAGACAGGAGCCGAACCCATGACCACCATCGCCACCGACGACGGCGTCGAGATCTTCTACAAGGACTGGGGCCCGCGCGACGCGCAGCCGGTCGTGTTCCACCATGGCTGGCCGCTGAGCGGCGACGACTGGGACGCGCAGATGCTGTTCTTCGTCGGCCAGGGCTACCGCGTGATCGCCCATGACCGGCGCGGCCACGGGCGGTCCGCGCAGGTCTCGGACGGGCACGACATGGACCACTACGCGGCCGACGTCGCGGCGCTGGCCCGCAAGCTGGACCTGCGCAACGCGATCCACGTCGGCCACTCCACCGGCGGGGGCGAGGTCGCCCGCTACGTGGCCCGGGCCGAACCCGGCCGGGTCGCGAAGGCGGTGCTGATCGGCGCGGTGCCGCCGATCATGGCGAAGACCGAGGCCAATCCCGACGGACTGCCGATCGAGGTCTTCGACGGCTTCCGCGCGGCGCTCGCGGCCAATCGCGCGCAGTTCTACCGCGACGTCGCCTCGGGGCCGTTCTACGGCTTCAACCGGGAGGGCGCGCAGGTCAGCCAGGGTCTCGTGGACAACTGGTGGCGCCAGGGCATGGCCGGCGGGGCCAAGGCCCACTACGACGGGATCAAGGCCTTCTCGGAGACCGACTTCACCGAGGACCTGAAGGCCATCGAGGTTCCGGTCCTGCTGCTGCACGGCGAGGACGACCAGATCGTGCCGCTCGGCAACTCGGCCCGCAAGGCGGTCAAGCTGCTGCGGAACGGGACGCTGAAGACCTATCCGGGGCTGTCGCACGCCCCCTTCGCAACCCATCCCGAGCTGGTGAACGCCGACCTGCTGGCCTTTGCGAAGGCCTGATCCGAACCTGCCGAGGCAGGCGGCGCGTCGCGACGCGCCGCCTGTTCTTTCGTTTGCCCGGCGGAGCGGGGCGATCAGGCGAACCCCGCCAGCTTCGCGCCATGCGCCGCGCAGATCAGATCCGCCGCCCGCTCTCCGATCACCACGCAGGGGGCCATGGTGTTGCCGACGGGGATCCTCGGCAGGATCGAGGCGTCGGCGACGCGCAGGTTCTCGACGCCGCGAACCCGCAGGCTCCCGTCCACGACCGACCCTTCGTCCCGGCCCATCTTCGCGGTTCCGCATTGATGCCAGAAGGTCACCGCGGCGTTGCGAAGGAATGCCTCCATGCCGGCGCGGTCACGGGGAGGGGGCGCGACCTCCCGCCGGGTCAGGTCGCCGAGGAGGCGGCTGTTCCCGATCTCCCGCGCAAGCTCCACGGTGCGCAGGGCGGCGGCCATGTCCTCCGGCGCGCTCAGCGTGTTCGGCTCGACCCGGACCGGGTCGTCCGGGTCGGGACCCGAGAGGGTGACCCGCCCGCGGCTCTTCGGCTGCGCGAGGCCGGCGAACATCGTCCAGCCATGGGCCGGCGTCTCGGTCCCCGTCGGGGAGGGCACGGCGAACTCGAGCTGGCATTGCAGCAGGTCCGGCGTCTCGAGGCCGGTCTCGCTGCGACCGTAGACGACCGCCTCGCAGCCGCCTCCGCCGACCGCCTGCGGCGTCGCGTATTCCCAGGTGCAGCCGAAGGCGATGTGATCCTGGTGGTTCGCCCCGACGCCTGCGAGGCGCCGCACCACCGGGATCCCGTGGCGACGCAGCTCGGCCTCCGGGCCGACCCCGGACTGCATGAGGACCTTCGGCGTGTGCAGCGCGCCGAGCGAGAGGACCACCTCCCGCGAGGCCGTGAAGCGGACGAGCGCGCCGTCGAGCAGGACCTCGACGCCGGTCGCCCTGGCGCCGGCGAACAGCACCCGAGTCACCTGCGCGCCGGTCAGCACGGTGAGGTTGCTCTGATGCATGAGGCGCCAGGCGTAGGATCGGAACACGCTCCGCCGCCGACCGTCGCGAATGGCCAGCTCCGCGATCGCGGCGCCGGAGGGCGCCTCCATCATCTCGCCGTTGGCGC
Organism: uncultured Albimonas sp.; assembly: GCF_963977235.1. NCBI lineage: Bacteria > Pseudomonadati > Pseudomonadota > Alphaproteobacteria > Rhodobacterales > Paracoccaceae > Albimonas > uncultured Albimonas sp. The sequence goes on from NZ_CAXBOD010000005.1 coordinate 25,995, forward strand.
TGTCGAAGCGGGGGACGCCGGCGAGGCTCGCCGCCTCCACCGTCAGCTCGGCGAGCGGCTGCGGGGAGGCCGGTTGGGCGACATGCATCGGCCCCCGCCGGCCCCGGCGCAGCGGGTCGGGCGCGCCGTGCCACGCCTCGATGCGGCGATAGCAGCCGAGGACGGAGGCGTAGCCCCAGGCCGGGTCGCCGGCCTCCGCGGCGAAGTGGTCCCAGTCCGCGCGGTGGCCCCGCGCCCAGACCATCACGTTGATGCTCGAGCCCCCGCCCAGGCCTTTGCCCATGTTGAGCGGCAGGCGGCGGCCGTTGAGGGTCGGGCACGGCGCGCTCTCGAAGGCCCAGTCGCGTTCGGAGCCGAGGTTCTCCGCCCAGCGCGCAGGCTCCATCACCGCGGCCGTCATGTCGTCTCCGCCAGCCTCGAGCAGCAGGACCCGCGCGTCCTGATCCTCGGCGAGCCGCGCGGCGACGACGGAGCCGCTGGTTCCCGCGCCGCAGACGATGAAGTCGTACTCGGTCCGCAGCTCCCGGCGGAGCTTCGACTGGGTTTCGAGGACCCTCCGGTCGTGGTCGGACAGGTGTTCGGAGCGATGCATCTGGGGGTCATCCTTGCAATGGCGTCGCCGGCGCGCGCGTCTCCGGTCTCCGCGCGTGCGGAGCCCGCGGAGGCGCTGCTCCGGCGGTTCGGGAAGGTTCAGGGGGGGAGGGGCGGCCGCCCGCCTGCGGCGCCGGACGCCGTGGCGGCCGACCGCCCGGGGGCGCGAGCCGGGGCGAGAGGAGCCCCGGGACCGCTTTAGCGCGAGACCGCCCGCGCGGCGCCGTCGATGGCGTCGGCGACGGCCTCCGGCTGGGTCAGGAAGGGCACATGGCTCGCCTCGACCTCGAGGACCGTGGCGCCCATGCGCTCGGCGGAGGCGTGCAGCAGCCTCGGGTCGATCGCCTTGTCCTGCGTGGCGATCACGGCCCAGCTCGGCTTGGTCCGCCAGGCGGCGTGGCCGATCTCGACGTCGAACACGGCCATGTTCAGCGGGACCTGGGAGTCGCGCAGGAAGGCCGCGTCGGCGTCGCTGAGGTCTCCGGCGAAGCCGATCTTGAAGCTCTCCAGCTTCACGAAGCCGAAACCGTCGTCCTGCGTCTCGATGACGAATTCGGGCGGCGGCGGAAAATCGCGGAACTGGTCGGCGCCCGTCTCGCCGACGTCGGGCGCGAGGGCCGAGACGTAGACCAGCCCGGCGACCCGCGGGTCGATCCCCGCCTCGGTGATCACGGCGCCGCCATAGGAATGTCCGACGAGGATCACGGGCCCGTCGTGGCGGGCCAGCACCCTGCGGGTGGCGGCCACGTCGTCGGCGAAGGAGGTCAGCGGGTTCTGGACGACCGAGACCCGGTACCCGCGCTGCGTCAGCGCGTCGTAGACGCCGCGCCAGCCGGAGCCGTCGGCGAAGGCCCCGTGCACCAGAACCACCCCTCGAACGCTCTGGGCGTCGGGAATCGGGCCGGCGGGCCCGGCGAGGGCGGCGGCGGCGGCGAGCCCGAAGGTCATCGCGGTCGCGGCGAGGGCGATTTGCGTGGGTTTCATCGGTGTCTCCATGATTGCAGTCGATGCGGCGCCGGCGGGCGGAGGAGGCGCGCCGCCTTCAGGGACGGTCCGTCCTCCCCGCTTCCGGCCCGTCGGGGTATCGGCGGCCGGCGTGTCGCCGCCGCGTCGGTTCGCGCCGGTCGCGTTTCAGCTGAAACGGGGCCGCTCAGGCGGTGGGGATCGTGCCGCCGTCGATCACCACCTCCGCCCCGGTGATCGAGCCGGCGCGGGAGGAGGCGAGGAACGCGATCAGGTTCGCCACCTCCTCTGGCGTGGAGGGGCGCCCCAGCGGGATGCCGCCCAGCGACTTCATGACGATCCGCCGCGCGCCCTCGCGGTCCGTGCCCGCCTCCGCGGCCACCCGGTCGACGAGGTCGACCGAGCTCTCGGTGTCGATCCAGCCCGGCGAGACCCTCAGCACCCGCACGCCGCGCGGCGCCGCCTCCTTGGACAGGCTCTTGGAGTAGGTGGAGAGGGCGGCCTTGGCCGCGGCATAGGCCGTGGTCGCCTCCGGCAGGGGCAGCCGGCTCTGGATCGAGGTGACATGGATCACCACGCCCGCGCCCTGCTCCAGCATCCCCGGCAGCAGCGCCCGGTCGAGGCGCACCGCGGGCAGGAGATTCAGCGCCAGCTCCCGCGTCCACTCGGCCTCGCCCAGCGCCGCGAACCCGCCGGCGGGCGAGGCGCTGCCGCCGAGGACATGCACCAGGATGTCCACGCCGCCCAGCCGCGCGCGCGTCGCCTCCGCGACCGCGTCGCAGCCTTCGCGCGTCGTCAGGTCGGCCTCGACGAACAGCTCCTCGGGCAGGTGGGGCGGCCGGGCGCGCGCCGTGGTCAGCACCCGGGCGCCGAGCTCGCGAAACAGGGCCACGGTCGCGGCGCCGGCGCCGCGGGTGCCGGAGGTGATCAGCGCCCGCCGGCCTTCGAGATCGAGGAACCCGCTCATGCCCCGATCTCCAGCCGGCGGATGCCGGTCTCGGCGAGATCGAAGACGAAGCGGAGCGTGGCGGGGCTGCCGGGAAAGTCGCCGGTCACGCGGGCGCGGACGATCGTCCGGCCATCCTCCGTCGTTGCGTCGAGCGGTTCGTTCTCGAACCGGTACTGGGCCCGGGCGTCGCGCCACCAGGCGCGGATCGCGTCCGCGCCCGCATGCGTCTCGCCCTCGTCGCGGACGGCGCCGTCGGCGGCGAAGCTGCGGGCGACGGCGTCGGGATCATGGGCCGCATCGGCGGCGAAATACGCGGCGACCGGAGGGGGGAGTTCGAGCGACATCTCTGCGTCTCCTCTGCATCGAGGCCGGCGACGGGATCGCGCCGGCTGCAGGGACCAAGGTGGCCTCGCCGCGGCATCCTGATAAGCTGGACGGCGCTGCATGAAATGATGAAGGAATCGGGACGATGAAGGGCTTCGCCGAGCTGGACGCCGTGATCGCCGTGGCCCGCCGCGGCAGCTTCCGCGCCGCCGCCGTCGATCTCGACATGTCCACCACCGCGCTCAGCCACGCCGTCGCGCGGCTGGAGGGGCGTCTCGGCGTCCGCCTCTTCAACCGCACCACCCGAAGCGTGGCCCTGACCGAGGCGGGGCGGACCTTCGTCGCCCGCGCCGCCCCGGCGCTGGAGGAGCTGCGGGGGGCCATGGACGCGGTCCGCTCGCAGGGCGGCTCGCCTTCGGGCGTGCTCAGGATCAACGGCGCGCCCGGCGCGGCGCGGGAGATCCTCGGCCCCCTCGTGCTCGAGTTCCTGCGCCGCTTCCCGGAGATGCACGTGGATCTCGTCACCGAGGGCCGGCTGGTGGATATCGTGGCGGAGGGCTTCGACCTCGGCGTCCGGGCCGCGGACCTCGTGCCGGCGGAGATGATCGCCACGCCCCTCGGCCGGCCGCTGCGCCACGCGGTCGTCGCCTCGCCCGCCTATCTGGAAGGCCGGACGCCGCCGCGGATCCCCGAAGACCTGCGGAGCCACGCCTGCATCCGGGTGCGCCTGCCCAACGGCGCGCTCTATCGCTGGACCTTCGAGAAGGCGGGCGAGAGCGTGCAGGTGGAGGTCCGGGGCCCGATCACCGTGGACGAGGCCGGTCTGGCCAGAGGCGCCGCCCTCGCCGGCGTCGGGATCGGCTATCTGCACGAGTTCGAGGTGGTCGAGGAGATCGCGACCGGGCGCCTGGTCCGTCTGCTCGAGGACTGGACGCCGCCGCTCCCGGGGCTCTGCCTGTATCATCCCGGCCGGCGGAACCAGTCGGCCGGGCTTCGCGCCTTTCTGGCGTTGGCGCGGGAGGTGACCGCAGGCCGGGTCAAGGGAGAGACGGCTGGCGGAAGGACATGAGGCGACGGCCCGACGGCGCTGCTCGCCGGCGATTCGTCAGAAGGGAAGGCGGCCGTTCTCCTTCACCTCCTTCATCACGAAGAAGGTCCGGGTCTGACGCACGCCGGGAAGGCCGATCAGCTTCTGCCCGTGCAGCTTGTTGAAGTCGGCCATGTCGCGGACGCGGATTTTCAGCAGGTAGTCGAAATCGCCGGCCACCAGGTTGCAGTCGAGCACCTCCTTCAGCGCCAGGACCGCCGTCTCGAACGCCGCGAAATCCTCCGGGGTGGAACGGTCCAGCACGACCCCGACCATGACCAGCGTGCCGAGCCCGACCGCCGCAGGCGAGACCACGGCCCGCACCTCGGTGATGAAGCCCGCCTCGAACAGCCGCTGCGTGCGGCGGTGGCAGGTCGCGGGGCTGACGCTCACCCGCGCCGCCAGTTCGGCGTTGGTGAGCCGGCCCTCGGCGTGCAGGTGGCGCAGGATGCGCAGGTCGATTCGGTCCAGCTCGCTCATGAAAGGATCTTCCGAAAACCGCCCGCTCGACGGGGCCAGGCATCGCTCTGGATAAGACCTGAAGCGGCGCTGGCGCAATCCGGGCGTCATCTTCGAGAGCACCTTTCCGAGCTTCGGCGGTAGGGTCTCCCTCGCGAGCACGGCGGATCACGGCGACGTCCGGAGAGGCCGGCCTGGGCCCGGGACGCGCCTGAGCGTCCTGATCGCGCCGCCCCCGAGCGGCGCCCACGGAGACCAAGACCATGACCCTGAAACGGATCAAAGCTCTCGCCGTCGGCGGGGCGCTGACGGCCGCGCTCGGCGCGGTCGGCCCGGCCCTTGCGGACCAGATCGACAACGTCGTCATCGTCCACGGCGCGCTGGCGGACGGCTCCGGCTGGCGCAAGGTGCACGACCTGCTCGCCGCGAAAGGCTACGCGGTCACCGTCGTGCAGCCGCCGATGACGTCGCTCGCGGACGACGTGAAGGCGACGCGGCGCATCCTCGACCTCCAGGACGGCCCCTCGGTGCTGGTGGGCCACAGCTACGGGGGCATGATCGTGACCGAGGCGGGCGCCGCCGAAAACGTCGCCAGGATCGTCTACATCGCCGCCTTCCAGCCGGACGAGGGAGAGACGCTGCTCGACCTCGCGACCGGAACGCCGCCGGCCAGCACCGGCATCAAGGCCACGCCCGACGGATTCCTCTACCTCGATCCGGAGGTCTTCGCGGCGGACTTCGCCGCCGACCTGCCGAAGGCGGAGGCCGAGTTCATGGCCCGCTCGCAGGTGTTCCCGGCCGCGGCCGCCTTCGAGACCCCGGTCGCCGCGCCGGCCTGGAAGGACAAGCCGAGCTGGGCGCTGATTCCGACCGAGGATCGCGCGATCAACCCCGAACTGATGCGCCGGATGGCCGAGCGAGCGGGCAGCGCCGCGGTGGAGATCGCCGCCAGCCACGCGGTCTTCGCCTCGCAGCCGGAGGCGGTCGCGGCCCTGATCGAGACGGCCGCCGAGGCCCTTGCGCCGGCAAACTAGCGCCACCGCGGCCCCGGGGCATGGGCGCCGGGGTCGCCGCCGCCCCTCGCGCAGGCGGGTCGCCGGACGGTCCGGCCGCTTTCCACGGGAGAGGGCCGCGATCCCGCCCGCGGCGTTGCGTTTGAAACCTGATCCGCGCTCGCCCGAAGCCGGGCTGCAACCCAAGGCGCGTCTCCTGCCTCCGCCGGACCGCATCCGCCGGAGGCGCCGGACCGCCGACGCCGTCCCCCGACCCTCCACGGACTCCCGCCAAGGAGCCTCCCATGCTGAACCGAGATCCTCGCGAGGCGCGCCCCGCGTCCGACGCGGCCGGCGCCCCCAAGCCCGGGCATGTGCTGGTGGTGGAGGATGACCCGGCCATGCGCGAGATGATCCTCGAGTACCTCGAGGACCGGGCCCTCCCCGCCGCCGGCGCCGCCACCACGGCCGCGGCGCGCCGCGCGCTGACGGCGAGCGAGCCCGGCCTCGTCCTGCTCGATCTGCAGCTCGGGCGGGAGGACGGCCTCGACCTCCTGCGCGAGATCCGCTCCGCCTCCGACGTGCCGGTCATCATCATCACCGGTCACCGCCGCGAGGAGATCGACCGCGTGGTGGGGCTCGAGCTCGGCGCCGACGACTACCTCGCGAAGCCCTTCGGCCTGCGCGAGCTGCTGGCCCGCATCCGCGCCATCCTTCGCCGGCAGGAGATCGGCCGCACCGCCCGCGCCCGCGATCCCGAGCGCGGCGGCTATCGCTTCGCCGGCTGGCGGCTGGAGCGACGGGCCCGCCGGCTGACCAGTCCCGAGGGACGGGAGACCCCGCTGACGAAGGGCGAGTACGCGCTGCTGCGCGCCTTCCTCTCCGCCCCCGGCCGGATCCTGTCGCGCGAGCAGCTCCTGCAGGCCACCCGCGTGCACGAGGACGTCTTCGACCGCAGCATCGACGTCCAGGTCCTGCGGCTCCGGCGCAAGCTGGAGGCGGACCCTGGCAACCCGACCCTGATCCGGACCGAGCGCGGCCTCGGCTACGTCTTCGCCGCCGAGGTGGAGGCGTGGTGAGCGCCTGCATTGCAGCCGCAACCGTTCCGCGCCCGCCCGCGACGCCGCCGTAGCGCGAGAGCGCCAGTCTCGACGCATCGAACGAACGCCAAGGAGGCTTCCATGCACCTCGCCGACATTCCCCTCCCCCAACACGACGCCCGTGCCCGCGCACGCGCCCTTCGCGACGTCCGGCGCCGGCCGGCGCCGTTCGCTTTCCCGACGCCGAGCCTGGGCGGCATCCTGGCCGCACCAGGACGCTTCTGGGCGCGCTTGAGGGCGCTGCTCCGGGCCCTGCGTCGCGAGCGCCAGCTGTTGCGGGGCATCAATCAGCTGCACCGGCTCGACGACCGGTCGCTGCGCGACATCGGCATCGAGGATCGGAGCGCCATCGAGGCGCTGGTCCGTGGGACCGGCCGCTGATGGGCCGTGGGCGGGCGCGGCGGGCGCGGCTCGGGCTTGCCGCGCGGGGGGCGCGCGCCGGCGCGCTCCTCGCGCTCGCGCTGGCCGCGCTTCCCGCCGAGGGCGCCGGTCCGGGTCTCGCTCCCCCCTCGCCCGCCGGCCCCGCGCACGAGCCCATCGCCCCGATCCCGGCTCCGCCTCCCTCCGACCCGCTGCGGGTGGCGCTGGGGGAGGCGCTGTTTCATGACCGGCGCCTCTCCGGCGACGGGTCCCGAAGCTGCGCCTCCTGCCACGACCTGACCGCCAACGGGGCCACGGCTGCCGCCCTCGACCGCGGAGCGGACGGACGACCGCTTCCGGTGAACACGCCGACCGTGTTCAACGCGGCCCTCTCCTTCCGCCTCAACTGGGAGGGCCGGGCGCGGACTCTGAAGGACCATGCCGCCGCCTCCCTGCTCAACCCCGCGATCCTGGCCGCGTCTCCCGAGGACGTCGCCGCCCGCCTCGCCGCCGACAAGGCGCTCTCCGACCGGTTCCGCGCCGCCTACGGCCGGGAACCGGATGCCGAGGCGCTGGTCGACGCGCTCGCGGTCTTCGAGGCGTCCCTTCTCACCCCCGACTCCCGCTTCGACCGCTGGCTGAGGGGCGAGGCGGCGGCCCTGTCGCCGCTGGAGCGCCAAGGCTACGACCTCTTCAAGTCCGTCGGCTGCATCTCCTGCCATCAGGGCGTGGGCGTGGGCGGCAACCTGTTCCAGCGCCACGGCGTGTTCGAACCGCTGGCCTCGCCCGAGCCGGCGGTGGTCCGCGTCCCGAGCCTGCGCAACGTCGCCGTCACCGCGCCCTATTTCCACGACGGCGGCGCCGCCACGCTGCGCGAGGCTGTGGCCCGCATGGCGCGCTCGCAGCTCGGCGTCCGCCTCCCCGAGGCGGAGGTCGCCGCGATCGCCGCCTGGCTCGGCGCCCTCACCGGCGAGTGGCGCGGCCGCCCGCTGGAGGCGCCGCGATGAGGCTCGCCGCCTTCGCCGCCGCCGCCACGCTGGCGATGGTGCTGGCGACCTGGTGCGTTCTGGGCATCGCCGGCGCCGACGCGGGCCGGACCCGCGCGGCGGCCGCAGCGCTGGACGCCTTCGAGCGTGCCGAAAACCTCCTGCACCGCGACATCCTGCGCGCCCGCTCCGGCGCCCTGCGCAGCTACGACCCGCTCGTCGAGCAGCTCGACCAGATGCGGGCGGCGCTGGACGGCCTGCGCGCCTGGGCCATGGCCGACGCGACGCTGGCGCCCCTTTGCGCCCGCCTCGGAAGCCGGCTGCAGCGGACCGAGGCGCTGACCGAACGCGTCAAGACCACGAACGCTCTCCTGCAGAACTCCCTCGCCTATTTCGGAGCGCTCTCCGCAAGGGGCGCGCCGGCCGAAGCCGATCTCGACGGACTTGCCGCCGCCGTGCTTCGGCTCAGCCTCGATCCCTCGGCGACCGCCGCGCTCGACAGGCGGCTGGACGACGCCTCCGCCCGGGCGGAGGCTGGCGACCGAGCCGCTCTGCTGGCGCATGCCCGGATGCTCCGCCGCCTCCTGCCGGTGAGCGACGGGCTGCTGCGCGGCCTGTCCTTCGTGATGGCGAGCCCCGAGATCGCCGACCTCGCGCGGGAGATCGACGCGCGGCAGGCCGCCTTCTCGGACCGCGCGGCGTGGGTCCGGCAGGTGCTCTACGCCCTGTCGCTGACGCTGGCGGCGGCGCTGTTCGCGCTCGGCCTCCAGCTCCGCGCGCGGGCCCGCACGCTGCTCCTGCGCGCCCGGCTGGAGCGGGAGATCGCCCGCATCTCCACCCGTCTGATCACGGCGGGACGCGGCGGGGCCCTGGACGCGGAACTGCGGGCGGGCCTTGCGACCCTCGCCGGCTGCCTGCGCGCCGACAGGGCCTGGCTCGCCTCGGACGACCGCCGCCACCTTGTGGAGTGGGGCGCGCCAGCCGCCGCCCCGGCGCACGCCCGGCGTCTGGTCGTCGCGAGCGAGAACGCCGCCTTCGGTCGCGCCGCCCTGGGCTTCGAAGCCCGTCGCCGTCTTCGCGGCGGAAACCAGGAAGCGCTGCTGCGGCTCGCGCTCGACGCCCTCGGCGGCGCGGTTCATCGCGCGGCGCTGGAGGCGGAACGCGAGCGGCTGGAGGCGAGCCTTCAGCGGGCGCGGCGGGCCGAGACCACCGGCGCCCTCGCCAGCGGCATCGCACACAACGTCAACAACATCGTCGGCGCCATCCTCGGCCATTCCGAGATCGCCGCCGAGCATGTCCCTCCCGACGGGCGCGCCGCCCGAAGCATCGCCGAGATCCGGCGCGCCGCCGCCCGGGCCCGCGACCTGGTGGACCAGGGCCTCGCCTACGGCCGGGCGGCCGCGGCCACGGGCGTGGTCGACCTCGCGCTCCTGATCGAGGAGACGCGGCCGATGCTGGAAGTGTCGCTGCCGGCGGCCGCCGCGCTGAAGATACGCCTCGCCGGCCGCGTCGTGATCCCGGGCGACGCCACGCAGCTCCAGCAGGTGATCCTGAACCTCGTGGCCAACGCCGCGCAGGCGCTGGAGGGCGAAGGCGCCGTGACCCTGGCGCTGGAAACCCGCCGCGCCCGGACGCCCCCTGCGTCCGCGCGCCGGTCCCCCTCGGGCGCCTATGCCGTCATGGCGGTGGAGGACGACGGGCGCGGCATGGACGAGGACACCCGCGCCCGCATCTTCGAGCCGTTCTTCACGACCCGCGCCGGCGGCGTCGGCCTGGGACTGCTCACGGTCCGCGCCATCGTCGAGGCTCATGGCGGCGCCGTCCTCGCCCGCAGCGCCTCCGGCCGCGGCTCCCGCTTCGAGGTCTGGCTTCCAATCGCGTCCGCGGCGTCCCGCGAGGTCCTGCCCGGGACCCGCGGCGGCGGAGAGGTCATCGCGATCATCTCGGACGACGAGCCCTGGCGGATGCGGCAGGAGGAGGTGATCGCCGTCCTCGGCTACGAGCCGGCGGGCTATGCCACCCTCGAGGCCGCCGTCGCGGCGCTCCGGGGCGGACGGGCCTTCGAGGCGGCGCTGCTTCGCCTCCCGCGAGGGGAGGCCCCGGGACATGCGACTGCGCTCCTGCGCGACGTCATGCCCGCTGCGCCGATCATGCTTGCGGCTCAGGACGTGGAAGGTCTCGATCCCGCATCCCTGGCGAAGGCGGGCGTCCACGAACTGGTTCCCTCCGACGCGCCTGCGGAAATGGCGCGCGCGCTGACCCGATGCCTCGCCGCCGCGCGCACGGCAGTTTCGTGAGGCGCCGCAGCGCCTTGCCCGGGCGCGGCGCCGCGAGCCCTTCCTGAGGAGCGATCCCGCTTCACCAGCCAAGCGGCACGAAGCGGGGGCGCCGCGACCGGAGGCTCGATATCGCCTGCCGTCGACGTTCCCGGCGTTGGAGGGTGCGAAGACTCTTTCGACGCCCGGAAATCAGCCGCGCCTTTCCGGGGCCATCGCCGGCAGCTCAGGGCGGGAAGTGCTCGTTTGCTGCGAGTGACACCCGTGTCCGGATTTCCTCGAAGCCCCCCCTTCCCTCGCTCTCGGGCGAGGCTTGAGAGATCACCTGGAAACCGCTCAATTTGCGGCAGGCGCGCCGAGGACGTCCATTGAGAATACTATGGTTTCGCCTACGCCTCGCAGCTCGGTTGCTGAACACTATTGCCAATAGGGCTAGGCGCCATCTTCGGCACGTCCTCGCCTCGATGCGACGACTGCGAGCGCCGCCGTCATGCGCGTGACAGCCATCCCGGACCCAACCCGAACGAAAGCGGTTGCAGTGTACCGTCCTCGCGCTGCAAAACCTCGCCGCGAGCCAGCACGGCCTGGGTTGGCGGTTTCATCCGCAAGAGTTCGAGCACTTCCACTGCTGCAGGCCCCGGTCGGGGCCAAAAAGCTTGCTCATCCGGCAGATCTACGCAACCCTTCCGTCAAAGTGCAGGCTGCGCAATGAATATCTGTTGAAGTGTGGGTCGCGCGGTTGCGACATGTAGTGCCGGTTCAACTGAGAGGCATCATCGAGATGAAGTGCGGGTGATTGGAGAAAGAAGATGTGCTTCAAGAATAGTCCCACAGTTTTAGTCTATGCGGCTGTTATTGCTGGATTTGTGCTTTCGGGTTGTGAAAGCACCAAGGTTTCGGACGACAGCGCGAACCGAATAAGGGCTCAGATCGATGCTTACATGCGGCAGTCTGAGCGGCGTCCAGATCAGGCGTTTATCGGACAAGGCCCGCTGACCGTCGTCGCTGACAGGATCAGCCACCTCAATTCGAATTTCGATCGGACCGATAAAAGAAATTACTATGTGTATCCTTGTACGGAAGCGTCTGGAGCGACGGGGCTGTGCGTCTATTATACCGACGCCAATGGTCAGCGCATTCCCAACAGTGAGCCCATACACCGACTGAATTATTATGGCAGCGAGATCTATGGCCCATACTTTCAAATAGATCAGTGTGCGGTCGTGAGCGGCTTGACGAAGACATGCGCTCCTGATGACGGAAAGGTTTCTCTTGTCGCGAACGGTTCAGGATATTCAGGCAGCATTTTTACTACAAGCTTGGTGACCTGGTATCAGGATCAAGCCGGGGCAGCACGCTCCGCTGCGATACGCGAGATCATGCTTCCGCATTTGCTCGACGGCCGCATCACGCGCCAACAAGTTCGACAGCAAAACCAACAGATGTTTGATGTGGTTGGGAGCGTCATCGATGGCCTGGTCAGCGGCGCGGCGGCCGCTCGGGCTGGCTCCTCGTCGCCCGCTCGGGCTGGCGCCTCGTCGTCTAGTCAGGATGGCGCATCAGGGTATGATTGCCCAATGAAATCCGAAGGCACAAGCAACCAAGCCTACAATGACTACCTTGGGACATTGATATCAAGCACGGGTGATACATGGTACGGTGCTTGCAGAATAAACACTGCGCAAAATCAACATCTGGTTAACGATAGAGACATCAAATCGATACAATGAAGTCAACTTTCATCACGCAAGTGCAGCCCCAGCACGTCGGTTGAGACGCGATCAATAGCCGTTTCAGGGCTCAAACACCTGGGTCATTTCGATATTCGACGCAGTCAAAGTCGGATGGGCTTCTCGTAGCCGCTGTCGCTGGGTCGGGGACGCCGGCGGCGTGGCGCCGGCGTCCCTCCCTGCGGCGCCTACTGCGACTTGACGATGTCTCCCGGCTTCCAGGAGCCGTCGATCGCGGCCTCGCCGGGAAGGTAGAGGCGCAGGATCGCGAAGAAGCCGCGGCCGGGGGCGGTGGCGAGCCAGTTGGTCTCCGCGCCCTCCGGAGGCGTGGGGGAGAGGTGCAGCGTGGTGCTCCCGTCCTCGGCCTGCTCCGGCCGGTCGAGCGTGCCCAGCGAGGGGAACGGCTGGCCGTTGTCGAGACCCGAGGCGTTCTCGGCCTCGTAGAGGGTGACCGACCAGAACAGCTCGGCGGGGATGTCGGCGGGCAGGTTCAGCGTGTAGCTCTCGTCGCCCGAAAGCGGCGCGCCCTCGGCGTCCTCGAAGGCGATCATGTAGTAGGCGCCCTTGCCCGGGGTCATCGAGACCATGCCCGGGCTGATCGAGTAATAGTCGGTGAAGAACCAGGCCCGCGTGTCGAGCGCGCGATAGCCGGTCCCGCCCCGGGTCTCGAAGCCCAGGCCGATCGGGGTGTCCGGCCAGCGGGCGTCGAGGTTGTTGACCGGGTTCAGCCACCTGCGGTCCTCGTAGACGCGGAAGTCGGCGCCGTGCAGCGAGGGCTTCATGCCGATCACGCGCGAGGTCCTGTAGGCGGTCTCGGCGGCCGCATCGAGGATCGCGCGCGTCTCCTCGTCCGGGGCGAAGTCGCGGCCCTGCGCGATGCCGAGCCCGGCGAGCATCCCCAGCCAGTCGGGACCGGCGAGGTTCGCGCCCTCGTCGTCCACGATCGTCTTGAGCTGCTCGAACGCCTCGACGTCGCGGCGCGGCAGCATGTCGATCTCCATGCCCGAGCCGTCGGGGAATTCCATCGGCTTCGCCTCGGCCTTGCCGCCCAGCGGGTAGATCACCGAGCGCTTGAGGATGTCGACCGCGGGGGAGGTGTCGGCCGGGTCCGCGTAGAAGGAGCGAAGGAAGATGAAGACGTTGTTGGTCGACGAGCGATAGACCCAGTGATCCTCCGGGACCTCGCCGTCCCAGCCGGGCGGCGCGATCAGGAAGGTTCCGCCCTCGCCCCGGTCGGGACCGGGCAGGCCAAGGTCGCCGAAGAAGTCGACGCCGTCGACCGGCATCGGACGCTGCCAGAAGTCGAGCAGGATGCCCTGCAGCTTCGGCGGCGCCTCGAACACCAGCGGGCCCGTCTCGGCGAGGTCGGCGAAGACCATGCCGTAGATCAGGTCCGAGTTGGGCGTGGTGATCTTCGTCTTCGCGTCCAGCCGTTGGCTCCAGATCGGCATGACGTTGTAGCCGGTCCCGAAGGCCTCGGCCGCGCCGTCGCGCATGCCGGCGGTGTTCAGCAGCGGCAGCGCCCACAGATAGGTCTGCGTGGCGCGCGCGAAGATCAGCTCCCGCATCAGGGTCTCGGCCGTCTCGGGCGTGGCCCGGTTCAGCTCGAACGGCAGGGTGGCGAGCGCCTCGAAGCGCTCGGTCTGCGCCTGCGCGCCGGGCGCGAGGGCCAGGACGAGCGCGGCGGCGGCGGCGAGGCGGGGGGCATGGATACGCGACATGACGGCTCTCCGGTCCGGGGGGATCGCCCGCCGCCGCGCCGGCGGCGGGCGGGCGGCCTCACTCGACGATCTGGAAATCGGCGAGCGTGAACGTCTTGTCGAAGAACGCGGCCTCCGGGCCGTATAGGCGGAAGTAGACGAACCAGCCGTCGTCGCCGACGGTCGCAAGGTGGTTCGATTCCAGCCCCTCGGGCGCATCCGGACCCACGTAGAGGTCGACCGAGCCGTCCGCGTTGACCTGAAGCTGGTCCATCCGGCTGTCGAGGCTGACGTCGGCGATCTCGGTCCCGCCGTTGTCATAGGGCCGGCGCGTGGCCTCGCTGTAGAGGGTCAGCGACCAGAACTGCGCCACCGGCACCTCGGCGGGCACGTGCAGGACGTAGTTGCGGTCGGCGCGCAGCATCTCGCCGGAGGCGTCGCGCTTGGTGGTCATGTAGACCTGACCGGCGCCCGGCGTGGGGTTGATCATCCCCTTGCTCGAGGCCACCGCCTCGTAGAACCAGGTGGCGCGCTCGTCGATCTGCTGGAGGGTCCCGGTCTCCTGCTCGATGGTGAAGTCGAAGCTCTTGTACCAGGAGGTTCCCTCCCACCAGACCTCGGCGTAGCGCGGGTTCACCTGCAGGTTGCGGGTCATCAGCTCGCCCATCGCGGCGGCCTCGCGCAGGATCTTCTCCTGTCGGGCGGTCGGCGCGAAGGCCTCGCCCTTCACGATGCCCAGCGGCGCGAGCATGGCCATCCAGGGCTTGTCGATCTCGCGCACCGGCTCCTCGTTCAGGACCTTCGCCAGCGTCTCCCAGTAGGCGAGGCCGCGGGGGGAGGTGGCGCTCCATTCCACGTCCTTGCCGCGCACGAAGGTGCTGGCCGAGGTCTCTCCGACCGGGCCCATCGCATAGTCCGCGACGAACGTGTCGTAATAGGCGGGATCGGGATCGAGGATGCGGATGCCCACCAGAACGGTGTTGGTCTCGCTCTGGTAGACGTGGACGCCGTCCTGGTCGTGCGCGGCGGGATCGTCTCCGGGGCCGACGACGATGTAGGTCGCGCCCTCGCCCGCGTCGGGGCCGGTCAGTCCGAGGTCGAAGACCGGCCGCATCCACATGTCGAGCACGCCGCCCGCGGTCTGGCCGGCGGGGTAGTCGATCTGGACGGGGCCCTCCGAGAGGTCGGTGAAGTTGAAGATGTAGGGCGTGGTCAGGTTCGCGGTGACGATGCCGCGCTTCTCCTTCAGCGTCTCCAGCACCGCGAAGGCGCCGGGCGCGTCGGTCCCGTAGGCCTCGCCCTGGCGGTCGCGCCAGGTCGCGGCGCTGACCAGCGGCGTGCTCCAGATATAGGCCTGGGCGGCGCGCTGGGCGTCCATCTCGTCGAACAGGCGCCGCGAGGCGTCTTCGTCGAAGTAGCTGTCGGTGAGCTCGATCTCGCCGATGGGCGTGTCGATGGTCTCGTCGCCCTGGAGCGTCGCTTGGTCGAGGGGCACGGCCTCCTGCGAGGCCGCGGGCGTGGCGAGCATGAAGGCCGCAAGGGCCGCGAGGGGGGCGAAGGGTCTGGTCATGATCCTCTCCGTGTCGGATCGGCGGGTCGGGGTTCGGGGCCTCGCGCATCGATGCGCCGCCCCCGCATCCCGCTCGCGCACGCCGTCCGCCCCCTCCGCGCGCGCGTCGGGCGCGGAGGGGGCGGGGGCGGGCAGGTCGCGGGGTCGGGACATCGGCGTTCGGGGCGGCTCAAGGCGGGGGGCGGTCGGAGGGCCGGGGCGGCTGCACGCAGGCTACATGACCTTGCGAAACGTCGGGTATGCAGTTTGCGCCAAAACCCGGGGCGCGCGCGCGCGCGTCAGGCCGACGACTGCGCGCGCATCCGCATCCGCGTGTCCGAGGGACGCTCGCCGAACATCTCGCGATAGCGGCCGGCGAAGCGGCCCAGCTCGCCCACGCCCCAGCGCTCGGCGATCAGCGCGATGGAGCAGGCGGCCTCCCGCTCCGAGGCCAGGTCGCGGCGGATCCGGTGCAGACGGATGCGGCGGATATGCGGGCGGGGCGGCTCTCCCAGCAGGGATGCGAAGGCCCGCTGCAGGGTCCGCTGAGAGGTTCCCGCGGCCGAGGCCAGGTCGGCCAGCGTGATCGGGCCGTCGAGATGGGCCATGATGTGCTCGCGCGCGCGGGCGACGATGCGGGCATGGGCCCGGGGCGAGGGCCGCCCGGGTCCCGGCCGCGGCGCCCGTCCGTAGTGGCGGACCGCCGCGCCCACCAGGTCCGGCGCCAGCGCCGCCCCGCTCGCCTGCGTCTGCGCATGGATCCCGCGCAGGCGACGGCGCAGGCTGGCGATCTCGGCGGCGGGCAGGCCCTTTGGGTGGAAGCCGCTGCCGCCCAGCATCCGCCGCTCCAGCACGATCTCCTTCTCCGCCGCCGCCGCCTGAAGCTGGTCGAGAGACAGCGTCGCGGTCGCGTAGAACGCCCCCCGGGGGTAGAGCGCGTCATGCTCGTCGCCGGGCATGAACACGCCGATGCAGTCCTGCTCGAGGTCGCGCAGCCAGTGACGGGCGCCGGGCGGCACCTGCAGCCCGAAGCCGAAGGTCACCTGATCCGAGGACAGCGGTCCGCGCAGCGCCACGTCGCCGCCGATCAGCCCGCTGCTGAGCGTGACCCCGTCCGCCTCGGCGAAGGCGAGACTGCCGCCGAGCGCGCCTCGCGACATCTGCATCGCCTCGAGCCCGGCGTTCTTCACGCCGTCGGCCAGGTCCTCGATGCGCCGGATCGGCGCGCGCACCCATGTCTCCCCGCTCTCGAGCATCCCGCCCCTCGGCTTTGGCCGCTGTTCCACCCGCGCCCAGCGTATTGGAACGCAAGGGCCATGTCTTGGCTCGTCGAGACCCGGCGTCCCCGCCCATCCGGCGCCGAGGATGCGGCCGGATCTGCGGTGAGGCCGGACCGCGGGCGGAACAACATCGGCCCATCAGCCGGACAAGCGCAGGAGACGGCCGCACCAACCGGCGCCGGGCGCCGTCGGCCAGAGCCCGTTGCGCCTCGAGCGGTGCTGCCAGGCGCTTTGGCGAAGGGACCCGACGCTTGCTGCTGGTCGGTCGAATGTCCGGTCTGGGCCGACAACGGAGTTTTGCTCCCCGCTTGTATGTTGGCCCTCATTCGACTCGCTTCTCTGAGAAGCCGCGTCAGAGGAAAACTCGAATGACCCCAGCGCGAGCGAGCCCGGCGCCAACGTGCGAAGGCCTGGACGGGCTCGGGCGAACGTCATTGAGGCCCGGCAGCAAACTCGGTGGCGTTTGGAGCGAGTTCAAACCTGGCGAGCCAGGCGGATCCCGGCGCCTTACCCCCGCCGCGGAAACTGGCTGACGCACGGCCGACTGTCCCGGTGTTCCCCCGAGCGGATCGCGCCCTGCGGCGCGTGCTCTCGGCGGTCCGGGTCATCCAGTCATTTCAAGAGGAAGGAGTGGTGGTGGACACAGTCCTGCCCGAACCCTGCTCCGGGCCAAGAACAGTGGATTTACGGGGAGATCCACGCGGTTTCGGGTGCTGAAGGCAGAGTATGCCGCTGAAACCTTTTCATTCGCAAGGGGTTGCGGGCGAATCCCCTGTTCCGCGAAACAGAGAATTGATCCGGGCGATCAGGGAACTCTCGGGGGCGGAACAGGGAAGTTCGGCGCCGGAACAGGGAGCCCGGGGAAGCCGGCCGGCTCGCCCGTCGATGCGGTCCTCGGGCTCGGCCAGCAGCAAGGTCAACGCGTGGCCGTTCGCCTGGCGAAGGGTCTGGGCGAAGACCTCGCCGGGGAGTCTGTCTCAATGTCAGCGGGTCGTGCGCTCGCCGCCGGGGGCCGCGGCACGGAGCCGGTCCGCACCCGAGACTTGTCATCATGCGTATGATATTGAAGGTGACGGTAAGTTTTCGCCCGCATTTCGGCGGCAGCGATCGCGAAGGGAGCACCATGGAAGACGAGGCTGCAAGCGGCGACGGCCAGGAACCGGCGGGGCAGTCGTTTCGGATCGGCTTCCTCGTCCATGACGTCTCCCGGGTGCGGCGGACGCTCTTCGACCTGAAGATGAAACCCTACGGAATCACCCGCTCGCAATGGTGGGTGCTCGCGCAGCTGTCGCGCTACCTGAGCCGCAACGGGGAGGAGGGGATGCTGCAGACCGAGCTCGCCAAGAGGCTCGACGTGGGCAAGGTGGCGGTCGGCGGGCTGATCGACCGGCTCGAGGCGAGCGGCTTCGTCGAGCGACGTCCCGATGCGAAGGACCGGCGCGCCAAACGGGTCGTCGTCACCGACAAGGGCCGCGACGTGCTGGCCACCATGGTGGAGGTCGGGCACGAGCTGAACGACATGATCTTCGAGGGCGTGCCGATCGAGCGCATGCGCATCGCCGAGGAGGTTCTGGCGCAGATGAAGGACAACATCCTGCGCAGCTTCGAAGGCGAGAGCGAGGGCGGGGTCCGCGGCGGCGGACCGGAGCCGCTGGACTGAGAGGTCGGCCCCACGGAGCGCCATGGGCGCCGATTTTGTGTTGCGGCATATGGTAAGCAAGCGTACCAATCTCCCGAAGGCGACCGCAGGGTCGCGTCATCTTGGGAGGACTTGGCGATGGGCATCTGCGACGGCCGCGTGGCGATCGTGACGGGAGCGGGCCGCGGCCTGGGGCGGGCGCATGCGCTGGCCCTGGCGGCGCAGGGCGCCCGGGTGGTGATCAACGACCTGGGCTCGGCCGCCACGGGGGAGGGCGCCGACGCCAGCCCCGCCGGCCAGGTGGTGGCCGAGATCGAGGCGATGGGCGGCCAGGCGGTCGCGGACGCCTCGGACGCCGCGTCGTGGGACGGGGCGAAAGCGATGGTGGACCTGGCGCTCGAGCGCTTCGGTCGGCTCGACGTGGTGGTCAACAACGCAGGGATCCTGCGCGACCGGATGCTGATCAACATGACCGAGGACGAGTGGGACTCGGTCACCCGGGTGCATCTGAAATCCACCTTCGCGGTGACCCATCACGCGGCCAACCACTGGCGGCTGATGTCCAAGAAGGGCGAGCAGCCGGACGCGCGGGTGATCAACACCACCTCGCATTCCGGCCTGTTCTGCAACATCGGGCAGGCGAACTACGCGGCCGCCAAGGCGGGGATCGCCAGTTTTTCCATCGTCGCGGCGCGGGAGCTCCAGCGCTACGGCGTCACGGTCAACGCCATCGCGCCGCGCGCCACGACCCGGATGACCGAGGGGCTGCGCGAGTGGACGCCCGAGCAGCTCGAGAAGCGCAAGCCCGACTGGGTGGCGGCGCTGGTCGCCTGGCTCGCGAGCCCGGAGGCCGCCCCGGTCAGCGGCCGGGTGTTCGAGGCCTGGGGCTACGGCATCACCATCGCCGAGAGCTGGCAGCACGGCGCCACGGCCGAAGCCTCGCTGGATCCCGCGACGCTGGGCCCGGGGATCCTCGCGGCCCATGCGGCGTCGAGGAAGAACGCCGGCATCGACCACGGCGTCGAACTCGACCCCTGACGCCGCCGCCCCGTCCGGCGACGTCGGGCGGGGTCAGCTCCCGTCTTCGGGATAGAGATCGCGCACCGGCTCGAAGATCGGCTTGCGGATCGAGCGGTTCAGCCGGTCGCCCCCGTCCACCACCAGCACATGCCCGGTGACATAGGCCGCGAATGGGGAGCAGAGCCAGGTCGCGGCCCAGCCCAGCTCCCGCAGGCGGCCGGTGCGCAGGGCGGGGATGCGGATGCGCTCGGCCTCGTAGCCCTCGGGGCGGTTGCGGCGCATGTCGGGGCTGTGATCCGCGTGCGGGAAGAGGCCGGGCGCGAGGGCGTTCACGCGGATCCCGTCGGGCGCCCATTCCACGGCCAGGGTCTCGGTCAGACTGCGCACGCCGGACTTGGCGGCGGCGGAATGGGCGTGGCCCGGCGCGCCGCCGTCCACGTAGGTGGCGAGGATGTTGAGGATCGCGCCCGGCGCCCCCCTCGCCCGCGCGCGCGCATGGAAGGCGCGGCTGCACAGGAAGGTTCCGTCGAGCACGATGCCGGTGACCGCGCGCCAGCCGTTGGGGCTCAGGCGCTCGGCGGGAACCGGGAAGTTGCCGGCGGCGTTGTTGACCAGCACGTCCACGGGGCCCAGGGCCGCTTCGACGGCGTCGAAGGCGGCCTCGACCTGCGCGGGCTCGCGCACGTCCAGCGGGACGCCCAGCGCCCGCCCGCCCGCGGCCTCGATCGCCGCGACCCCCGCGCCGCGATGCGCCTCGCCCCGGCTCGCCACCGCCACGGCGGCGCCCAGGCGCGCGAATTCGAGCGCCATCGCGAGGCCCAGCCCCGTGCCCCCGCCGGTGACGAGGACCGTTCGGCCGGAGAAGCAGCCCGCAGGCAGCATCGTCGCGCCTTCCGGCGGCGGTTCGGACAGTCCGTTCATGATGACCTCCCGGTTGAGGGTTGGCGACGGGGGCGGCCGCCCCCGTCGCGGCGCTCAGGCGGCGTCGGCCGACGCTTCCGTCTTGAGTTGGTCGCGCAGGACCCGGCGCAGGAGCTTGCCCGTCTCGGATCGAGGCAGCTCCTCCACCACCTTGATCAGCCAGGGCTGCTTGGTCCTGCCGAGCCGGCCGCGGCAGAACTCGCGGGCCGCTTCGATCAGCGTCTCGGGCGCGGGGGCGCCCGGGGCGGGGACCAGGAAGGCCACCGGACGCTCGCCGAAATCCTCGTGGGGGATGGCGCAGACCGCGCATTCGGCGACCTGCGGCATCTCCTCGAGCGCCTGCTCCAGCTCCTGCGGGTAGATGTTCACGCCGCCGGAGATGATCATGTCGTCCTGCCGGTCGGCGAGGTGCAGCCAGCCGCCCGGCTCGACCCAGCCGATCTCGCCCAGGGTCTGCCAGCCCTGGGGGCTGCGGCGGCCGGCGGTCTTCTCGGGATCGCCGAAATACTCGAACTGGGAGCTGTCGGAGAAATAGACCCGGCCCTGCTCGCCCTCCGGCAGTTCCTGCCAGTCGTCGCCGAGGATCCGGATCCGCCCCTTCAGCGCCCGCCCGACCGAGCCGGGATGGGCCAGCCACTCCTCGGTGTCCAGCGCCGTCAGCCCGACGCTTTCGGAGCCGGCATAGTACTCGTGGATGATCGGCCCCCACCAGTCGATCATCCGCCGCTTCAGGTCCGGCGGGCAGGGCGCCGCGGCGTGCCAGGCGACCTTGTGCGCCGGCGCGTTGAACCGCGCCAGCCGCTCCTCGGGCAGGGCCAGCATGCGGCGGAACATGGTGGGGACCCACTGGCTCATGGTGACGCCGCGCGTCTCCAGCAGGTCCAGCGCCCGCTCGGCGTCGAAGCGCGGCATGATCAGCGCCGTCCCCCCCGACGCGGTGATCGAGAGCGACCAGCGAAGCGGCGCCGCGTGATAGAGGGGCGCCGGCGAGAGATAGCGGGTGTCGGAGGAGAAGCCGAAGATCTCGATCAGGTCGCGGGCGAAGGCGGGCGGCCCCTCGGCGAAGGCGGCGGGGTCGGGCAGCGGGCGCCAGATGCCCTTGGGCGCGCCGGTGGTGCCCGAGGAATACATCATCAGCATTCCCGGGGTTTCGTCCGCACGCGGCGTGTCGGGCTGGGCGGCGAGCGCGTCCGCGAGATCCTCGCACCCGTCCACCTCGCCCAGGGTCAGGAACCGGGTGGCCGGCAGGTCGGCGGCGGCGAGGGTCAACGCCTCGGCGTAGCGGGCCTCGCCCAGCACCAGCTTCGCCCGGCAGTTGGCGATGACATAGGCGACCTCGCGGGACGAGAAGGTGGTCGCGACGGGCGTGTAGTAGAGGCCCGAGCGATAGGCGCCCCAGACCGCCGCGATCACGTGGGGACCGTTGGGCAGCACCCCCGCCACGTGGTCGCCCCGCTCCAGCCCGGCCGCGCGGAACAGATTCGCGAAGCGGTTCGCCAGCGCCTCGAGCGCCGCGTAGCTCAGCGCCGGCTGATCGTCGAATTCCAGCGCCGGACGATCCGGCTCTCGCTCCGCCCAATCCCGCAGTCCGTATCGCATGATCGGCTCCTCCCATGTTCGCCATTGTCACTTGGCGCTCGTTTTATGGTATGACCGTTGAGGTCCCTTGCCGAGCGCAATCTTCGCGAGCCTCGCAGCGGCCGCGACTCTGTGCTTGCAAAAAGTAATCTAGCACACAATACTCAGCATAACGATATGCGGCGCTTGACCTGACGCCGCGACGGGGAGGATCGATGAGAATGCAGGCGTTCGCGCCCTTTGAAGCCATGCGCGCCCGGTCGGCCGCGCCGCCCGACGGCGGCGGCGGCGAGCGGGCGGCGCGCCGGCCTTCGGCGCTTTCACGCCCGACCCCCGAATCTCATGCGCGGATCGCGGCGGCCGACGTCCGGCCGATCCCGCTGCCGCAGAATTCAAGCGAAGGAGGCGCGCAGGCATGGCGCTGCTGAAAGACAAAGTCGTGATCGTGACCGGCGCGGGCCGCGGCGTGGGACGCTGCATCGCGCTCGAGGCCGCAAGGCAGGGCGCGGCGGTGGTGGTCAACGACCTGGGCGGCGACGAGACCGGCGAGGGCGGCGAGATCGGCCCGGCCCGCGCGGTCGCCGAGGAGATCGTGGCCGCCGGCGGCCACGCGGTGCCCGACGGCGGCTCGATCTCGTCCTGGGACGACGCGCAGGCGATGGTCGCCAAGGCGCTGGACGCCTTCGGGCGGCTCGACGGCGTGGTCAACAACGCCGGCATCCTGCGCGACCGCATCTTCCACAAGATGACGCCGGAGGACTTCGAGTCGGTCGTGGACGTGCACCTGAAGGGCTACTTCTACGTCTCGCGCGCCGCCGCGGACGTGTTCCGCAAGCAGATGTCCGGCGCCTTCGTCCACATGACCTCGACCTCCGGCCTGATCGGCAACTTCGGCCAGGCGAACTACGCCGCCGCGAAGCTGGGGGTGGTGGGGCTTTCGAAGTCCATCGCGCTGGACATGGGGCGGTTCAACGTCCGCTCGAACTGTATCGCGCCCTTCGCCTGGACGCGCCTCGTGGGGACGATCCCCGACAAGACGCCCGAGGAGAAGGCGCGGGTCGAGGGGCTCAAGAAGCTCAGGCCCGAGCTGATCGCGGCCTTCCCGGTGGCGCTGCTTTCGGACGCCGCCGCCTCGATGAACGGGCAGGTCTTCGGGACCCGCGCCAACGAGGTGTTCCTGTTCTCGCAGCCCCGCCCGATCCGGTCGGTCCATGCCTCGGAAGGCTGGACGCCGCAGAGCGTGATCGACCGGGCGATTCCCGCGCTGGAGGCCTCGGCCTTCCCGCTCGCCCGCTCGGGCGAGATCTTCACCTGGGATCCGGTCTGACCGGATCCCGCCCGGAATTCAGCGGCCGCAAAGAGCCGCGTCATGCGCCCACGGGCGCGTCCAACCCAGGGAGGAGGCCACATGCGCCTTGCATTCGGAACCGTACTCGCCACCGCCGCGCTGGCGGTCGGGCTGGCTCTGCCCGCCGCGGCCCAGACCGTGCTGCGCTATGCCGACTACGGCGGCAACCGCGGCATCCGCGCGGACTACGTCACCGCCTATCTCGACGAGATCGAGAGCCGCTCGGAAGGCCGCATCAAGATCGAGCGGCACTGGGCCCAGGCCCTGCTGCCGGCGACCAAGATGCTGGAGGGCCTGCGCAACGGCGTCGCCGACATCGCCACCGTGACGGCCGGCTATTCGCCGCGCGACCAGCTCTTCGCCTACGGGGTCGGCGACCTGCCGGTGCGCAACCCCAACGAGGTCGCCGGCGCCGCCGCGCTCTATGAGCTGACCACCACCCACCCCGCGCTGCAGGAGGAGATGGACCGGCTGGGCATCGTCTACCTGATGAACTACTCGGTGGGCCCGATCCAGATGGTCTGCAAGGGCGGAGAGCTGACCTCCGTCGAGGACTTCTCGGGCAAGAAGGTCCGCGCCACGTCCGACTACGGCGAGATCTACGGCGAATTCGGCGCCACCGCGGTGGTGATCTCGCTGCCCAAGGCCTACCAGGCGCTGGACACCGGCATGATCGACTGCAGCCAGGCCTATGGCTACATCGTCGAGAGCTACAAGCTCTACGAGGTCGCCGACAGCTTCACGGCCATCAACGGCGCGACCATCCAGTCGAACGGCATGTTCATGAACCGCCGGGCGTTCGACGGTCTCGATCCCAAGGACCAGGAGATGATCGTCGAGCTGGGCGCCGAGTACAACCGCAAGACCGCCGAGGC
This sequence comes from uncultured Albimonas sp., assembly GCF_963977235.1. Classification (NCBI taxonomy): domain Bacteria; kingdom Pseudomonadati; phylum Pseudomonadota; class Alphaproteobacteria; order Rhodobacterales; family Paracoccaceae; genus Albimonas; species uncultured Albimonas sp. The sequence goes on from NZ_CAXBOD010000005.1 coordinate 49,722, forward strand.
GATGCGCGCGCGCAACCAGGAGGTCATGGCCCAGCTGCCCGAGGGCTTCGAGGGCAAGAAGATGCCGGTGCACACCTTCACCGAGGCGGATCTCGTCAAGCTCGACGAGGCGAGCCAGCCGATCATCGACGCCTGGATCGCGGACGCGCAGAAGATGGGCCTGGACGGCGCCGCGCTGGTGAAGACCTACACGGACCTGCTGGCCAAGCACCTGGCCGAACAGGGGAGCTGAGGCGCCGCTCTTCCGGCCGGGCGCACGCGCCCGGCCCCGTCGGCCGCCGCGGCCCGCGCCGCGGCGGCCCCAGCCGCCCCTCCTGTTCGGGAGCCGTCATGTCCCGTTTTCTGAGCGCCGTCGACGCGGCGTTGACCTGGGTCGAGCGCGGACTGCTCGGTCTGTCGATGGCCGCGCTGGCCGCGATCGCCGCCCTGGTGTGCTGGGAGATCGCGGCGCGCAGCCTGCCCGCGATCGCCGTCCCCGACGGCGTGATCATCGTGCAGATGCTGATGGTCGCCGCGATCGCCTGCGCGCTGGGCCATGCCACCGCGACGGGCGCCCATATCGCCGTCGACATCCTGTTCAACCTGATGGGGCCCGGCGCCCGCCGCGTCTGCGAGGTGCTCGCCCTGATCGCGGCGCTGGTCTTCATGATCCCGACATGCCTGTGGATCGCGGCCGAGACAGTCGAGCACATCGGCTCCGGCCGCACGCTCTACGGCCTGCTGCGCCTGCCGGAGTGGCCGCCCTACGCGGCGCTGTCGCTGGGCCTGATCAGCATGACGCTGCGGCTCGCGCACCTGCTGGCGCGCGACCTGGCCGAGGGCGCGCCGCCCTCGGACGCCCCTCACGTCTCGGAGCCTTCCTGACATGGACCCGGCTGTTCTCGGCGCGCTCGGCATGGGCGCGGCGCTGATCCTCATCATCCTGCGCACCCCCATCGCTTTCGCGCTCGGCGCCGTGGCGCTGGTCTCGATCTTCGCCTACTTCGCCTTCCCGCAGGGCGGGGCCCCGGCGCTCGACCGGGCGCTGGTCCCGACCCTGACGCTGGCGTCGTCCACGATCTTCGAGCTGTTCTATTCCTACGATCTCTCGGCGATCCCGATGTTCGTGGCGCTGGGGCATGTCTGCTACCGCTCGGGCATCACCTCCGACATCTACTTCGCTGCGCGCGCCTGGCTGACGCGGGTGCCCGGCGGGCTCGCCATGGCCTCGATCCTGGGGTGCGGGGGGTTCGCGGCGATCTCGGGCTCCTCGATCGCCTGCGCGGCCACCATGGGGCGCGTGGCAGTGTCGGAGATGAACCGCTTCGGCTACTCGGACCGGCTGTCGACGGGCTGCGTGGCGGCCGGCGGCACCCTGGGGGCGCTGATCCCGCCCTCGATCCTGTTCATCCTCTACGGGATCTTCGCCGAGCAGTCGATCTCCCGCCTGTTCATGGCCGGCGTGGTCCCGGGGCTGCTGTCGATGGTCGGCTACTGGGTCGTGGTCGGCATCTGGACGACCCTGCGCCCCCAGGACGCGCCCTCCACCGACCAGCGCTATTCGCTGGGCGAGCGTCTGCGCGCGCTGATCGCCGCCTGGCCGGCGCTGCTGATCTTCGCGATCATCATCGGCGGCATCTACGGCGGGATCTTCACCGCCACCGAAGCGGCCGCGGTCAGCTTCGTCGCCGCCTGCGCGATCGCGGTCTTCACCGGCCGGATCAAGCTCGACGGCCTGCGCGAGGCGCTGAAGGAGACGGCGGTGCAGACCGCGGCGATCTTCCTGATCGCCGCCGCGGCCAAGACCTTCGTCAGCTTCGTCTCGCTGACCGGCGTGGCGAACGCGATGGTGACGGTCGTTCAGGCGTCGGATCCGGGCATCGTCCTGCTGTTCGTGGGGATCGTGGCGATCTACATCCTGCTGGGGATGTTCCTCGATCCGCTGGGCATCCTGCTGCTGACCCTGCCGTTCACCCTGCCGCTGGTCGAGAGCCACGGCATGGACCTGATCTGGTTCGGCGTGATCGTGGTGAAGCTGCTGGAGATGGGGCTGGTGACGCCGCCGGTCGGACTGAACGTGTTCGTGATCCATTCGGTGACCGAGCCCAAGGTCTCCGTCGGGCGGATCTTCGCGGGCGTCACGCCCTTCTTCGCCATGGACCTGGTGGTGCTGACGCTGCTGCTGGTGTTCCCGGCCCTGTCCCTGTTCCTCGCCTACGCGGTCTGAGCGAGGCCGCGCGAAGAAAAACCCCCGGCGCCGTCGGCGCCGGGGGTTCGCGCGGCCGGGGCGCGCCTCAGGCGAAGCGGGGCGGGCGCTTCTCGAGGAAGGCGGCGACGCCTTCGGCGAAGTCAGGGTCGACCACCCCTTCCACGATCGCCTCGCCTTCGGCGTCGAGATGGGCGGCGTAGTCCCGCCCCGGGGCCGCGTCGGCCAGCCGCTTGATGCGCCTCAGCGATCCCTGCGGCGCGGTGGCGAAGTCGGCCGCGGCCCGCGCCGCCGCCGCGTCCAGCTCCTCGGCCGGGACCAGGAGGTCGATCAGCCCCAGCCGCTGCGCCTCGGGGGCCTCGACCACCGCCGCGGTCAGCATCAGCCGCCGCGCCTGGCGCGCGCCCACCGCGCGGGCCAGCAGCCAGGAGACGCCGCCGTCGGGCGACAGGGCCAGGCGCCGATAGGCGAAGACGAAGCGCGCCGTCTCGTCGGCCACCACGAGATCGGCCGCGAGAGGGACCATCAGGCCGGCCCCCGCGACGGCCCCGCGATGGCGCACCACGACCGGCCGGTCGAAGGCGGCCAGCGCCAGCGCCAGCGCCTTGCCCACGGCCATGCGCCCGCGGAACTCCGCCTGCCGCTCGGCGTCGGTCGTCTCGGCCAGGCTGCGCGCGAAGCTCGCCACGTCGCCCCCGGCCGAGAGGTGGTCGCCCGCGCCGCGCACCAGCAGGCAGCGCACGGCCGGGTCGGCCTGCGCGTCGCCCAACAGGTCGCGAAGGGCCGCCGGCATCCCGGGCACGAACGGGTTGCGCGCCTCCGGCCGGTTCAGGGTCAGGGTCAGCACGCCGGCGTCGAGCGCGGTGGCGAAGCCCGGCCCCTCCCGCCCGAGCCCGCTCATGACGCGATCCGGGCGCGCCCCCGGTCCAGCACCACCACGTCACGCTCCTTCGCGCGGCAGCGGAAGCGGATCTCGTCGCCCGCGCCGCGGAAGATCTCGGTGACGATGGTCTCGCCGGGGAACACCGGGCTCGAGAACCGCACGAACATCGAGGTCAGCGCCTCCGGCCGGCCCGGCGCGCAGGCCTGCAGGAGCGAGCGGGTCGCGAGCCCCAGCGTGCACAGCCCGTGCAGGATCGGCGCATCGAACCCGCCCCCTTTCGCCGCCTTCGGATCGGCGTGGATGGGATTGTAGTCGCCCGAAAGGCGGTAGATCAGCGCCTGCTGGGGCAGGGTCGGCAGCTCCACCACCTCGTCGGGCGTCGCGTCGGGCAGGGCGCCCGGGGGCTGGACGGGATCCCCGAAGCCTCCGCAGCCGCCGTCGCCGCGCATCACTATGACGGAGCGGACGGTGGCGAGCAGCGTCCCGTCCTGGTCGAACAGCCGCTTGAGCTGGTGCAGGCGCGCGCCCTTGCCCTCGCCCCGGTCCTCGACGGCCTGGATCTCGTATTCGCCCCGCACCCGTCCTTCGGGCGGGATCGGGGCGTGGATCTCGTATTCCTGCTCGCCATGCAGGATCTTCATCCAGGAGATCCCGAACTTCGGATCCTTCGCCCAGAAGCCCGGATGGGCCAGCACGTTGCAGATCGAGGGGACGGCCTTCAGGCCCTCCTCGTAGACGAACGCGAGCTGGGCGGCGTCCAGCGGGTCCGACCCGTAGCCGATGCCCAGCGCGTAGAGCATCGTGTCCTTCGACGTGTAGACATGCTCGATCGGGTCGAAGCGGTGCGCGCGCACGGTTTCGAGATCCATCTCGTCCTCCCGTTCTTTGGTCTGGATGGCAGGGGGCGCGGGGAGAGGCCCGGCCTCCCCCCGCACCGGGATCAGGCGTTCCGCTTGGCCATGTCGCGCCAGATGATCTGCTTCATCACCTCCATGGCGCCGCCGGCGATCTTGACGATGCGCGCGTCGATGTAGGCCCGGGCGATGGGGTATTCCTGCATGTAGCCGTAGCCGCCGAAGAACTGCAGGCACTGGTCGACCACCTTGCAGTGCAGGTCGGAGGCGACGAGCTTGGCCTTCGCGGCCTCCACCGACGTCAGCTCTCCCTTCAGGTGCCGCGCGATGCACCAGTCGACGAAGACCCGCTGCGCCGTGGTCTCGGCCTCGAGCTGGGCGAGCGTGAACTGGGTGTTCTGGAAATCCGCGATGGTCCCGTCAAAGGCCTCGCGCCCACGCACGTAGTCGAAGGTCCAGCGGATCGCGGCCTCGGCCACGGCAACCGAGCGGATCGCCTGGGTCAGCCGCTCCTGCGCGAGCTTGGTCATCAGCATCGAGAAGCCCTGGCCTTCCTCGCCCAGCCGGTTGGCGAGGGGGACGCGGACGCCGGAATAGAACAGCTCGGAGGTGTCCTGCGCCTTCAGGCCGATCTTCTTGAGGTTGCGCCCCCGCTCGAACCCGGCCGAGGCCGTGGGCACGGCGATCAGGCTCATGCCGCGGGCGCCCGCCTCGGGGTCGGTCTTGGCGGCGGTGACCACCACGTCGGCGGTCTGGCCGTTGGAGATGTAGACCTTCTGACCATCGAGGACGTAGTCGTCCCCGTCTCGCCGGGCGCGGAGCTTCACGTTCTTCACGTCGGACCCGGCGCCGGGCTCGGTCATGGCGATGGCGCCGATGGCCTCGCCCGTGACCATCTTCGGCAGCCATTCGCGCTTCAGCTCCTCCGTCCCCCAGGCGAGGATGTAGGGGGCGCACATCTCGGAATGGACCATGAAGCCGGGACCGGTCATGCCGGCGTAGCTCAGCTCCTCGATCACCACGACGTCGTAGAGCCAGTCGGCGCCCGGCCCGCCGTATTCCTCGGGCAGGGAGCAGCACAGCAGCCCCGCCGCGCCGGCCTTGCGCCAGACCTCGCGGGGGACAACCTGCGCGTCCTCCCACTCGGCGTGATGGGGGGCGAGCTCGGTCGCGACGAAGCGGCGGACGGTGTCGCGGAACTGGTCGTGCTCGGACGAGAACAGGGTGCGGGGCGTGGGGGTCATGGCGCTTCCTCGTGGCGTCTGTCATGGGCCGCGCCGCCCCTGAGACGGGGCGGCGCGGCAGGGTCCGGGGCGGCGGGAGGCTCCGCCTCCGGGTACGGTTCCGCGATCAGGAATGCAGGCCCAGGATCGAGATCGCGGCGATGCCCAGATAGGGCACGCCGCCGAGATTGTGCGACAGGCCCAGCGAGGCGTTCGGGATCTGCCGCGCCCCGGCCCGGCCCAGAAGCTGGGTGTAGCTCTCGTAGGCCATGCGCAGGCCCGAGGCGCCGATCGGATGGCCGAAGCACTTAAGCCCCCCGTCCACCTGGCAGGGCACGCCGCCGCCCTCGCGGTCGTAGAAGCCGTCGAGCACGTCGCGCACCGCCTCGCCCTCGCCGGAGACGAACAGGTCCTCCATCGTCACCAGCTCGGTGATCGAGAAGCAGTCATGCACCTCCATCAGGCTCAGCTGCTTGCGGGGATCGTCGATCCCCGCCTCCGCATAGGCGCGTTTCGCGGCGTTGCGGGTGTTGCGCACATGGCTGCCGTCCCAGGCGTCGGTGGTGGATTCGACGCCCGAGCTGATCGAGAGCTGGATCGCCTTGATGGTCACGAAGTCCCTGTGGCCCAGGCTGCGCGCGATCTCGGGCGTGGTCACGATGGCCGCCGCGGCCCCGTCCGAGACGCCGCAGCAGTCGTAGAGGCCCAGCGGTTCCGCGATCATCGGCGCGTTCAGGATGGCGTCCATCGACACCTCCTTGCGCAGGTGCGCCTTGGGCGAGAGCACGCCGTTCTGGTGGCTCTTCCACGAGACGTGGCCGATGGCCCGCTTGAGGTCCTGCTTCGAGACCTGGTGCTTGGTGCGATACCCCGCCGCCAGCTGGGCGAAGCCCGCGGGGGCCGAGCCCAGAGGCAGCCACAGGTCGTTGAAGGCGCCCTTGAACGGGGTGGGAAGGCCGCCGTAGCCGGTGTCCTTCAGCTTCTCCGCCCCCACCGCCAGCGCGATGTCGACCGCGCCCGAGGCGACGGCGTAGGCCGCCCCGCGAAGCGCCTCGGTGCCGGTCGCGCACATGTTCTCGACCCGGCTGACCGGGATGCCGTCCAGCCGCAGCGCCGTCGAGGCGGGGATCGCGGAATTGCCCACGTTCACCCCGTCGACGCCCGAGCCGAACCAGGCGGCCTCGATCTGCGCACGCTCGATGCCCGCGTCGGCCAGCGCCTCGTCGAAGGCTTCGGCCAGAAGGTCCTCCTCGCTCGCGTCCCAGCGCTCGCCGAAGCGCGAGCAGCCCATGCCGATGATGGCGACCTTGTCCTTGATGCCGGTGGCCATGGTTCTCTCCTCAGCCCGTCGCCGCGACGCCGTCGGGCGTGGCTTTCCAGAAATAGCGGCGGAAGCCGCTCCTCGCGTCGATCTTCTTCAGGCGGAACACCATCCGCAGCGGCAGGCCGACGTCGACCGCGGCAGGGTCGGCGTCCACCGTCTCCATCAGCAGCCGCGCGCCGTTCTCGAACTGCACGAAGCCCACCACCAGCGGCGGGGCGGGGTGGTAGCTGAGCCAGTCCGCGGTATAGGTCAGCACCTTCGCGGGCGCGTCGGCGAGCGAGACCTGCTCGAACCGCTCGGCATGGGCGCCGCAGCCGGGCGTCACGCAGTAGGCGAGCTGGGGGAACTGGATCGTCCCGCAGTCGGGGCAGCGCCCGGCCTTGAAGGCCGACAGCTGCCCGGCCTCGCGCCAGGCGGCGGTCAGGGCGGCCTTGTCCGCCGCCTCGGCCCGCATCCCCCACTCGAGCTCGATGCGCCCGTAGAAGGACAGCATCCGCAGGTAGTCCTCGGTCGGAACCCGGTCGGCGAGCGCGCCCGTCACGCCGCGGCCCGCCGGACGTCTGCCCGTCGCCTCCAGCACGATGGCGTCCGCGCCCTGGCCGAAGCCGACCAGCAGGATCTTCTCCCCGGCCTCCGCCGTCTCCAGCACCTTCGCGAGCATCAGGAAGGGGTGCGCCGCGCCGGTCAGCCCGCAGCCGGCGACGAGATCGTCGGCCACCTCGCCCCGAAAGCCGACCGTCCGCGCGACGGAGGCCGCCGCGCCGCGGATCGGCGAGGGCATCACGAAATGCGCCAGCTCGCCCGCCGGGATCCCGGCTTCGGCCAGCGCCGCTGAAATGGCGCGCGGGACGATCTTCGCGTAGCCCTCGTCGCGGATCCACCGCTCCTCCCAGGCGTAGTCGGCGGTCGCCCCGGCCGCGCGCACGTGGTCGGCGAAGGCCGCGTTGACCGAGGCGGCGCCGAGCGCCTTCGCGATCAGCTCGCCCGTGCCCAGCCGCAGGGCCGCGGCGCCCGCGCCCTGCTGCATCTCCTGGGCGCTGGCGGGCCTGGCGGTCGGCCGCTCGCTCGCCACCAGAAGCGCGCCCTCGGCGCGCGCCTCGATCGCCTGCGCCAGTGCCGAGGTCGCCGCCCGCTGGGATCCCGTCGCCTCGGCCGTGCGCGCGCCCTCGCGCAGGTCGAGCGCGCCGGCGACGACGGAGGCGTTCGACATGTCCGCGTAGGGCAGCGTGGTCGACGCGAGGATCAGGGAACTCACCCCCGCGCGCCCTTCGGGCGGCACGCAGTCGCGCGCGGCCTCGACCGCCATGGTTATCGCGTCCTCGTCCCAGCTGCAGAAGGCCCGTTCGCCCTTGGCGCTCGACGCCAGCGCCGGCGCCATCCAGCGGTGCGCCGCGGCGATGGCGGCGCGCGACAGGCGTAGCCGCGGCGCGTAGGCGCCCACGGCCGTGATGCCGAAGTCCATGTCTCCTCCCGGGTCGTCGTGGTCTTGCGCCGCGCCCGGCGCCCGGCCGCGACTCCCTTTGTCTGGGTCAAATTATATACACGTGCGAAAAGTAATCTAGCGCATTTTATTCCGGGGCGGGCATGGCCGCCGGCGCTGGGGGCGCGACAGGCTCGCTTCGCGCCCCTGGGGCACGCCCCGCGATGGCTCCAGATGGCTCCAGGGCGCAATTCGCGCCTGAGCGCGCGTGCGGAGCGCTTTACAGCCAGCTTGCCATGCGTTAATGGATAGACCAATAAATAAACGTACGAATGGACCGATGGGTCCCGCCACAGGGAGAGATGAAGATGACCCTTGCGAAGAAGCACCGGCGCGGCATGCCCGCGGCGCTGGCTGTCCTGCTCGCCGCTTCCGCCGGCGCGCACGGCGCCGAGCGGACGCTGACCGTGGCCTCCGGCTTTCCCGACTCCGCCGTGCCGCCCTACGGCCACCACGCGGTCGCGGAGTTCCTCGAGGCCAACAGCGACCTGCGCGCCGACGTGCAGAGCCTGGGCCTGCTGACGCTGGCCGAGATGTCGCCGGGCATCCGCGACGGCATCGCCGACATGGGCTATGTGCTGACGCCTTATTTCGCGGCCGAGTATTCCGAGACCAACATGGCCGCCGACATGACCCTGCTGGTCCAGAAGGGCGTCGACGCGCCGGGGCTGGCGATGGTCGCGGCGATGACCGAATACGTGATGCTGGACTGCCCCGACTGCCAGGACGAGTACCTCGCGCAGAACCAGGTGTTCCTCGGCGGCGGGGCCAGCACCGAATACTCCCTCGTCTGCAACCGGGCGATCGAGTCGCCGGCCGATCTCAAGGGCCTGTCCCTGCGCTCGGGCGCCTCGGTCTTTGGGCGCTGGGCGGAGCATTTCGGCGCCGTCAAGGTCGCGATCCCCGGCTCGGAGATGTACGAGGCGCTGGCGCAGAACGTGGTCCAGTGCACCATGGTCGGCCTGCCGGACGCGATCAACTTCCAGCTCACCGACGTCACCCGCCACGTCGTCAAGAACGCCCCCGGCGGCGTCTTCGCGGGCGCGGCCTCGCTGAACGTCAACCTCGACCTGTGGCGCGAGCTCGACGACGCGCAGCGCTCGGTCCTGATCGACGCGGGCGCGCTGATGACCGCGGCGACGGCGGTGGAATACTACCGCCAGGGCGTGAAGGCCGAGAAGACCCTGACCGACGCCGGGGTGAGCATCGTCACCGCCGACGAGACCGGCTTCACCGAGGCGACGCAGGCCTTCCTGGCCGAGGACATGAAGACCATCGAGGCGCAGTTCAGCGACCTCTACGGCGTCGAGAACGTCGCCGGGAAGATGGAGACGGTCCGCGGCCTGATCGAGAAGTGGAAGGCAAAGGTCGCCGAGGTCGACCCCAGCGATCTCGAGGGCTTCCGCGACCTGCTGAAGGCCGAGATCTACGACAAGCTCGACCGCGCCGCCTACGGCATCAACTGAGCGGCGCGCCCGGTCGGCCGGGCGCAGGGCCGGGGGCGGCCTGACCGCTCCCCGGCGGCGCGCCCGCCCGTTCTCGCTCCCACGTGTCTCCCCCCGCGAAGGATCCTCGCCGATGAGCCTGCCTCCCGAGGTCTGTGAACCGACGGCCGGCCCGCCGCCCGCTCCGGCCCCGGTGCGGCTGCTGGGCTGGATCGTGCAGGGCGCGACCTGGCTGGCGGCCGCGGCGGCGGTGCTGATGATGGTCCACATCTCGGTCGACGTGATCTCGAAATACGTGTTCCGCACGCCGCTTCCGGGCACGATCGCCATCGTCTCGAACTACTACATGGTGCTGGTCGCCTTCCTGCCGCTGGCCTTCGCCGAGCGGCGCAACGGCCACATCGGGGTCGAGGTGCTGACCACGCGGTTCCCGCCGCACGCGCAGCGGGCGCTGAACATCGTCTCGCTGCTGTTCTGCGCCGCGGTGTTCGGCGCGCTGACCTGGCAGTCGTGGATCGAGGCCGGCCGCGCCCTGCAGATCGGCGCCTTCGAGATCGAATTCGACGTCAAGCTGCTGACCTGGCCCGCCCGCTACCTGCTGCCGCTGGGCGCGGGCCTGATGACCGCCGCGCTGCTGGCCAAGGCGGCGCTGGCGCTGCTGCGCGGGCCGGCGCAGGACCCCGAGGCGCCGTTCTTCTGATGCGCCCCCGAACCGGAACGGAGCCCCGACCGTGAGCAACGTCGAGATCGGCTATGCCGGAGTCGCCATCCTTCTGACCCTGATCGCGCTGCGCATTCCCATCGGCGCGGCCCTGATCGGGGTCAGCTTCTGCGGCATCTGGGCGATGGTCGGCCCGCGGGCCGCCTGGGGCGCGATGGGCATCGTGCCCTGGAGCTTCACGGCGACCTGGCAGCTCAGCTCGGTGCCGATGTTCCTGCTGATGGGCTTCCTGTGCTACCACGCCGGCCTGACCAAGGGCCTGTTCGAGGCGGCGCGCCTGTGGCTGTCGCGCCTGCCGGGCGGGATCGCGGTGGCCTCGATCTTCGGCGCCTCGGGCTTCGCGGCGGTCACCGGCTCGTCCGTCGCCTGCGCGGCGGCGATGGGGCGGATCGCCGTGCCGGAGATGACGCGCAACGGCTACAACCCCGAGTTCGCCACCGGCACGGTCGCGGCGGCCGGCACCATCGGCGCGCTGATCCCGCCCTCGATCCTGCTGATCCTCTACGGCATCATCGCGCAGGTTCCGGTAGGGGCGCTGTTCATGGGCGGCGTCGGCGCCGGCTTGCTGACGGCGCTCGGCTACGTGCTGACGGTGGTGATCCGCGCCAAACTGGACCCCTCGCTCGCCCCGCCGGTGCACGAGCATCCCGGCGCCGCCGAGCGCTGGGGCGCGCTGGCCGAGACCTGGCCCGTGATGGTGCTGATGGCCGGCGTTCTGGGCGGCCTGTTCTTCGGCGTCTTCACCCCGACCGAGGCCGGCGGCGCCGGCGCCGGCATGGCCGTCATCATCGCGCTGATCAAGCGCTCGCTCAGCTGGCGCGGCTTCCACGACAGCCTGATGGAGACGCTGCAGACCACCGCCTCGCTGTTCGTGATCGCCATCGGCGCCAACATGCTGACCCGGTTCATGGCGATCAGCGGCGCCGGGCGGGACCTGGCCGCGCTGATCGACGCGCTGGGCGCGGACCCGACGCTGCTGCTGGTGGGCATCGCGCTCGTCTACCTGCTGCTGGGCATGTTCCTCGAGCCGATCGGGGCGATGCTGCTGACCCTGCCGGTGCTGCTGCCGGTGCTGACCGGGGCGGGCTACGACCTGCTGTGGTTCGGCATCGTGCTGGCCAAGTTCCTCGAGATCGGGATGATCACCCCGCCCATCGGGCTGAACGTCTTCGTCATCAAGTCGGTGGTGGGCGACCTCGTCTCCGTCGGCGGCATCTTCCGCGGGATCCTGTGGTTCCTGCTGGCCGACCTGATCGTGGTGACGCTGCTGGTGGTCTTCCCCGACATCATCCTGTGGCTGCCCGCCCTGATGCAGCGCTGAGGAGGACGCGATGACCGACCCCGCCCCCTGGATCCGCTCCGTCCTGCAGACCTGCGTGGTGGTCGAGGACCTGGACGCGACCATCGCCGAGTACTGGGAGCGCGCCGGCATCGGCCCCTGGTACGTCTGGGTGCCGAAGCTGACCGGCATGCGCATCCGGGGGCAGGAGATCCCCTATTCCATGAAGCTCGCGCTCGCCTGGACGCCCGACGGCGTGATGTGGGAGGTGATCCAGCCGCTGACCGGTCCCAGCATCTACCGCGAGTTCCTCGACCGCCGGCGCGAGGGCCTGCACCACGTTCTCGTCGACGCGGGCGAGGGCGGCTACGACGCCCTGATCGCGCAGGCCGAGGCCCGCGGCCTCCCCCCGATGATGGAGGGGACCTGGGCCGGCGCGCAGTTCGCCTATCTCGACGGCGAAGGCCCGCTGAAGATGGCGATCGAGGTGGTGCGCCGCCCCGCCGACTACGTGCGGCCGGATCCCGACTACACCTTGCCCGCCTGGCTGGGCAGGGCGCCGCGATGACGCTGCGGATCGGCTGCGGCTCGGGCGGGGCGCCCGACCGGGTGGCGCCCGCGCTGGCGCTGGCCGAGCGGGGCGAGCTCGACTTCCTGTGCTTCGAGTCGCTGGCCGAGCGCACGCTGGCGATGGGCCATGTCGCGAAGCGCTCCGGCCGGGCGCCGGGGCACTGCCCGAAGCTGGAGGCGCGGATGCGCGCCGTGCTGCCGGCCTGCGCCGCGCAGGGCGTGCGGATCGTGACCAACATGGGCGGCGCCGATCCGCGCGCGGCCGGAGAGACCACGGCCCGCATCGCCCGCGAGCTGGGCCTGAGGCTGCGGGTGGCGGTGATCGAGGGCGACGACGTCCTGCCGCTGGTCGGCCCCGAAACGCGGCTGCCCGAGACCGGGGAGCGGGTGGGCGACTTCGGCCCCCCGGTCGCGGCCAACGCCTATATCGGCCACGAGCCGCTGGTCGAGGCGCTGGATGGCGGCGCCGACGTCGTGATCGCCGGGCGGGCGGCCGACCCGTCGCTGTTCCTCGCCCCCTTCGTGCACGCCAACGGCGTCGCGCCCGACGACTGGGCGCGGCTGGGCGCGGGCACGCTGGCGGGGCACCTGCTGGAATGCTCGACGCAGGTGACGGGCGGCTATTTCGCCGATCCCGGCGTCAAGGACGTGCCGGGCATCGAGGACCTGGGCTATCCCATCGCCGAGATGTCGCCCGACGGCTCGGCGGTGATCACCAAGCTGCCCGGGACCGGCGGGCTGGTCGCGCCGCTGACGGTGAAGGAGCAGATGCTCTACGAGGTGCACGACCCCGCCGCCTACCTGACCCCCGACGTGACCGCGGATTTCTCGACCACCCGGATCGAGGCCGTCGGCCCCGACCGGGTCCGCGTCTCGGGCGCCGGCGGGCGGGCGCGGCCGCAGACGCTCAAGGCGCTGGTCGCCTTCGACGGCGGATACCTGGCGGAGGGCGAGATCTCCTGGGCGGGCCCCGGCGCGCAGGCGCGCGGCGAGCTGGCGCGCGAGATCGTGCGCCGGCGCATGGTCGAGCGCTTCGGCTTCGACGGCCCGCTGCGGCTGGAGCTGATCGGCGTCGCCTCGCTGCATCTCGACGGCGGGCGGGCCGAGCAGGGCTCGCAGGACGTGCGCCTGCGCGGCGCCCTGCGCAGCCACGACCGCGCCTGGGCCGAACGCTTGCTCGAGGAGATCGAGGGCCTGTGGATGGCGGGCCCCGCCGGCGGCGGCGGCTTCCGCGGACGCATCACCGAAAGCGTCTTCACCCGCGCGATCCACATCGACCGCGCGCTGGTCCCCACCCGCGTGAACTGGATCGCGCCATGACCGCCGCGACGCGCACGCTCCCCCTGCGCGCCATCGCTTCCGCCCGGGCCGGCGACAAGGGCGACGCGCTCAACGTCTCGGTCTGGGCGCTGTCGCCGCGGTGGTATCCCGCGATCCGCGAGCAACTCACCGCCGAGCGCGTCCGCGCCGCCTTCCCGGACGTCTTCCGGGGCGAGGCGCGGCGCTACGAGCTGCCGGACCTGCACGGGCTGAACTTCGTCTTCCAGCGCGCGCTGGCCGGGGGCGTCAACGCCTCGCTCAACCTCGACGCGCACGGCAAGTCGTTCAGCTTCCTGCTGCTGTCGCTGGAGATCGAGGTCCCGGCGGAAGGGGAAGACCTAAAGGTCTAACCATTTGACAAAATCATGCCGGGGCGGCACTCTCGCCCCCAAAGCCCCTCCGCGCAGGTCGGGGAGGGCCAAGCCGGAAAGGACCCGACCCATGCTCGACTCCCAGGACGATCTCCAGGCGCTTCGCGACGGCGTCGCGGCGGTCTGCGCGCGGTTCGGCGACGACTACTGGAACGCCAAGGACGACGCCGGAGAGTTTCCCCACGAATTCCACCGCGCCATGGCCGAGGGCGGCTGGCTGGGCGTGACCATGCCCGAGGAATACGGCGGCGCGGGCCTCGGCGTGCAGGCCGCGGCGGCGGTGATGCACGAGGTCGCCCGCCACGGCGGCGGCATGGCGGCCGCCTCCTCGATCCACATCAACATGTTCGGCCCGCACCCGCTGGTGGTTCACGGCACGCCCGAGCAGAAGGCGGAATGGACGCCGCGCCTGGTCTCGGGCGAGGATCAGGTCTGCTTCGGCGTGACCGAGCCGGACGCGGGCCTCGACACCACCTCGATCAAGACCTTCGCGAAGAAGGTGGACGGGGGCTGGTCGGTGACCGGGCGCAAGATCTGGACCTCCACCGCGCAGGTGGCCAACAAGGTGCTGCTGCTGACCCGGACCACCCCGAAGGAGGATTGCCGCAAGCCCACCGACGGGATCACCGTGTTCTACACCGACCTCGACCGCACCCGGGCCGAGGTGAAGAAGATCCCCAAGCACGGCCGGGCGGCGGTGGATTCGAACCTCGTCTACTACGACGACTATTTCATCCCCGAGCATCACCTGATCGGCGAGGTCGGGCGCGGGTTCCACTACCTCCTCGACAGCCTGAACCCCGAGCGGGTGCTGGTCGCGGTCGAGGCCATCGCCATCGGCCAGGACGCGCTGGCCCGCGCCGCCGCCTACGCGCGCGACCGCCACGTCTTCGGCCGGCCGATCGGCAAAAACCAGGGCATCCAGCATCCGCTGGCGGAGTGCTGGGCGAACCTGGAGGCGGCGATGCTGATGGCCGAGAAGGCCGCCGCGCTCTACGACGCAGGCCGTCCCTGCGGCGCCGAGGCGAACGCGGCCAAGCTGCTGGGCGCGCGGGCGGGCCACGCCGCCTGCCAGCAGGCGGTCTTAACCCACGGCGGCATGGGCTACGCCAAGGAATACGTGGTCGAGCGGCTGCTGCGCGAAGTGCTGGTCACCCGCCTCGCCCCGGTCTCCGAACAGCTGGTGCTGTGTTTCCTCGCCGAGCGCGTTCTGGGGCTGCCCAAGTCCTACTGAGCCTGCCTCCAACCCCACGCCGAGCGGCCCCTCCCGACCGTCTCGGCGTCGCCGGCGCGGCGCCTGCCGCGCCGCCTCCCCGGCGTCGATCGCCCGAGGCGCGACGCCGGGCTTTTCGTGCGTCGGACGGGGGCTCAGAGCCCGGCCGCCATCGCCCGCCAGGCCTCGGTCAGCGCCGGCCGGTGGTCCGGGGCGGCGACCTCGATCAGCCGCTCGGCCCGCTCGACGGTCGAAAGGCCGCGCAGGTCCGCCAGGCCGTGCTCGGTAATGACCACCTCCACGTCGCCGCGGGGCAGCGAGGCGAGGCCCGAGAGCCGCGGCACGATGCGCGAGACCGCGCCGCGACCGGAGGCGGCGGGCAGGGCGACGACGCTGACGCTCGCGGGATCGAGCGCCGCGGCGCGGGCGAAGTCGGGGGCGCCGCCGACGCCGCTGATGGCGCGGCCGCCCAGCAGCTCCAGGTTGGCCTGGCCGAACAGGTCCACCTCCAGCGCCGAGTTCACCGCGACCAGGCCGCGCACGCGGGCCAGCGCCTGGGGGGTATGCGTCGCCTCGCAGTCAACCACGTCAAAGCCGTCCCGGCCCGCGAGCCAGTCGTAATAGCTCCGCGTGCCGACATGGACGCAGCTGACCGGGCGATGACCGGGGGCGAGGGCGCCGGCCTCGACCAGCCTCCGGGCGCCGTCGGAGAGCATGCCGGAGTGCAGCCGCAGGTTCCGCCGGTCGGTCAGCAGGTCCATCAGCGCGTCGGGCGCCTTGCCGAGCCCGATCTGGATCGCGGCGCCGTCGTCCACCAGCGTGGCGATCCGCCCGGCGATGGCGGTGGCGGCGGGGGAGGGGGCGCCGACGTCGTATTCCCGGGGCGGCGCCTCCGCCTCGATCACCGCGTCCGCCTCGTCGAGCGCGACGGAGGCCGCGCCGGGGATCGAGGGCATCGCCGGGTTCACCACCAGGATCAGCCGGGAGGAGCGCCGCCGCGCCAGCGGCGCGAACTCCACCGCCAGCCCCAGCGAGCAGCGCCCGGCGGCGTCCGGCGGCGCCACGGTCATCACACAGGCGTCGAAGCGCGCGACCTGGCCGAGCCATCGCGCGGCCGCGCCGTAGGACATCGGCAGGTGCCGCAACGCCCCGCGCGCCTGGTCGCCCGGCGCATCGGCCGTCGCGAAGAGCGCGGAATACTCCGTGCCCGGCGGCAGCCGGCCCAGCGGCGTCGGGTTGATGCCCGGCACGAAGCTGGAGGTGATCCGCAGCGCCGGGCCGCCCTGCGCGTGGAGCGCCTCGAGCAGGGCCGGAACCTCGGCGGCCGATCCGGGCAGGAACAGGCGCTCGCCTGCCGACAGCAGCCCGGGGAACCGCGCGGCGGACTGGGGGCGGACGCGCAGGAGCGCCGGGCTCCGGGGGGCAGGCGGGGGCGTGGACATGAGGTCTCCCTGGCGGACGAGGCCCTGAGTCGGCGGGCAGGAACGGCAGTCTACGAATGGTTTAATGGCAGGCCAAGCTAAAGGTCAAACAATTGACTTGCGCGCGGCCGCCGACTCGCTCCATGGTGATCGCGAAGACAGGAGCCGCCGATCCGTGACGTTTCCCGCCGCAAACCGAACCCCCGCCGCAGAGCCCGCGCCCGAGGCGGCCGCCCTGCCGCCGGCCGCGACGACCGAGGCGCTGACCGCCTGGGCCGCCGAGGCGGCGGGCGGGCGCCTGGCGGACTGCGCGCAGATCTCGGGCGGCAACCGCTGCCGCTCCTGGGCGGTGGACGTCGAGACCGCGGACGGGCGGCAGCCGCTCTACCTGCGCTACGCGCCGCCGCGCCCGCCGAGCGGGGAGCCCTACACCGTGCGCCGCGAGGCTCAGGTCTACCGCGCGCTCGACGGGACCGACGTGCCGGCGCCGCGGCTGCTGGCCGAGCACGACCGCCACGAGGCGATCCTGACCGAGCGCGCGCCGGGCCGCGCCGACTACCGCCGCATCGGCCCGGACGCGGAGAAGACGTCGGTGGCGAAGGATTTCGTCGCCGCGCTGGCCCGCCTGCACGCCCTGCCGGGCGACCGGCTCGCGGGGCCGGACGTGGCGCCGGCGGGGGACATGCGCGCCTGCGTGGCGCGGGAGCTCGAGATCTGGCGCGGCATGTATGCCGAGACGGACCGGCGCGATCCGCTGGCCGAGCTGGCGCTGGGCTGGCTGGAAGACCGCCTGCCCGAAACCTCGGGCGCCCCGGTCTTCGTCCACGGCGACGCGGGTCCCGGCAACTTCCTGTTCCAGGACGGCCGCATGACCGCGCTGCTGGACTGGGAGCTGGCCCATGCCGGCGATCCGATGGAGGACCTGGCCTGGTACTCGATGCGCTCGGTGATGGAGCCGACGCCGGATTTCGCGGGCCGGCTGCGCGACTACGCCGCCGCCGGCGGGGCGCCGCTGGATCTTTCGCGGATCCTCTACCACCGGGTCTTCGTCACGACGCGCGTGGTGATCATCCGACATCGCAACGTGACCGGAGAGCCCGGCGCCTCGATCCTCTCGCGGGCGCTGAACCGCCGGCTGCTGGCGGGGGCGCTGGCGGAGGCGTCCGGACTGGAGCTGACGCCTCCGCCGTGGATCGAGGCGCCCGACACCCCGCAGACCGCCTTCCACGACGGGGTCATCGACGATCTGCGCGCGCGCATCGCCGGGCGGGTGGAGGACGCGGAGGCCGTCTCCGCCGCTAAGAACGCAGCGCGGGTGCTGAAGTACCTGCGCGAGGTGGACCGCCTCGGCCCGGTCGTTGAGGCGCGCAAGCGCGCCGCCCTCGCCGCCCTGCTGGGCGACGCGCCCGAGGCCGTCTCCGCCGGCGAGGCGGAGCTGCTCGCCCTCCACGCCACGGGCCGCGTGCGCTTCGCGCAGGCGCTGCCCTATTTCGCCGCCGCCGCCGCCTGGGACGCGCAGCTGGCCGCGCTCGCCTCCGGCGGGATGGCCCGCCGCGGCTTCCCCGACCTGCCGCCCGACCTGCCGCCCGACCTGCCGAACGTCCTGTGACGGAGCCCCTCATGCCCCACGACCAAGCCCTCGCCGACAAGCCGGATTTCACCGCGAAGGACGACGGCTTCCACACCGACGTCATGGGCGACCGCTGGTGGATGACCGAGACCGCCTGGTTCTCGTTCTGCGCGCCGGAGCGGAAGCTGGGCGGCTGGCTCTATTCGATGTTCCGCCCCAACATCGGGGTGAACTCCGGCGGCGTCTGGGTCTGGGACGACAGCGCGCATATCCCGTGGGAGACGCGCTACTACCGCAACTACACCGTCATGCCGATGCCGAAGGGCGACCTCAGCGACACCACCCTGCGCACCGGGGTGACGATCAGGACGCTGGAGCCGCTGACCCGCTACCACCTGGGCTTCGAGGACGAGGACGGCCGCCTGACCGTCGACCTCGACTACGAGGCCGTGATGGCGCCGCGCGCGCTGCGCAAGCCGAACTCCGCCTTCAAGAACCTGACTCATTTCGACCAGTTCATGCGCGCCCGCGGCCATATCGTGCTGGACGGGGAGCGGATCGAGATCGACTGCCACTCGATGCGCGACCGCTCCTGGGGCCCGCGCCCCGAGCATCGCCCGGGCAAGAGCGCCTATGTCTCCGGGATCGCCTCGCCCAACGACTGCTTCCTGTGCACGACGAAGTGGAACGATCCGTCGGGGGAGCTCGCCTACGGCTTCCAGACCCTGGACGGGGAGCTCGGCGACATCGTCGCGGGCCGCCGCATCGTCGAGCGCGACCCCGAGCACGGCTACGTGGCGAAGATCGTGATCGAGGCGAAGGACCATCTCGGCCGCGAGATGTTGGCGGAGGGGGAGCGGCTGAGCTCGATCACCATCAACCGCCACTCCTTCATCGACTCCAACGGGCTGATCGCCTGGTCTATCAACGGCAAGCCGGGCCATGGCGAGGATCAGGACATGTGGCCGGTGAACGTCTGGGGCGACTTCCGCAGGCGCGTGCGCGCGGGAGGCGGGGAATGACCGCGCCCGTCCCCCCCGCCCAGGGGCCGATGGCCGGCGTGAAGGTCGTCGACCTCAGCCAGATCTACAACGGCCCCTACGCGACCTTCCTGATGGCCTCGGCCGGCGCCGAGGTGATCAAGGTCGAGCCCGAGGGCGGCGAGTCCCTGCGCCGCCGCGGCGTCGTGGGCGGCGCGGCGCTGCCCTTCGCGATGCTCAACGGGGGCAAGCGCTCGGTGGTGCTGAACCTCAAGGACCCCGAGGGGAAGGCGGCGCTGGAGGCGCTGGCGCGCGAGGCCGACGTGCTGGTGGAGAACTTCGCGCCGGGCGTGATGGAGCGCCTGGGTCTCGGCGCCGAGCGGCTGCGGGAGATGAACCCGCGGCTGATCTACGCCTCCTCCTCCGGCTTCGGCACGGACGGGCCCTATCGCGAATACCCGGCCATGGACCTGACCATGCAGGCGATGTGCGGGGTGATGGCGACCACCGGCTTTCCCGACCGCCCGCCGGTGAAGGCGGGGCCGGCGCTGTGCGATTTCTTCGCCGGCACGCATCTGTTCTCCGCCATCGCCACCGCGCTGTTCGAGCGGGAGCGCACCGGCGTCGCGCGCCAGGTCCACGTGACCATGCAGGACGCGGTCTATCCCGCGCTCGCCTCCTCGCTGGGCATGGCCTGGGGGATGCAGCGGCGCGAGGACGCGCCCCCCCCGCGCACCGGCAACCGCCACGGCGGGCTCGCCGAGGCGCCCTACAACGTCTACCCGACCTCGGACGGGTGGCTCGCGATCATCTGCGTGCGCGACGCGCACTGGCAGAACCTGGCGAAGGTGATGGGCCGGCCGGACCTGGTCGACGATCCGCGCTACGCCTCGCTCAAGGACCGGGTCGAGCGGATCGACGAGATCGACGCGCTGGTCGCCGACTGGACCGGCAAGCGCCCCAAGGAAGAGGCGTTCCAGGCCCTGATGGCCGCCCGCGTCCCCTGCGCCCCGGTGCGCGACCTCGAGGAGGTCATGGACGACCCCAACATGCACGCCCGCGGCTCGCTCCGCTGGGAGGAGCATCCGGAGTTCGGGCGCGTGGTGCTGATGGCCTCGCCCCTGCGCTTCGCGGGCGTCGAGGCGCGCCCGCTGGCCCCGAGCCGCACGCTCGGCGCCGACACCGAGGCGGTGCTGGCCGAGATCGCCGACCGCGCGGAGCGGACGGCCTGAGATCCGGCCGCGGCGCCCGCGCGCCGCCGGCCGCAACCAGGACAGGCGCGCCGGCGACCGCCCGCGAGGCGGCGCGACAGGACGCCGTAGGGGAGAGACGCCATGAGCGGAATCGTCGGCATCGATGTCGGCGGCACCTTCACCGACCTGTTCCACGCCGGCGCGCCCGGCGCGCCGGCGCGGGTCCTGAAGGTTCCGTCCACCCCGGACGACCCAAGCCGGGGTCTGGTCGACGCCCTGCGCGCGGCCGAGGTCGATCCCGCCGCGCTGGAGCTGATCCTGCACGGCACCACCATCGCCACCAACGCGGTGATCGAGCGCAAGGGCGCCCGCTGCGCCCTGATCACCACCCAGGGCTTCCGCGACGTGCTGGAGCTGGGCCGCCGCGACCGCCAGCGCATGTACGGCCTGACCGGCGCCCATGTCCCCCTGATACCCCGCCTGATGCGCTGGGAGATCGCCGAGCGGCTCGACCATCGCGGCCAGGTTCTGGTCCCGCTGGACGAGGCGGCGCTGGGCGAGCTCGCCCGCGCGCTGGCCGAGGAGGGGGTCGAGGCGGTCGTCGTCGCCTTCCTCCACGCCTACGCCAACCCCGCCCACGAGCATCGCGCCCGCGAGATCCTGCGCGAGGCCGACCCCGACTGGGAGGTGGTGCTCGCCACCGACGTGGTGCGCGAGTACTGTGAGTTCGAGCGGACCTCGACCGCCGCCGTGCAGGGCTACCTGCAGCCGCTGGTCTCCCGCTACGCCCGCAGCCTGACGCAGCGGCTGGAGCAGATCGGCTTCGACCGCCAGACCCTGGTGATGCAGTCGAACGGCGGGCTCGCGCCGCTGTCGCAGCTGCCGACCAAGGCCGCGAACATCGTGCGCTCCGGCCCCTCGGCCGGGGTCACCGCCGCGGCGCGGATCGCGGCCGAGGCGGGGTTCGACAACGTCATCACCGGCGACATGGGCGGCACCTCCTACGACGTCGCGGTGGTGGTGAAGGGCGCGCCGAAGATCGCCGAGACCACCGAGCTCGACTTCCGCATCCCCCTGCGCCTGCCGATGATCGACGTGCACACGATCGGGGCCGGCGGCGGCTCCATCGCCTGGATCGACCGGGGCGGCGTGCTCCAGGTCGGACCCGAGAGCGCGGGCGCCGTGCCCGGTCCGATCTGCTTCGGCCGCGGCGGGACCCGGCCCACGGTCACCGACGCCAACGCCGTGCTGGGCCGCATCAAGCCCGAGAACCCCATCGGCCTGACCCATGTCGACCGCCTCGACATCGAGGCCGCGCGCGAGGCCATCGGCGCGCTGGGCGACCGGCTGGGCCTGGGCGTCGAGGAGACGGCCGAAGCGATCCTGACCGTGGTCAACCACATCATGGCCCGCCGGACCCGGCTGATGTCGGTCGAGCAGGGCCACGACCCGCGCGATTTCTGCCTGGTCGCCTTCGGCGGCGCCGGCCCCCTGCACGGCTGCGCCATCATGCGCGAGGTCGGCATCCGCTCGATGCTGCTGCCCCCGCATCCGGGCGTGCTGTGCGCGCTGGGCTGCGCCGTCGCCGACCTGCGCTGCGACTTCGCCCAGACCGTCGAGACCCCTGCCGCCGAGGTCGATCCCGCGATGCTGCGCGGGGTGCTGGCAGCCCACAGGGCGGACGGGGAGGCGCAGCTCGCGGCCTCCGGCGCCGCGCTCACCTCGATCGAGACGCGCCATGCCGCGGAGATGTCCTACCTCGGCCAGATCCACTCCCTGCGCGTGCCCATCGAAGCCGACTGGCCGACGCAGCGCATCGTCGCCGCCTTCGAGCACGCCTACCGCGCCGAGTTCGGCGCCACGCTCGGGATGCCCACGGTCCTCGTCGGCCTGAAGACCGCCGTCGAGGGCCGCCGCGCGGCGCCCGAGGCCGCGCCCCTGCGCGAAAGCTCCGACGCGACGCCTGCGCCCATCGCCCACCGCCGCGTGCATTTCGGCCGCTGGCTGGACGTGCCGATCCACGACCGAGGCGCGCTCTCGCCCGGGCAGCGCTTCGAGGGGCCGGCGATCCTGGAGCAGCCCGACACCACCTGCGTGGTGGAGCCGGGCTGCGCCGCCCGCGTCGACGCCCGCGGCAACATCATCGTGGAGGCCATGTGATGGACGCCGCCCCCGCCCAGACCCGTGATCCGGCCGTCGATCCCGTCACGCTCGCCGTCGTGCGCGGGGCGCTGGAGCAGATCGGCGACGAGATGGACCTGCACCTGATCCGCGCCGCCCTGTCGCCGATCATCTCCGAGACCAACGACGTCGCCCACGGCATCTACGATCCGCGCACCGGAGAGACCATCGCCCAGGGCCAGCTCGGCCTGCCGCAGTTCCTGGCGAACATGCAGTTCTCGGTCCAGCATGTGCTGGAGGTGGCCAAGGGGCAGGGCGGTTTCCGGCCCGGCGACGTGTGGATCCTCAACGATCCCTACCGATCCGGCACCCACCTCAACGACGTGGTGATGGTCGCGCCGCATTTCGTGGACGGGGAGCTGTTCGCGCTGCTCGCCAACACCGGGCACTGGATGGACATGGGCGGCGGCTCGCCCGGCGGCTGGTCGCCCTCGGCCCGCGAGATCCACCAGGAGGGCGTGATCATCCCGCCCGTGCGGCTGGAGGCGGAGGGCGTGCGCAACGCGGCCCTGATCGCGATGATCGCGGCCAACTCGCGCCTCCCCCAGCAGCTGCTGGGCGACCTCGAGGCGATGGTCAACGTCTTCGGGGTCGGTCGCCGCGGGCTCGACGCGCTGGTCGGGCGCTACGGCGCCGACACGCTGCGCGCCTGCATCGCCGAGATGACCGCGCGGGCCGAGGCGGAGATGCGGGCCTGGATATCCGACATCCCCGACGGGACTTACCGGGTCGAGGACAGCTTCGACAACGACGGCGTGGTGGATGCGCCGCTGCCGGTGAAGCTGGCGCTGACCGTCGACGGCTCGGACCTGCATTTCGACTTCACCGGCACCTCGCCGGCCGCGGCCGGGCCGATGAACATCGCCGACTGCACGGCGAAGTCGCTGTGCTTCGTGGCGCTGAAGCACATCTTCCCCGACGTGCCGGTCTCGGGCGGCGCCTTCCGGCCCTGCCGGTTCACGATCCCGAAGGGCTCGATCCTCGCGGCCGAATACCCGGTCGCGGTGGGGGGCACGACCGACGTGGCCCCGCGTCTGACCGACGTGGTGTTCGGCGCGCTCGCCCAGGCGATCCCGCAGCGGACGCCGGCGGCGATGTTCGGCACCACCGGCGTCGCCACCGTCTCCGGCACGCATCCCGAGACCGGGCGCTACTACGTCGCCGTCTATCCCTATCCGGGCGGCTACGGGGGGTCGGCGATCTCCGACGGGCTGGTCCACGGCACGCCGCCGGGCTCGATGGCCCGCTTCATGTCGGTGGAGATGTCCGAGCACCGATATCCCGTGCGCTTCGCCTATTTCGGGATCCGCGAGGGCTCCGGCGGGCCGGGGCGCCATCGCGGCGGCCACGGCTCGCGCTACGGGATCGAGACGCTGGGCGACAGCGTGGTCTCGATCCTCGGCGACCGGGTCGACGCGCCCCCCTTCGGCGTGGCCGGCGGTGCGGCTGCGGCCCCCAACCATGTGCGCCTGACGCTCGACGGGCGGGAGTGGACGCCGCCGATGCGCTCCAAGGCCGAGAAGCTGCGGTTCCGCGCCGGCGACGCGCTGCATCTCGGCTCCCCCGGCGGCGGCGGCTTCGGCGATCCGCTGGAGCGCGACCCCGAGGCGGTGCGAGAGGACCTCGACGCCGGCCTGATCGACCGCGAGACGGCCGAGCGCGCCCACGGCGTCGTCGCCCGCGTCGCCCGCCGGATCCTGGACCGCCCGGTGCACGCGATCGACGCCGAGGCCACCGCCCGCCTGCGCGCGGCGCGGGCCGCCGGCGCCGCGAACGACATCAACGAGCAGGAGCGCCGGCGAACGGCGCCCGACACCTGACAGGGGAGGAGAGAAAGATGCTGACCAGACGCACTTTCGCGGCGATGGCCGCGAGCGCGACGGCGATGACCGCCGTCGGGACCTTCGGCCGCGCCCGAGCGGCCGAGCCGTTGAAGATCGGGGCCGTGAACCCCTATTCCGGGGGCATGGCGCTCTACGGCGACGAGGTCACCCGCTGCTATGAGCTCGCCGCCAAGCAGATCAACGCCGCGAAGGGCGGTCTGCTGGGCCGCCCGGTGGAGATCGTGCGCGGCAACGCCACCTCCGCGCAGGAGGGGATCGCGGCGGTCGAACAGCTGATCGGCCGCGACGGGGTGGAGATCCTGATGGGGACCTACGCCTCCTCGATCTCCAACGCCGCCTCGGAGGCCGCGCTGAACTACGGCAAGCTCTACTGGGAGACCAACGCCGTCGCCTCCAACCTGACCGAGCGGGGGCTGCCCAACTTCATCCGCGCCGGCCTCGCCGCCGACGACTTCGGCCGGCGCTCGGTCGAGGGGGCGCTGGAACTGGTGGCCAAGAGGCTCGACAAGGCCCCCTCCGAGATGAGCGTGTGGCTGGAGCATGAGGACTCGGCCTACGGGACCTCCATCGCCGAGGCGCAGAAGCGGCTGCTGGAAGAGGCGGGCGTCACCGTGGGCGTGGGTGCGCACAGCTTCAAGTCGATCGACGTCACCGACTCGATCCTGCGCGCGAAGTCGGCGGCGCCGGACTTGTGGATCTCGACCGGCTACGTGGGCGACACCAACCTGCTGCTGCGCGCCGCCCGCGACCAGGGCTTCGCGCCGCCTGCGATCATGTCGGTGGGCGTGGGCGACACGGCCGAGACGCTGGACGCGCTGGGGGCGGAGTATCTCGAGGGCGTCCTTCTGGTCTCCTTCCCGCGCGCCGACATCTCCGAGGACTACGGGCCCGGCTCGGACGCGTTCCTGGAGCTCTACCGCGCCGAGTTCGGCCGCGATCCGGTCGCGCCCCAGGGCATGGCCGCCTTCGTCGGCGCCAAGATCCTGTTCGAGGCGGTGGAGGCCGCGGGCTCGGTCGAGTTCGACGCGGTCGCCGAGGCCGCCAAAGCGATGGACAAGCCCTTTGGCAGCTACGAGACGGGCTACGGCGCCAGGTTCGACGACACCCTGCAGAACACCCGCGCCGTTCCGATCATCGCCCAGTGGCAGGGCGGCGAGGTGAAGGCGGTCTACCCGCCCGAGGCCGCCTCCTCCGACGTCGTGAACCTGCCGCGGGCCTGAGGCCCGCGTCCGCCGCGCCGCCGGCCCCGCGCCGGCGGCGCGGCCCTGCAAGGAAGGGCGAGCGATGACCGAGATCCTCAACATCCTGGCGGTGGGGCTGCTTCTGGGCGGCATCTACGCGCTGGTCAGCGTCGGGCTGAACCTGATCTTCGGCGTGATCCGCGTGGTGAACTTCGCCCAGGGCGAGTTCGTGATGCTGGGCATGTACGGGGCGCTGGCCGCGCAGCTGGCGCTGGGCCTCGACCCCTATCTGGGGGCGGTCCTGATCCTGCCCGCGCTGTTCGCGCTGGGCTGCGCGGTCTACTGGCTGATCCTGCGTCCCCTGCAGGGCGAGCCGATGATGCAGATCTTCGCCACCTTCGGCCTGCTGATGCTGATCCAGAACGCGGTGCTGGCGGCGACGGGGGGCGTGGCGTTCAGCGCGAACTCCTCGCTTGCGGTCGGTTCGGTCTCGCTGGGGCCGGTGCAGGTGGGGACGGGGCGGCTGATCGTGCTGATCGCGGCCAGCGTGGTGACCGGCGGGCTCGCCTGGTACCTGCGCGCGACCTGGCACGGCAAGGCGATCCGGGCGGTGGCCCAGGACCGGGCCGCGGCGAAGCTGATGGGCGTGAACGTGCAGCGCATCTACACGATCAGCTTCGGCATCGGCGCGGCGCTGGCGGGGCTCGCAGGCTGCCTGCTCGCGCCGCTCTATTCGATGACGCCGCAGATCGGGATCAACTTCATCCTGCCGGCCTTCGCGGTGGTGGTGCTGGGGGGCCTGGGCAGCGTCGCCGGCGCCTACCTCGGCGGCTTCGTGGTGGGGCTGACCGAGGCGTTCTCGGGCTACTACCTCGACCCGGCGTTGAAGCATGCGGTGCTGTTCGTCGTGTTCATCGTGGTGCTCGTCATCCGCCCGCAGGGCCTCTTCGGCCACGCCGGCGCAGAGGAGGTGGGACTTCGTGAAACCTCGTGACCCCGATCCCCGCGCCGCGGACCCGCGGGCGCCTTCCAGCGCGCCGGGCGTGCCGGCGACGCCGCTTGCTCCCGACGTCCGCGCCGCGGCCATCGCCTCCGCCTCGCGCGGGCTGAGGCAGGAGGCGCCGCTGCTGGCGGGCGTTCTGGCGGCGCTGCTGGCGCTGACCTGGGCCTTCGCCGGCGACAGCTTTGCGCTGAACATCCTGGCGACCGCCTTCCTGCTGGGCGGCGTCGCCACCGCCTGGAACATCATCGGCGGGCTCGGGGGGCAGTTCTCGCTCGGCCATTCGGTGTTCTTCGCGCTGGGGGCCTATCTGACCGCCAACCTGGTGCTGCATGCGGGCGTCTCGCCCTGGCTGGCGCTGGCGCCGGCGGCGGCGCTGGCGGCAGGGGCCGCGGCGCTGGTCTCCTGGCCGGTGTTCCGCCTGAAGGGGCCGTTCTTCGCCATCGCCACGCTGGCGGTGACCGAGGTGATGCTGTCGCTCTCGATCTACTTCGACGGGATCACCGGCGGCTCGCAGGGGCTGTCGATCCCGTTCCGCCGCGGCTTCTGGAACATGATCTTCGTGGACCGGATGAGCTATGCGCTGCTGATGCTGGGCTTCCTCGCGGTCTGCCTGCTGGCGATGATCGTCGTGGCGCGCAGCCGGCTGGGCTATCGCCTGCGGGCGGTGCGCGACAACGAGGACGCGGCCCGGGCGGCGGGCATCGACGTGCTGCGGGTGAAGCTCGTGGGCATGGCGGTGTCGGCGGCGCTGACCGGGGTCGGGGGCGCGCTGTTCCTGATGCAGGTGCGGGTGGTGGACCCGCCGGCGCTCTATTCGCTGTTCGACGTCGGCGTGAAGGTGGCGTTGCTGGCCCTGATCGGCGGCATCGGCACGACCTACGGGCCGCTGCTGGGCGCGCTGCTGGTGATCCCGCTGGAAAGCTGGCTGCGGGCGGAGCTGGGCGGCGCGCTGCCGGGCATGAACCTGGCGGTCCTGGGCCTGGTGCTGATCCTGACGGCGCTGTTCCTGCGGCGCGGCATCGTGGGCGCCGCGCGCGACCTGCGGCTGCCGGGCCTGGGGCCGCGCCGGATGCGGCCGGCCGGGGAGGGCGCGCGATGAGCTTCCTGAGCGTCGAGAACGCCACCCGCCGCTTCGGCGGCCTGACCGCGGTGGACGACGTCTCCTTCGACCTCGCGCAGGGGGAGCTGGTCTGCCTGATCGGCCCCAACGGCGCCGGCAAGACCACGCTCTTCAACCTGCTGACGGGACAGCTCGCCCCCTCGGCCGGGCGGGTGCTGTTCGAGGGGCGCGACATCGGCCGCCTGAAGCCCGACCGCCGGGCGCGGCTGGGCTTCGGGCGCACCTTCCAGATCAGCCAGACCCTGACCTCGATGTCGGTGCTCGAGAACGCCATGGTCGGCGCCTTCCTCGGACACCCGCGCCTGCCCGAGGCGGCCGAGGCGGCGATGCAGGCGCTGGAGATGGTGGGCCTCGCCCGTCGCGCCGGCGACCCGTCCGCGGAGCTCACGCTGGGCGAACGGCGGCGGCTGGAGGTGGCCCGGGCGCTCGCCCTGCGCCCTCGCCTCGTGCTGCTGGACGAGGTGATGGCCGGCCTGAACGCCACCGAGGTGCAGGAGATCATCGACCTGGTGCGCCGGCTCAACGAAGGCGGGCTCGCCTTCCTGGTCATCGAGCACAATCTCAAGGTCGTTCGGGCCTTTTCCCGCCGGGTGCTGGTGCTCGATCACGGGGCCCTGCTGGCTGAGGCGGGGCGGAGCAGGTGCTCTCCGATCCGGAGGTGGTCGCGGCCTATGTCGGGAAGGGAAAGGCGGCATGAGCGCGAAGATGATGCTGGAGGTCGAGGGCCTGCGCGCCGGCTACGGCGACGCCGAGGTGCTGTTCGACGTGTCCCTCGCCGTGGCCGAGGGCCGGGTCGCCGCGGTGGTCGGGGCCAACGGCGCGGGCAAGACCACGCTGCTCTCGGCCCTGATCGGCCTGGTCCCGCCGCGCGCGGGAACCGTGCGGCTGTTGGGCGAGGATGTCACGCGCCTGCCCGCCGACCGCCGCGCCGCCCGCGGCATGACGCTGGTGCCCGAGGGCGGGCGCCTGTTCCCATTCATGTCGGTGCAGGAGAACCTGGAGCTGGGCGCCTATTCCGCCGGCGCGCGGGGCGGGGCGGCGGCGATGCTCGAGGCCGCGATGACCCGGTTTCCGGTGCTGCGCGACCGCCGCCGGCAGCTCGCCGGACGGCTCTCGGGCGGGGAGCGGCAGATGTGCGCCATCGCCCGCGCGCTGATGTGCCGGCCGCGGCTGCTGCTGCTGGACGAGCCCTCGGTCGGGCTGTCGCCGCTGATGGCCGAGACGGTGCTGGAGACGGTCTCCCAGCTCGCGCGCGACGAGGGGCTGACGGTGCTGATCGTCGAACAGCGCGTGACCGAGGTGCTGGAGATCGCCGACGAGGCGCATGTGCTCGACCACGGCCGCATCTCGCTGAGCGGGGCCGCGGCCGCGCTGAAGGGCGACCCGCAGGTGCGCGAAGCCTACATGGGGTTGTGATGGACCGACCGCAGCCGAGCAGGAGGGGGCCATGAGCGACGCCGACCGCGTCCGGATCTCGCCTGTCGTGGTGCCCAAGGCCTCGGACGTGCTGGCCGACCGGCTGCGCGACCTGATCGTCTCCGGCCGCTTCTCCCCCGGCGAGGCGCTGCCGCCGGAGCGGGAGCTGGCCGCGGACTCCGGCCTGTCGCGCAGTTCCGTGCGCGAGGCGCTGCGCCTGCTGGAGACGGAGGGGCTGCTGACCACCCGGGCCGGGAGGGCGGGCGGCTCGGTGGTGACGCGGCCGGGGCGCGGGTCCATCGCCCGCTCGGTCGAGCTCTTCGTGCGCGCGCACGGCATGGGGCTGGGGGCGTTGCTCGACTGCCGTCTGGCGGTGGAGCCGATGCTGGCGCGGCTGGCCGCCCGCAACCGGACGGAGGCGCAGCTTGCGGAGATCAGCGCGATCCATGAGCGCTTCGTGGCCTCGGTCGACGAGGTCCCCGCCTACAAGCGCATCAACCTCGACTGGCACCTGGCGGTGGCGCGGGCCAGCGGAAACGAGCCGCTGATGGCGCTGATGGAGGCGGTGACCGCCCCGATCCGCGACGCCCAGGAATACCGGCACGTCACCACCCCGGACCTGCGCCGGGGCGCGGTGCGCGCCCATTCCGTGATCCTCGAGGCCATCGCCGCCCGCGACGGCGAGGCCGCCTTCAAGCGGATGGAGCGCCATGTCGGCGCCTACCGCGACATCGCCCTGCGACGGGAGGAGGTCGTCGCCGCCGGCGACGGCGACGCCTCCCCGACGACTGGAGAAGACGCATGACCAACCGCCAATGGGTGCTCGACGCCTATCCCGACGGCCCCGCCACCGAGGAGACCTGGCGCCTGGAGGAGGCGCCGATGCCCGAACCGGGCCCCCGCCAGGTGCTGGTGCGCATACGATGGCTGTCGCTCGATCCCTACATGCGCGGGCGCATCAGCCCCGCCGCCAACTACACCGCCGGCGTGAAGCCCGGCGAGGCGATGCACGGCGGCGGCGTGGGCGAGGTGATCGAGAGCCGGCACCCCGACTGGAAGCCCGGCGACCTGATCGAGGCGATGACGCTGGGCTGGCGCGAGCATGCCGTTCTGACCCCGGACCTGCCGGGCGCCTCGCGTGCGAACCGGGTCGACCCCGGCCTCGCGCCGCCGCAGGCGATGCTGTCGTGGCTGGGCATGCCCGGCCTGACCGCCTGGATCGGCCTGACCGAGATGGGCCGGCCGCGGCCCGGCGACACGGTGCTGGTCTCCGCCGCCTCGGGCGCGGTCGGGCAGCTGGTCTGCCAGATCGCGGCCGCGATGGGCGCGCGGGTGGTGGCCATCGCCGGCTCTCCTGAGAAGCTCGCCCATTGCCGCGCGCTCGGCTGCGCGGCCGGCATCGACCACCGCGCCACGACCGACATGGCCGCCGCCATCGCCGAGGCCTGCCCGAACGGCGTCGACGTGTTCTTCGACAACACCGGCGGCCCGATCCACGACGCGGCGATCGCCAACCTGGCGACCCACGCCCGCGTGGTGATCTGCGGGCGCATCGCCGTGATCGACAAGGCGCCGGAGGCGGACATCGGCCTGCGCGCCTCGGCCCGCCTGATCGTCACCCGCGCCAGCATCCACGGCCTGGTGGTCTTCGACTGGTGGCACCGGCGCGAGGAGGCGATGGCAAAGCTCGCCGCCCTGCACCGCGAGGGCCGGCTGCAGTTCCGCGAGGACGTGCTCGAGGGCTTCGAGCGCGTGCCCGAGGCCTACGTTCGGATGATGGCGGGGCGGAACCTGGGCAAGCAGCTCGTGCGGCTGCGGGACGGGTCGCTTTAAATGTTATACCATTGACATGCCGCTCGCGGGGCGGCAGTCTGGCGACCGTGAATGGAGGTCGCCGCCTGTGCAGGAAACCCAGAAGTCCCCGCCTTTGATCGAACGGATCGCGGTCCAGAAGTCCTACGATCTGCTGGCGGACCAGTTGCGCGACACGATCCTCGCCGGCGACATCGACGTCGGCGACCGCCTGCCCTCGGAGCGCGAGCTGGTCGAGCAGACCGGCCTGTCGCGCGGGTCGGTGCGCGAGGCGCTCAGGATCCTCGAGGTCGAGGGGCTGATCCGCTCCCGCCCCGGGCGCTACGGCGGGATCACGGTCACCCAGCCCGACAACAGCTCTATGGCGCGGATGGTGGGGCAGTTCGTGCGCTCTCACCGGATGCCGCTGCGCGTGATCCAGGAGGCGCGCGAGACGATCGAGCCGGCGCTCGCCCGCTACGCCGCCATGCACCGAACCGACGAGGAGCTCGCCGCCATCATCGAGCTGAACGAGGCGCTGGCTCACCCCGCGCTCGACCGCCGGGCCTTCGCCGAGATGAACATCCGCTGGCACAACGCCGTGGCCGAGGCCAGCCGCAACGACCTGCTGACCGCGCTGCTCTACGCCATGAACCATGGCGTCGTGGCCGCCACCAGCGAGGACGTCTACGACAACGCCGAGGTCCGGGCCGCGGTCCACGCCGCCCACGCGCGGGTGATCGAGGCCATCGCGGCGCGCGACGGCGACGCCGCGCGCCGGCGGATGGAACGGCATGTGCGCGCCACCCGCGCCTATGCCAGCGATCTCGAGGATTCCGAGCTGGAGATCGGCGCCCCCGAGGACTGACCACCGACGTCAAGAACCGGTCCCGCGCCCGGCGCGGCAAGACCGGCGACCACAGGAGGAGAAGAACGATGACAGCGACCGCTTCGGCGGCGCACGGAAGACGTGCGCCCGGTTCGTCCGGCTTCGACATGCTGATCGTCGGGGCTGGCTTCGCCGGCCTCTACATGCTCCACCGCGCCCGCGGCATGGGTCTGTCGGCGCGGGTGATCGAGGTCGCCTCCGACGTGGGCGGCACCTGGTGGTGGAACCGCTACCCCGGCGCGCGCTGCGACATCGAAAGCCTGCAGTATTCCTACTCCTGGGACGAGGATCTCCAGCAGGAGTGGACCTGGACCGAGCGGTTCGCCACCCAGCCCGAGATCCTCAGCTACATCCGCCATGTGGCCGAGCGCCACGACCTCAGGCGCGACATCACCTTCGAGACCCGCGTCGACGCGGCCGAGTGGGACGAGGACGCGGCCCGCTGGAGCGTGACTCTTTCGAGCGGCGAGCAGGTCGGCGCGCGCAACCTGGTGCTCGCCACCGGCTGCCTGTCGGCCGCGCGTGTGCCCGACCTGCCGGGGCGCGACTCCTTCCGGGGCGCGACCTACCACACCGGCGACTGGCCGCATGAGGGCGTGGACTTCGCCGGCAAGACGGTGGCGGTGATCGGCGCCGGCTCCTCCGGCATCCAGGCGATCCCCGAGATCGCCCGGCAGGCCGCCCACCTGACCGTGTTCCAGCGCACACCCAACTTCTCGGTCCCCGCGCGCAACCAGCCGCTGGACGACAACTACGTGCACGGCTGGAAGTCGCGCTATCCCGAACTGCGCCGCCAGGCGCGGGAGGAGACGCGCTCGGGCACGATCTACGACTTCCCCGAGCGCGGCGCCCTCGAGGCGAGCGCGGAGGAACGCGAGCGCGAATATCGCTGGCGCTGGGAGAAGGGCGGCGCGAACTTCATGCACGCCTTCAACGACCTGGTGATCTCCGAGGAGGCCAACGCCACCGCCGCCGCCTTCGTGCGCGACCGCATCCGCGAGATCGTGAAGGACCCCGCGACGGCCGCGGCGCTGTGTCCGTCCTCCTACCCGATCTTCACCAAGCGGATCTGCGTCGACGACAACTACTACGCCACCTACAACCGCCCGAACGTCACGCTGGTGAACCTGCGGGAAACCCCGCTGGATGCGATCGAGCCGGGCGGCGTGCGCACCTCTGCCGGCCTGCACGAGGTCGACGCCATCGTCTACGCCACCGGTTTCGACGCGATGACCGGCGCGATCACCTCGATCGACATCCGCGGCAAGGGCGGGCGCACCATCCCCGAGAAGTGGAAGGACGGGCCGCGCGCCTATCTGGGCCTGATGCTGGAGGGGTTCCCGAACCTCTTCGCCGTCACCGGGCCCGGCAGCCCCTCGGTCCTGTCGAACATGGTCGTCTCGATCGAGCAGCACGTCGACCTGATCTCCCGCATCGTCGAAGAGGCGCGCGCCCGCGGCGCGGCGGCGGTCGAGGCGGACCGCGCGGCCGAGGACGCCTGGGTCGCCCACGTCAACGAGGTCGCCGCCGCCACGCTGCTGCCCAAGGCGGCGAGCTGGTACATGGGCGCCAACATCCCCGGCAAGCCGCGGGTGTTCATGCCCTATCTCGGCGTCTCGACCTACCGCGAAGCCTGCGAGGCGGCCGTCGCCGACGGCTGGCGCGGCTTCCGCTTCGCCGACCGCGCGGCGGCGTCCGCAGACGCTCGCGCGGCCGCGCGGGCCTGATCCCCCGGGGGCGCCTCGCCCCCGATTTCCGCAAGCCAGAACGACGCGGCGGCGACCGGCCGATCCGCGCGAGGGAGGGCGCATGCCCGGAGTGTATTTCGACGAGCTGACGGTGGGCCAGGTGTTCGATCACGCCATCCGCCGCACGGTGACCGAGACGGACAACGTCCTGTTCACCACCATGACCCACAACCCGGCGCTGCTGCACCTCGACGAGGAGTATTGCCGGACCGAGACGGAGTTCGGACAGCGGCTGGTGAACTCCTGCTTCACGCTGGCGCTGATGGTGGGCATTTCGGTCAACGACACGACGCTGGGGACGGCCGTCGCCAACCTCGGCTGGGACGAGGTGCGGTTCCCGAAACCCCTGTTCCACGGCGACACGATCCGGGTGCAGACCGAGGTGCTGGAGCTGCGCGAGAGCAAGTCCCGCCCCACCCAGGGCATCGTCACCTTCGAACACCGCGCCTTCAACCAGAAGGGCGAGCTGGTGGCGGTCTGCAAGCGCTCCGGCCTGCAGCTGAAGCGCCCGGCGGGAGCGGCGGCATGACCCCGCCGCTGACCCCGCGAAGCTGGCTGTTCATCCCCGGCGACAGCGAGAAGAAGCTGGGCAAGGCCGACGCCTCGGGCGCCGACGCGCTGATCCTGGACCTCGAGGACTCGGTCGCGCCCGAACGCAAGGCGGAGGCGCGGCGGCTGGTGCGCGCGCATCTCGCAGCCCGGCCCGGCGCCCGCGACCCGCTGCTTTATGTCCGCGTCAACCCGCTCGACGTCTCCGCGCTGGAGGACCTGGCTGCGGTGATGCCGGGCGCGCCGGACGGGATCATGATCCCCAAGACCGACGGAGCGGAGGACGTGGCGAGGCTGTCGAACTGGCTCGACGCCTTCGAGGCCGCGCATGGGATCGAGCCGGGCCGCACCCGGATCCTGCCGGTGGCGACCGAGACGGCGAAGGGCGCGTTGCGGCTGGCGACCTTCGCCGAGGTCCCGCTGCCTCGCCTCGTCGGCCTGACCTGGGGGGCGGAGGACCTGTCGGCCGCGCTGGGCGCCTCGACCAACCTCGGGCCGGACGGCGAATGGGCGCTGACCTACCGCATCGCGCGCTCGAACTGCCTGCTGGCGGCGAAGGCGGCGGGGGTGGCGGCGATCGACACGCTTTACGTCGACTTCCGCGACGACGCGGGCCTGCGCGCCGCCTCCTCCGCCGCGGCGGACGAGGGGTTCGAGGGGCGCATCGCGATTCACCCCGCCCAGGTCGCCGGCATCAACGCCGCCTTCGCCCCGTCCGAGGCCGCGCTCGCCCACGCCCGCCGGGTGATCGAGGCGTTCGAGGCCAATCCCGGGGCAGGGACCGTGGGGCTCGACGGCAAGATGATCGACATCCCCCACCTGCGCCAGGCCCGCCATGTGCTGGGCCTGCACGACGCCCTCGCGGCCCGCGCCGCGGCCAAGACCCCCCACGCTCAGGGAGCCTGAACCATGAAACGCGCCGAAAAGGTGATCGTCAGCTGCGCCATCACCGGCTCGATCCACACGCCCTCGATGTCGGAGGCCCTGCCGATCACCGCCGACCAGATCGCCGAGGCCGCCATCGGCGCGGCCGAGGCGGGGGCCGCCATCGTCCACCTGCACGCCCGCGAGCCCGAGACGGGCAGGCCCAGCCAGGACCCGGAGCTGTTCAAGAAGTTCCTGCCCCAGATCCGCGAGCGTTGCGACGCGATCATCAACATCACCACCGGCGGCGGCCTGGGCATGACCATGGACGAGCGGCTCGCCGCCGCGACCTGGGCCCAGCCCGAGATCGCCTCGATGAACATGGGCAGCCTGAACTTCAACATCTCCGGCGCCGCCGGCCGGATCGCCGAGTTCAAGCACGACTGGGAGCCCGAATATCTGGGGATGACCAAGGACTTCATCCTGTCCAACACCTTCACCCAGATGGACGCCGCGATCCGGCGGCTGAAGGACTTCGGCACCCGCTTCGAATACGAGTGCTACGACGTCGGGCACCTCTACAACCTCGCCCATTTCGCCGACCGCGGCCTGGTCGAGCCGCCGTTCTTCGTGCAGTCGATCTTCGGCATCCTCGGCGGCATCGGGCCGGAGCCCGAGAACCTGATGCACATGAAGTCCACCGCCGACCGCCTGTTCGGCGAGGACTATTACCTCTCGATCCTCGCCGCCGGGCGCCACCAGATGCCGTTCGTCACGATGGGCGCGATCCTGGGCGGCAACTGCCGGGTGGGGCTCGAAGACAGCTTGTTCATCGGCAAGGGCCAGATGGCCGAGAGCAACGCCCAGCAGGTCGCCAAGATCCGCCGCATCCTCGAGGAGCTCAGCCTGCCGATCGCCACGCCGGACGAGGCGCGCGCGATGCTGCAGACCAAGGGGCCGAAGAACGTCGGCTTCTGAGGCCCCGCCCCGGTTATTCCCCTCGCCGCTTGACTTGATTGAGATAATGATCCCAACTAACGTATCAATTGAGAGGGCGGAGCGACGGCGTGGTGCAGGACGGACTGACGGCCTACGGGCGGCTTGCGAACGAGCTCTGGCGACGCATCGCCAGCGGCGAGTGGACGCCGGGCCAGAGGCTGCCGACGGTGGTGCAGATGGCCGAGAGCTTCGACGTCTCGCCCGCCACCGTGCGCTCCGCGCTGGGGGTGCTGTCGAAGCAGGGGCTGATCCACGCCCGCCAGGGGCGCGGCACCTTCGTCGCGGCCGAGGCGGGCGCGCCGGGGGAGCCGCCCGGGCTCGACCAGGGCTACTTCGACGCCTGGATCGTGGGGCCCTCGCAGGAGGTGCGGGTCCTGGAGAAGACCGAGGGCGCGGCCTTCCCCCCCGACATCGCCGAGGGGCGGCCCTGCTTTCCCGACTACGTGTTCCTGCGCCGCCTGCACCTCGGCGGGGGGCGGCCGGTCTGCCTGGTCGACTTCTATTTCGCGACCGAAGCCTACCGGTCGCTGCCCGAGGGCATCGACGGGCAGTTCAAGGTCGGCCTGCTGCTGATGACCAAGGCCGAGCCGCGCTGCGCGCGCGGGCGGCAGATCGTCACCGTGGGCGCCGCGTCGCACGAGGACGCGGGCCTGCTCGAAACCCCGCCGGCCTCGCCGATCGTGTCGGTGGCGCGGCTGTTCACCGACGCCGAGGGGCGGGTCCTGGGGGGCGGGCGGCACCGCTATCCGGGCGGAGTGTTCCGGCAGGTCATCGACCAGCCGATCGACGAGATCCTGGACGGACTGGGACTTTGGCTGCCGTCGGAGAACGGCTGAAGCGGCCCGCGCAAGGCGGGCGACAAAGGGAGGAGACACCATGACCACCACCAAGACCATCGCGGCCGCCGCGGTCCTGATCGCCGGGGCCGGCGCCGCGCAGGCCACCGAGCTGAAGCTCTCGGACCAGTTTCCGGTGCAGCACACGATCACGACGCAGGGCACCCAGGCCTTCTTCGACACGATCGCCGCGAACCCGGACGCGGACCTGACCATCAGGCACTTTCCCGCCGGCCAGCTCGGCAAGCCGACCGCCCAGCTCGACGTGGTGAAGGACCGGATCGCCGAGATCGCGGTCGTGGGCATCTCCTACGTGCCCGAGCGTCTGCCGCTGTCCACGATGATGGAGCTGCCGCAGCTCTATGGCGACAGCTTCGACGGCTACGTGCCGATCCAGCACATGATGAAGACCGAGCTGAACGAGGCGGAGTTCAGGAAGGCCGGCATCCGGCCGCTGTGGGTCATCGTCACGCCGCAGTATCAGCTGCTGCTGACCCGCGACGAGCCGATCGCGGGGATCGAGGACCTTTCGGGCGTCAAGGCCCGGGTCGCCGGCGCGACGGCCGAGCTGGTCGCCTCGGCGCTGGGCATGACCCCGGTGCGGATGCCCGCCCCGGACCTCTACGTGGCGCTCGAGCGCGGGACGCTGGACGCGGCGATCTACTCGCTGTCGGTGCTCAAGTCCTACAAGCTGGAGGAGGTGACCAACTCCTACACCTCCAACGCCGCGCTGGGCGGCGTCGCCTTCATGGGCTTCATCAACGAGGACGTCTGGCAGAGCCTGACGCCCGAGCAGCAGGCCCTGCTCGAGGAAGCCGGGGACGCCGCGGGCTTCGCCACCGCCTGCGCGCTCGCGAAGAACGAGCAGGCCACGATCGCGGAGCTCGAGGGCATGGGCAAGACCGTCTACGAGCTGGACGAGGCCACCCAGGCCCAGTTCGCCTCGGCGCTCGAGAGCGTGTCGGCCGACTGGCGCGCGACCATGGACGAGCGCGGCATCCCCGGCTCGCGGATGCTCGACGTGTTCCAGGCCACGCAGGAGAAGATGCGCGCGGACGGCTCCATCGAGGCCGCCGCGAAAGAGTGCGGCGCCTGATGAGCTTCGGCCGCATCCTGGACAGGGTCGAGCGCGCCGGCGACGGCGTGGCGGCCCTGTGCCTGATCGTGATGATGATCACGATCTCGGTCGACGCGATCGGCCGCTTCATGGGCGCCCCGCTGCAGGGCGCCTACGAGTTCTCCGAGCTCTACCTGATGGTGCTGATCGCCTTCCTGCCGCTGGCGCGCAGTCTCGCCACCGGCGGGCAGGTGCGCATGGAGCTGTTGGCGCCGGTGCTGGAGCGGATCCCCGGCCGGGCGGTGCATCGCCTGACCATGGCGCTGGCGCTGGGGGCCTTCGGGATGCTGCTGTGGGTCTGCGTGCCCGAGGCGGCGGAGAAGTTCGCGGCCCGCGAGACCAGCTTCGGGCTGGTGCAGTGGCCGCTCTACCTCAGCTACGTCTGGGCGCCGGTCGGCATCGCGCTGCTGTGCGTGCGGCTCGCCTACGAGGTGGTCGCGCCGTCGCCGGCGGAGGCGCCGCCGGGGGCCGGGGATCCGCACGGGACGGAGGCGATATGACCGCCGCCCTCGTCATCGCCCTTCTGTTCGGGCTGATCTTCCTGGCCATGCCGGTCAGTTTCGCGATGTTCGTGGCGGGCATCGTGGGGCTGTGGTGGGAGGGCGGCTGGCATGTCGCGCTGGGCGTGCTGAAGACCTCGCCCTACCAGGCGGCGGCCAGCTACACCCTGACCACCTTCCCGATGTTCGTGCTGATGGCCGAGGTGATGGGCGCGACCCGGATCACCGGCGACCTGTTCCGCGCCGCCAACGGCTGGCTGGGGCACCTGCGCGGCGGGCTCGCCTATGCCGCCGTCTTCGGGGGCACCATGCTGGCGGCGGCCTGCGGCTCGTCCTCGGCCGCGGCGGCGACGCTCAGCTCGGCGATCTATCCCGAGCTGCGCAAATACGGCTACGGGGAGGCGTTCTCGACCGGCGCGCTGGCGGCGGTGGGGACCTTGTCCATCATGATCCCGCCCTCCATCGCGCTGATCTTCTACGGCATCCTCACCGAGGTCTCGGTCGGCAAACTGCTGATCGCGGGCGTCGTGCCGGGGCTGATGACGGCGCTGGCCTACGGGCTGGTGATCTGGCGGGTGCTGCGCAAGTCGGACGTGGGGGTGCAGCCGCGCCAGCCGATGGGCCGCCGGGTGCGCGCCAGCCTGCCGGCGCTGCCGATGATCGTGCTGCTCGCGGCGATGCTGGTGATGATCTACTCGGGCATCGCCACCCCGACCGAGGTCGGGGCGCTGGGCGCGCTCTTCGCCTTCGCCATCGGCTTCGCGATGATGCGCATGGACCGCGCGGCGATCGTCGGGGCGCTGGGACGGGCGACCCGCAGCTCGGCCATGATCCTCGCGATCATCGCCTTCAGCTCGGTCTTCGCGGTGTTCCTGTCGCTGTCGGGCACGCCGCAGGCGCTGCTGCAGGCGGTGCAGGAGTCGGGCCTCGGCCCGCTGCCGGTGCTGCTGCTGGTGATCGCGGTGCTGCTGGTGCTGGGGATCTTCCTCGACCAGATCGCGATCCTGATCATCACCCTGCCGCTGGTGCATCCGCTGCTGACGGGCCTGGGCTACGACGAGATCTGGCTGGGCGTGCTGGTGGTCAAGACCGCCGAGATCGGTCTGCTGACGCCGCCGGTCGGCCTGAACCTCTTCATCGTCAGCGGCTCTTCCCGCGTGCCGGTCGCGACCGTGGCGCGCGGCGTGGTTCCCTTCGTCGCGGCGGAGCTGGTCCTGCTGGTCCTGCTCGTCGCATTCCCCGCGATCGCGACCTGGCTGCCGAGCCTCTCGCAAGCTGGAAACTGACCCGATGACCGACTCCCGATACGTGGTCTCCCTCGAGGACCTCGAGCCCTACTCCCCGCCCCTGCACGAGGGCACCGTGAACCGGCGCCTGCTGCCCGCCGATCTCGGCGCGGGGTTCGAGATGGCGCATGGCACGCTGGCGCCGGGCGGCTCCGCCTCGCGCCACCTGCACCGGAGCGAGTGGCAGGTGATCTACATGCTCGACGGAACCGCCGAGCTGGAGATCGGGGACGAGCCGCGCCGTCCGCTGGCCGCCGGCGACATGGTGCGGATCCCCCCGGGCACGCCGCACCTGTTCGACGTCACCGGCGACGTGCCGGCGAAGGTGCTGGTGATCTACTCGCCCCCCCTCGGCCCCGACGGGTTCGTGCCGGCATGAGCGCGGCGGTTGCGGGCGTGGGGGAGGCGGAGGCGTCGCCCCGCCCCTCGCCGGCGCGTCCGCTCGCGGGGGTGCGGGTGCTGGACTTCACCGCCATCGTGCTGGGGCCGCTGGCCACGCGCTGCCTCGCCGATCTCGGGGCCGAGGTGGTGAAGGTCGAGGGGCCGGCGGGCGACGGCATCCGCCATTCCGCCGCGGTGCCCGCGCCGGGCATGGGCTCGATCTACATGGCGCTGAACGGGGGCAAGAAGTCGATCGCGCTCGACCTGAAGGCCCCGGGCGCGCAGGAGATC
Source organism: uncultured Albimonas sp. (assembly GCF_963977235.1). Classification (NCBI taxonomy): domain Bacteria; kingdom Pseudomonadati; phylum Pseudomonadota; class Alphaproteobacteria; order Rhodobacterales; family Paracoccaceae; genus Albimonas; species uncultured Albimonas sp. Next base: position 89,750 of record NZ_CAXBOD010000005.1, read on the forward strand.
CTGCGTCGCCTGACGGCCTGGGCGGACGTCGCGGTGCACAACATGCGCCCCGCCTCGGCGCGGGCGCTGGGGCTGGACGCGGCGACGATGACGGCGGCCAACCCGCGGCTGATCCACTGCTCCGCCTCCGGCTTCGCGCAGGACGGGCCGCGGGCGGACGACCCGGCGGTTGACGACGTGATCCAGGCGGCCTCGGGCCTCGCGGACCTGTTCGGGCGCGCCGGAGACGCGCCCCGCTACGTGCCCAGCGTGATGGCCGACAAGGTCTGCGGGCTGGTGATGGGCCAGGCGATCCTCGCCGGCCTCTACCAGCGCGAGACGACGGGGCAGGGCATGGCCGTCGAGATCCCGATGGCCGAGACGATGTCGGCCTTCGTGCTGCTCGAACACATGGGCGCCGCGGCCTTCCCCGACCGCGCCCCGGCCGGGCCCGCCGGCTATGGCCGCCTGCTGACCCCACACCGCCGTCCGTTCCGCACCCGGGACGGATACGTCGCGCTGACCCCCTACACGAAACGCGACTGGCAGGCCTTCCTGCGCGCCGCCGGGGCGCCGGAGCTGGCCGAGCATCCCCGGGTCGTCGATCCCGTGCGCCGCAACGCGGAGGTCGCCGAGCTCTACGCCGCGCTGGCGGAGATCCTGTTGTCCCGGGACACCGAGACCTGGATCCGCATCGGCCGCGAGACCGGCATCCCCGCCGCCGCGATCCGTCCGCTCGACGAGGTCGCCGCCGACCCCGACCTGGCGCGGGGCGGCTGGCTGCGGGAGGTCGAGACGCCCGATCTCGGCCGCGTCCGGGTCCCCGGCCCGCTGCTTCGCCTGCCTCCCGGCGCCGCGCCCGCGCAGAGCGCGCCCGCGCTCGGACGCGACGGGGCGGAGATCCTCGAGGGGCTGGGCTTCGACGCGGCCGAGCGCGCGGCGTTCTTCCGCGACGGCGTGGTCGCGGGCGTGGCCTGAGGCGCTCAGCCGCGCAGCCGCGCCTCGACCGTCTCGCGATAGGCGGTGACGTGGCGGGCCATGCGGCGGCGGGCCGCCTCCGCGTCCCCGGCCTCGATCGCCTCGATGATCCGTCGCGCGATGTGCAGCACCTGGCTGCGGATGCCGGCGTCGGCGAAGCCCTCCAGCCGCGGGTCGATCAGGGCGGGGCCGAGCGCCTCGTGCACCGCGCCCAGCACGGCGTTGCGGCTGGCGCGGGCCAGGGCCATGTGCCAGGCGTGGTTCTTGCGCACGAAGCGGTCGGAGTCGGTCTCGCTTGCCAGCTCCGCCAGCGCCGCGCGCATCGCCGCGAGATCCGCCTCCGTGCGTCGCCGCGCGGCCAGCGCCGCGAGGCCCGGCTCGATGATCTCCAGGATCTCCATCAGCTCGGCGACCTCGGCCTCGCCGCTGCGCATGTAGATGTCGAGCGAGGCGGCCAGCGGTTCGATCCCGCCGCGGGTGGCGACGTAGCCGCCGTTGCGGCCCCGCCGGCTCTCCACCAGCCCCCAGCTTTCCAGCAGCCGCATCGCCTCGCGCACCGAGCTGCGGCTGAGGCCCGACAGGTCCACCAGCTCCTGTTCCTTGAAGCTGTGGCCCTGCGGAATCGCCCCCTCGACGATCCGCTCCTTGAGCGAGTTCGCCAGCTGCTCCGCCGGGCGGGACACGGCGATCGGGTTCAGCTTGACCAAACAGCCCTCCTGGAACGACGGCGCCGGGACGCCTTCCGCGGTCGTCGCCATGGCGCGTCGGCGCCTCGGACCGCCCCTGTCGATACCCCGCCCACGGCAGCGTGCCAATGCCGCCGCCCGAGGGCGAGGCGTGTTGCGCGGGCGATTTATTAGTAATACCATTGAATGTAATAATGCCAGGGCGCCCGATCCGCGGGCTCGCCGCGTGGGGCCGCCGCTTCGTCGGCCTGGATGGCGGCCCGGGGGAGATCGCCTCCACCGGACCTGTCTGAAGCCTCGGCGCGCAGCGCGGGCGGGAAGACCCGCGGCGCGCCCTTTCCAAGGGAGGATGCCATGGACGCTCCGCAGGACGGCCCGCTCGCGGGCTTTCGGGTGCTGGAATTCTGCTCGACCCTCTCGGGTCCCTTCGCGACCATGCTGCTCGCCGACCAGGGCGCGGACGTGGTGAAGATCGAGGCCCCGGGCGGCGACCAGTCGCGCCAGATCGGCGCCAACCGCGACGGGGTCGCCGGCATGGCGACGATGTTCCTCAACATCAACCGCAACAAGCGCTCGGTCGTGCTGGACCTTCGCAGCCCCGAGGGGCAGGCCCGCGCCCGGGCGCTGGCCGAGCGCGCGGACGTGGTGGTGCAGAACTACCGTCCCGGGGTGATGGAGCGGCTGGGCCTGGGCTACGCGGCGCTGCGCGAGGCCAACCCGGGGCTGGTCTACGTCTCGATCAGCGGCCTGGGCGAGGATCCTTCGGTCCGCGGCCGGCGGGTCTACGACATCGTCAGCCAGGGGCTCGCCGGGTTCTGCGCGATCCAGGCCGACCGGGTGACCGGAGAGCCGCGCACGGTGCAGAACGCGGTCACCGACAAGATCGCCTCGATGGTGGTCTGGCAGGGGGTGACCGCGGCGCTGCTGCACCGGCTGCGCCGCGGGGGCGAGGGGCAGCACCTGAAGGTGGACATGCTGTCCTCGGCCCTGTCGTTCCTGTGGCCGGAGTCGATGCCCGCCGCCACCCTGCGCGGCCCGGGCGTCACCGCGGGCGGCACGCTGGCGGGGGTGCAGTACGTCTATGCCACGCTCGACGGCCATATCCTGGTGGGTCACGTCTCGAACCCGGAGTTCGCCGGCTGCTGCCGCGCGCTCGACATACCCTGGTGCATCGAGGATCCGCGCTTCGACCAGATCGGCGGGCGGTTCCGCAACGCGGCCGAGCTGAACGCGATCTTCGCCGAGGCGCTGGCCGCCCGCCCGACCGCCGAATGGCTCGCGCGGCTGGAGGCGGAGGACGCCGTCTTCGCCCCGATCAACACCGCCGAGACCATCGCCGAGGATCCCGTGATCCGCGCGACCGGCGCGCTGGTCGATCACGATCACCCGCTGTGCGGCCCCTACCGGGCGCCGCGCCACCCGGTCGCGTTCTCGGCCAGCCCCGCCAGCCATCGCCGTCACGCGCCCGCGCTGGGCGAGCATACCGACGAGGTGCTCTCGGAGATCGACCGGGCCGCGGGCGCGTCCGGAAAGGGAGCGGGCGCATGAAGGCCTGGGTCTGCCGGGAATTCCGCGATCCCTACGTCATGGCGATCGAGGAGATGCCCGAGCCGCAGCCGGGGCCGGGCGAGGTCCAGATCCGGGTCGCCGCCGCCGGCCTCGCCTTCGGCGAGACGCTGGTGCTGAAGGGAACCTACCAGAAGACCCCGCCGCTGCCCTACATCCCGGTCAGCGAGATGTCGGGCGTGGTCGCGGCCGTGGGCGAGGGCGTGGGCCGCGTCCGCGTCGGGGACCGGGTCTCGGCCTTCTCGTTCGAGCTCGCCGGCGGCGGGCTGGGCCAGGTGGCGACGCTGCCCGAGACGTATGTCTTCCCCGCTCCGGTCGGCATGGGCCTGATCGAGGCGGCGGCGTTTCCGATGAACTTCTGGACCGCGTGGAACGCGCTGGTCGACCGCGGCGCGCTGCGCGCGGGCGAGACGCTCGTGGTGCACGGCGCGACCGGGGGAATCGGGGTCGCCGCCGTCTCGGTCGGCAAGGCGCTCGGCGCGCGGGTGATCGCGACCGGCGGCGACGACGCGCGGCTGGCGCAGGTCGCGGCGCTGGGCGCGGACCATGTGATCAACCTGCGCGACCAGGACCTGCGCGCCACGGTCAAGGCGCTGACCGACGGGCGCGGCGCGGACGTCTTCGTCGATCCCGTCGGCGGAGCGGTCTTCGAGCAGTCGCTGCGCTGCATCGCGCCGGGGGGCCGGGTGCTGACGGTCGGCTTCACCTCCGGCGAATGGGCGGTGGCGCGCACCAACGTGCTGCTGATGAAGATGATCTCGGTGATCGGGGTCGAGGCGCGGCTGGCCATCGAGACCACCGGCGGGCGGGGCCTCGCCTCGTTCGAGCGCATGTTTGCGGCGGTCGCCGAGGGGCGGCTGGAGCCGCATGTGGGGCAGGTCTACCCGTTCGAGGCGGCGCGGGAGGGCTATGCCGACATCCTCGCCCGCCGCCACGTCGGCAAGAGCGTGCTGGTCGTCGCCCCCGCGCTCTGCGGCATGACGGCCGACGGCGAAACGCTTGGCCCGGCCACTGAAATTATTTAATGGACTGACAATTAAAACAGATGCAATATCGCCGTCAGGTTCCGCCCGCCGTGGCGGTCGGGACGTGGCGAGGCAGGACGAACCGGGCGCGTAGAGGCCCGGGACCCGCCTCGCGGACAGGGAGGATGAGATGACCCACACCATCATCGGGCGGGCCGCCCGGACCCCCGCGGCCGCGGCGCTCGCCGTCGCCCTGCTGGGCGCGACCTCAGCCCAGGCCGCGGACCTGCGCATCGCGCTCGGGCTGCCGGAGGTCTACGCCGCCTACGAGCCGCTCGTGGCGTTCGCCGAGACGCTCGGCTCCACCGCGGGGCTGGACGGCAAGGTCTACCCCATGTCGCTGCTGACGCTGGCCGAGACGGCGGGCGGCGTGCGCGACGGGCTGGCAGACGTGGGCTTCGTCGTCTTCCCCTACCACCCGGTCGAGTTCTCGGAGGTGAACCTCGCGGCGAACCTGTCGATGCTGGCGACGACCGGAACGCAGGTCCCGATGCCCGGCGCGGCCGCGGCCGGCGCCTCGATGGAATACACGCTCCTCAACTGCCCCGACTGTCTGGAGCAGATGAAGGCCAACAACCAGGTCTACATCGCCGGGGCCTCGACCACGCCCTACCGGCTGCTGTGCACCAAGCCGATCGCCTCGGCCGGGGACGTGAAGGGCGGCAAGTTCCGCGCCGGCGCCGCCAACTACGCCCGCTGGGCCGAGGCGCTGGGCGGCTCGTCGGTCTCGGCGCCGGGCAACGAGACCTACGACGCGATGAGCCAGGGCGTGGTGGACTGCACGATGAGCCCGCTCGGCGACCTGATCGGCGGCCAGTATGTCGACGTCTCGACCCATGTCACCCTGAACGCGCCCGGGGGCACCTTCCCGGGGCTGGGCGCGGCCAACTTCAACCGCGACGTCTGGCTGGACCTCGACGAGGCGCAGCGCGCCGCGGTTCTCGAGGCCGGCGCCACGCTCGCGGCCTCGGCCGTCTTCGCCTATGCCGAGGACGACGCCGAGGGGCTGGTCGCGGCGAAGGCGAAGGGGATCGAGATCCTCGACGGCGACGACAGCCTGAAGGCCGCGACCGAGGGCTTCGTCGAAGACGACCTCGCGACCATCGCCGAGCAGTTCCGCGACAAGTTCAAGCTCGCCGACGTCGACGCCAAGATCGAGACCTTCTCCGCCCTGATGGAGAAGTGGAAGGGCCTGACCGCGGAGATCGGGGAGGGCGACGCCGAGGCGCTCGCCGAACTCTACTGGACCGAGGTCCTGTCGAAGGTCGATCCCAAGACCTACGCGATGGACTGAGGCGCGCGGCCGGCGCCCGTCCGTTCCGACAAGGACGACGGGCGCCGGTCGGCCCCGCTTCGCAGCCCCGACATGACCCTGATCCGCATGCTCCTCGACGGAGCCGCCCGCCTGACCGCCGTCGTCGCCTCGCTCTGCATCGTGGCGATGATGATCCACGTGACGCTCGAAGTCGTGTGCCGCGCCTTTCTCGACCTGCCGCTGAGCGGCACGATCATCTTCGTGGCCAACTGGTACATGGTGTTCCTGGTCTGCCTGCCGCTGGCCTTCGTGGAGCGGCTGGACGGACATATCTCGGTCGAGGTCCTGACCGAGACCTTCCCCGCGGGCCTGCGCCGGCATCTCTACGGCTGCACCTATCCCGTGACCGCCGTGATCTTCGCGGTGACCGCCTACGCCACCTGGCTGGAGGCGGTCTCGAAATGGCGGCTGGGCGCCTTCATCATCGAGGGCGGGCTGACCATCCCGATCTGGTTCGGCTACTTCGCGCTGCCGATCGGCTACGGGCTGCTGTCGGTCATGCTGCTGCTGAAGTTCGCGGCCTATGTCGCGGGCGAGCCGCTGCCCCCGCTCGCCGTCGACGCCGAGGACGACTGGCCCGACGCGACGACGGGAGGGGCGGCCCATGACTGATCCCCAGGTCGGCGTCCTGCTGATCGGCGTCCTGCTGGTCCTGATCGCCCTGCGCCTGCCGATCGGGGCGGCGCTGGTCGCCGTGCCCTTCATCGGCATCTGGTGGCTGTTCGGCTGGCGGCCCGCGGTGGGCGCGCTGAAGGCGATCCCCTTCAGCTTCGCGGCCAACTGGCAGCTCAGCTCGGTGCCGATGTTCCTGATGATGGGCTTTCTAGCCTATCACACCGGCATCACCCGCGGCCTGTTCCAGGCGGCGCGGGTCTGGCTCGCGCGGTTGCCCGGCGGGCTGGCGGTGGCGAGCATCTTCGGCGCGGCGGGGTTCGCCTCGGTCACCGGCTCGTCGGTGGCCTGCGCGGCGGCGATGGGGCGGATCGCGGTCCCCGAGATGATGCGCGCGGGCTACGACGACCGGCTTGCGACCGGCGCGGTCGCCGCGGCCGGCACCATCGGCGCGCTGATCCCGCCCTCGATCCTGCTGATCCTCTACGGGATCATCGCGCAGGCGCCGATCAGCCACCTGTTCCTCGGCGGCGTCGGCGCCGGCGTGCTGACGGCGGTCGGCTACTGCGCGGTGGTGGTGATCTGGGCGAGCCTGCGCCCCGAGGTGGCCCCGGCCGTGGCCGAGCGTCATTCGCTGGGCGAGCGGCTGCGGGTGCTGGTTCGCGTCACGCCGACGCTGCTGCTGGCGATCCTGGTCTTCGGCGGGCTCTTCGCCGGCATCTTCACTCCGACCGAGGCCGGGGCGGTCGGCGCGGTCCTGTGCACGCTGATCGCGGCGGGCTCCCGGCAACTGACCTGGCCCCGGTTCCGCCGATCCCTGGTCGAGAGCTTCACGACCTCGGCCGCGATCTTCGTGATCGCCATCGGCGCCAACCTGCTGGGACGGTTCGTGACCCTGAGCGGGGCCGACGACTACATCGCCGAGGGCATCGCGCAGGTGGCCGGCGACCGGGCGCTGCTGCTGACGGGGATCGTGCTGCTCTATCTGGTGCTGGGCATGTTCCTCGACCCGCTGGGGGCGATGCTTCTGACCCTGCCGATCCTGCTGCCGGTGGCGCGGGCGACCGGGATGGACCTGCTGTGGTTCGGCGTGATCCTCGCCAAGCTGCTGGAGATCGGGATGATCACGCCGCCCATCGGGCTGAACGTCTTCGTCATCAAGAACGTGGTCGGCGACCGCATCGGGCTGGGGCGCATCTTCCAGGGCGTCTCGCGGTTCCTGATCGCCGATGTCGTGGTGGTGATCCTGCTGATGGTCTTCCCGGCCATCGTCTTGTTCCTGCCCTCGCTGTCGAAGTGACCGCGGCGCGGGCTGAAAGAAACCGGAGGAAAGTCATGCAACTGTGGGCCATCGTAGAACCGGGCAAGCCCCTTCAGAAGATCGAGGAGCCCGACCCCGCCCCCAAGGGAAGCGAGGTCCTGGTCAAGGTCACCCATGCGGGCGTGTGCCATTCGGACCTGCATCTCTGGCACGGCGGCTACGACCTGGGCGGGGGCAGGCGGCTGAACATCATGGACCGCGGCGTGACCCTGCCGCGCGCGCCGGGCCACGAGGTGCTGGGCGAGGTCGTCGCCGTCGGCCCCGACGCGGAAGGGGTCCAGGTCGGCGACAGCCGCGTGATCTATCCCTGGATGGGCTGCGGCGAATGCCCGACCTGCCTCGCGGGGGACGAGAACCTCTGCGACAAGCCCCACGCCATCGGCGTGATCCATCACGGCGGCTTCGGCAGCCACGTCCTGCTGCCCCACCCGCGCTACCTGTTCGACTACGGGACCGTCGATCCGGCGGTGGCCGCGACCTTCCCCTGCTCGGCGATCACAGTCTACGGCGCGATCTCGAAGATGGCCGAGGTCGAGAAGGACGCCCCGATCCTGCTGCTCGGCGCAGGCGGCCTCGGCTTCGCGGCGCTGTTGATGCTGCACGCGCTGGGCTGGACCAACGTCCTGATGACCGACGTGAACGAGGCGAAGCGCCAGGCCGCGCTCGACGCCGGCGCGACGGCCTTCATCGCCGCGGGCCCCGACCAGCTCGCGCAGGTGCACGAGGCCGCCGGCGGCCCGCCCCGGGTGGTGATCGACTTCGTGAACACCGGCCGGACCGCCGAGGCGGGGCTCGAGATGCTCGGCCGCGGCGGCAAGCTGATCCTGGTGGGCGTCGGCGGGGGGGACTTCATGCTCTCGACCGCGATGATGATCTTCCGCGCGCGCACCATCGTCGGCTCGATGACCGGCGGCATGAAGGACCTCGAAGCGGTGATCAAGCTCGCCAACGAGGGAAAGCTGGCCCCGGTGCCGGTCGAGCGGATGGCCAAGGACGAGGCCAACGAGGCGATGCGGAGGCTCGAGGAAGGCCAGGTGACCGGCCGCATTGTGCTGACCTAGGGCGCCTCGAGGGCGCTCTCACGGTGTCGAACGATGCCCCGGTACGCCAACGCTTCGGCGCCTCAAGCTGCGGCGACCTCGCGCTGAGCTGCGAAGGCGTCTGCTCGGAGCTTCTTCATCGCTCGGCGGGCGACCAGGTGACGCTTGATGTTGAAATGGTTGTAGGCGGCGGCGTGAGGCGAGAGGAAGCGCTGAGCCAAACTCGGAGATCTGAACCCGCGCCGCTGGCGCTCTTCCGACCGGGCACGAAGCAGGCGCGGCTGGTGGAGAGGATCTCGGCGCCGGGAGCGCGTGCGTCGAGGCGCTCTCGTAGACGCTCGGCTGGCAGGTCCACACCACCCACGCGGCGCCGAACAGGCTGTGGAAGAAGGGGCTGGCGGTCGAGAGCTACAAGGGCGCCGACGGAAAGACCGTCGACCAGCTCAGGCGGGCGGAGGCCGAGGCCCGAGCGGACGATGAGGCGAGGCGGCGAGGCGGTGGCTCGGCCGCCTCGGGCCAGGCCGCGGAGCTGGAGCGGCTGGACGAGCGGGACGCCGCCGTCCTTCGTCGGAAATTGGAGGAGAGGACGCGCGCGCCGGCGCCCGCCTCGGTCAGCGTGGTCGTGTCCCTGGACGTGGTGTAGCTCGGGGCGGTCATCGAGGACCTCGGCAAGGTCGGGTTGCTAAGCCAACCTGAACCGCGGAACGACCCCGATGACCAAACCCATGATGGACCTGCGCGCGTTGGTGGAGAAGAGCGCGGACGCGGACGTGCTGCGTGAGATGATCGGCTTCGCGACCGAGCGGCTGATGGAGCTCGAGGTCGGCGCGAAGACGGGCGCCGACTACGGCGAGAAGTCCGCCGACCGGCTGGCGCAGCGCAATAGCTACCGAGATCGAGACTGGCAGACCCGCGCCGGGAATGCGGAGCTGCGCATCCCGAAGCTCCGCGCCGGCTCCTGCTTCCATCATTCCTGGAGCCGTGCAGGGCCGTGGAGAAGGCGCTGACGGCCGTCATCCAGGAGGCCTCCGTGAGCGGCGTCTCCACGCGGGCCATGGACGACCTCGTGCAGGCCATGGGCGGGACCGGGATCTCGAAGAGCCAGGTCAGCCGGCTGTGCGAAGAGATCGACGAGCGCGTCGACGCCTTCCTGACCCGGCCGATCGAGGGCGAATGGCCCTGTCTCTGGATCGACGCGACCTGACTGAAGGTGCGCCAGGGCGGGCGCATCGTCTCCGTCGCGGTCACGCTCGCGCTCGGCGTCGACATGGACGGCCGGCGCGAGGGTCTCGGCATGGACATCGGCGCGTCCGAGGCGGAGCCGGTCTGGACGGAGGTCCTGCGCGACCTCGTGCGCCGGGGCCTGAGCGGCGTGAAGCTGGTGATCAGCGACGCGCACGAGGGCATCACGGCCGCCACGGCCCGGGGGCTGTCCACGACCTGGCGGCGATGCGGGGTGCATTTCCAGAGGAACGCCCTCGCCCACGCCGGCAAGAGCAGCCGGCGCGTGGTCTCGGCTTTCATCGCCACCGCCTTCGCCCAGCCCGACCATGCCGCCGCCAGCGTCCAGTGGAGGCGCGTCGCCTACCAGATGCGGCCCAAGCTGCCGAAGCTCGCCACGCTCATGGACGCCGCGGGGGAGGACGTGCTGGCCTACATGACCTTCCCGGCGCAGCACCGCGCGAAGCTGCACTCGACGAACCCGATCGAGCGCCTGAACGGCGAGATCAAGCGGCGCACCGACGTCGTCGAGATCTTCCCCAACGAGGCCGCGATCCGCCGCCTCGTCGGTGCGATCCTCATGGAGCAGACCGAGCAATGGGCCGTGCAGCGATCCCGCTACATGACGCTGGAAATCCTCGCCCCCGTCGGCGATGACCCCCTCGTCACACTCCCTGCCGCGCAGGGTGACTGACCAGCTCGGCGCTGCCGAGGCCGTCAGGCCGGACGCCAGCTACACCACGTACAGGGACATGACCTCAGCGGCCGGCTGCTGGGGCTGGCGCTGGCGCATGCAGTCCAGACGGCTTTGACACGCAAACTGGATGGCGGCCCGAATCGCGATTCTTTAGGCTCGGGCATGCGCCGCATCTCCTACGCCCGACATCGCCCTCCGCCGGCCATCATCCAGCACGCGGTTTGGCTTTACCTCCGTTTCGCCGTGAGCTGCCGCGATGTCGAGGACCTGCTTGCCGAGCGGAGCATCGACGTCTCCTAAGAGGCGGTGCGTCGCTGGAAGCTCCAGTTCGGCGCCGCCTATGCGCAGCGGAGCGGGGAGCGGCGCCCGCGGTCGGCGTCTGTCGGTCAGTCGGCAGGGCCGAGGCGGAGAGCCCCCAGCGCGGCGGCCTCCTGAACGTCCTCCGCCAGGGCTTGCAAAGGCGCCTCGCGGAAGCTGCGTCCGAACATGGCGAGCGACATTGCGCCGATCAGTCCGCCCTGCGGGTCCAGCATGGGGGCCGCGACCACGCCGACGCCCGCCACCCATTGCGCTTCGCCATGAACCCAGCCCTGCGCCCGGTCCTCGGCGCAGCGCCGCTCGAACGAGATGAGGGCCTCCTTGTCGGAGAACCCAGCCTCCGCGATCCGCAGTCGGCGCTCCGCAGGGTCTGCGACGTCGCCCCAGGCGGCGAAGATCCGCCCCACCACGCCGCCGAACAGCGGCAGCTCGTAGCCGACCGGCATCCGCAGGCGGATCGCCGCGGTGCTTTCGATGATGCAGGTCGAGATTGCGCGCGTCGGGCCGAAACCGCGCATGACCCCCAGGTTGGCATTCCAGCGGTCCGCGATCGCGATAAGCGCGGGCCGCGCCGGGCCGAGCCGCTCGGGGTCGCCCAAAGCCTGCGTGGCGAGCTTCGTGAAGCGGGCGCCGATCTCCCAGGTCCGACCTGACGCGCTCGGCTGGACAAGCCCGATGCGCGCCAGCGTCGAAACGACATCGTGGCACGAACTCGGGGTCATCCCCGTTTCCCGCGCGATATCCGAGATCTGGCGTGGCAGGCGCGATCCACCCAGCAGCCGAAGCACCGCGGCCGCCTTTCGCAGCGACGCCACCCCGCCCTCGCGTCTGTCTCTCGGCGGCTCCGCCGCGGAAGCCGCATCCATCGCGTCCGTGCTCGTGTTCCTCATGCCGTCTCTCAGAACCCGCCCCCGATCCGGAGATCGCCCAGCAATGCGCCGATCTTCAGAAGTTCGACCGCGATGGCGCTGCGTCTTTCGGCATCGTGCTGGCCATGGAAGGCGGTGGCGCTCAGCACGGCGTCGACCCGTCCATCCAGCGCCCGAACGCCCACCGAGACGGTCGAGATCCCGGCTGACAGACGGCCGTTGTCTTCTGCCCATCCGCGCTCGCGCACAAGGTCCACTTCCGCGAGCCATGCGTCGAAGGCGATCGGCGTTTCCCACCGGACGCGGGCGAAGTGGCGCGAGATCTCGTGAGGCTTCAAGCCGCCGAACGCAGCCATCGCTCGGCCCATGGCGCCGGCCAGAAGCGGCAGCCGCGCGCCGACGTCGACGTGCAGTTGCGAAGGCGAACTGTTCTCCCAACGGTCGACCACCACCATGTGGCGCGCGGCACGGCGCCAGATCACGAGCGTCGCGGCGTGCCGTCGCGCCAGTTCGTCGAGGATCGGATCGACCGCCCGCAACGCGCCCCCGGGCGTCAGGTATTTCCGGCCGATCGCAGCCAGTCCGTAGTCGAGCGCATAGGTCTTCGTCGCCGCGTCGAAGGAAAGGATACGCTCTTCGACCAGGGTCTTGAGGATCGAAAAGCAGGAGCTCGGCGGAAGCTCCAGACGCCGCGCGATCTCGGTCATCCGCGCGCGCGGGCGGGTTTCGCAGAAATGCTCGATCACCAGCGCGGCGGTCACGATGGCCGGAATCGTCCGCCCTTCGATCGCAAGCTCCGCCAGCGGCGTCGTGGCCCGGGCGATCCGCTGGACAGGATCGGGTTCGACTAAGACGTCCAAGGGCGCGGATCCGCTTTGGGGTCGGGGAAGCGCCATCTGGACCTGCCTTGCCGCGGCTGTCAATCGCGATGCAGGCTCATTGATTCATAATGACGGAGTGATTACGGATATAGGAAATTTTAGCGGCATCGACGCTCTCGAGGAAAGGAACGGCAGATGAAAGTCCACGAGGCGATCGCCAAGGCGCTGGCCGTGCGCGGCGCGCCGCTGTTCGGCTTGATCGGGGATGCGAACCTTTTCATGGTGGACGCGTATGTCCGCCGCTTCGACGGGCGCTACGTGTCGGCCGCCTCCGAGGCCGCGGCGACGCTGATGGCCTTGGGCTGGGCCCAGGTCGCGGGCGGGGTCGGCATGGCGACCGTGACCCACGGCCCGGCCCTGACCAATGCGCTGACGGCTCTCGCCGAGGGCGTGAAGGCGCGGGTCCCGATGGTGCTGCTGGCCGGCGACACGCCGGTCGCGGCGCGCGATCACCTGCAGGGCATCGACCAGCGTGCGCTGGCGCTGGCGACCGGCGCAGGCTTCGTGCAGCTGCGAACCCCCGGAACCGTCGAGGCCGATCTGGCGGAGGCGTTCCGCGTGGCGCGCCGCGACTGGCGCCCGGTCGTGCTCAACATGCCGGCGGAGTTCATGTGGCAGGATGCGGGTCCGCAGGCCCCGGCGTCGGACTATCTCGCTCCCGCAGCCTTCGTTCCCGCCGAGGGGGACGAGCTGGACAAGGCCGTCGGCATCCTCGCCGCCGCTCGCGCGCCGATCCTGCTGGCCGGCCGCGGCGCGACCGGGGCCGCGCATCGCCAGGCCATGCTCGCGCTTGCGGAACGAATCGGCGCGCCGCTTGCAACCACCCTCCGCGGGCGAAACCTGTTCCGTGGCGAGCCCTTCGACCTCGGCATCTTCGGAACGCTGTCCACACCGCCTGCCATGGATGCGATCGGGCGGGCCGACTGCGTGATCGCGTTCGGCGCCAGCCTCAATCAGTTCACGACGGGGCAGGGGGCGCTTCTGAGAGGCAAGCGGCTGGTGCAAGTCGACGCGCACGGGCCCGAGATCGGCGCCCGCCGCGCGCCGGAAGCGGCTCTGCTCGGCGATCCCGCCGAGGTCGCGCGCCTTCTCATCCATTGGCTGGACGCGGCTGAGATCCCCGCCTCGGGGTTCCGCAGCGACGAACTGGGCGCGTCGCTTTCGGCATGGCGTCCGGAACCTCTGGGCGGGCCGCCCCCGCGCGCGGGCGCAGTGGACCTTCGTGCGGCGCTGCGCGCGCTGGATGCAGCCTTGCCTGAGGACCGGGTCGTGGTCACCGATGCCGGCCGATTCGTGGGCGAGGCCTGGCGCTGGTTCGACGTCCGCCATCCGCGCGATTTCGTATACGCCTGCGGTTTCGGCGCCATCGGCCTGGGCCTGCCGGAGGCGATCGGGGCGGCGGTCGCGGCCGAAGGGCGGACCACGGTCCTGGTCATCGGCGACGGCGGCTTCATGCTGGGCGGCCTGGGAGAGTTCGCCTCGGCGGTGCGTCATGGCTGCGATCTTGTGACGATCCTGTGCAACGACGGCGGCTATGGCGCCGAGCACGTGCAGTTCCGTGACCGGGACATGGACCCGGGCGCGTCGCTCTTCGACTGGCCCGACTTCGCCCCCGTCGCCGCCGCGCTCGGCGGCGAGGGCGTCACCGTGCGAGGCCCGGAAGATCTCGCGATGGCGTCGGAGGCGATTCGCCGCCGACGCGGTCCACTGCTGATCGACCTGAAGATCGATCCCGAGCGGGTTCCGCCCGTGCCGCACTGACCGCGGTCCGACCCGCCGTGCAACGCCCACAGCCGCTCGCATCGACGCGTACATGGTCGGCCGCCTCCACGAACTCGGCGGTCGGGACGCAACGGATGTCTGACCCCGCGATGCGGCTCCAGCCCGCGCCGAGATCGCCCTGTCCCGGCCTCCGTCGCGGCAACGTCCTCGCCAGCCGCAAGGCTGGCGTCTGGGTCGCGGCGACGCCCCAGAGGAGGGCCCGCGCGACGAGTCCCGCTCGTTTCACGGCGTGAGGCCCGGGACCCTTTCGCAGACCGGCGTCTCGGCGGCGTTGGAGGTCTGCTCCTGGCCTTGGTCGCTCCGCGCCTCCTCCGCGGCCCGGCGTTCCGCATGGTTCTGGGTCGGCCCTGCGATCGTTGCGACTGACGCGTGAACAAGGACCGCATCGCTGGTGAAAATTGCTCCCCAGCCGTGAGCGGCCAGTACGAGTTTTTCCTAAATCCGGAAATTCGACGGGATACCGAATTTTTCTCTGGCGTCGGGGCGGAAGCCTTCATAGGGTGCGGGTCAAGCAAACAGGCGCACAAAGGTTCAATCCACGCGCCGAGGGAGGAGGCTGAGGACGCCGCGCGGGTCGTGATGACCGGCCTGACGGCGACTGGATGCTCCTGCAATTCGAGACGCGGCGCGCATGACGCCCGCACAAGCCTTGGCCTGGCCGGTCGCTGCACGCGCCGCGGTCATGCGTACGCAGGGAGACGACGAAGTGACCAAGCTATTCGCAAAATCGGCTGCGGCGGCCTGCCTGGCGCTGACCGCGGCGCCGGCGCTGGCGGGAGAGGTCGTGTATTCGTCCTTCCTGCCGTCCACCCATCCCGACGTCGAGGTGGTGATGGGCGGGTTCGCCCGCGATCTCTCGGAACGCAGCGGGGGCGCCCAGAGCATCTCGATCACCGCGGGCGGGGCGCTGGCCTCCGCCGCCTCGACCCTGGACGCGATCGTGAAGGGCTCGGTCGACGCGGGCGGGATCGTCTACAACTACTCGCCCTCGCTCGCTCCGGCCGTGGCCCTGGTCGGGGACATGCCCGGCAAGATCCAGCAGGTGGCCGCCGCGGCCGCCGCCGAAACGCTGCTGGTCGACTGCGCCGAATGCCGCGAGGAGATGGAGCGCGTCGGTTTCCAGGTGGTGCTGAACCAGTCGACCGAGCCGTTCAGCCTGATCTGCCACGGCCGCAGCGTCGCGAGCCTGGACGATTTCCGCGGTCTGAAGGTCCGCGCCACCGGCGCGCTCGCCCGCATGGTCCAGAACCTGGGCGGCACGCCGGTCAACATCACCTTCGCCGAGGTCTACGAGGGTCTGCAGCGAGGCCAGGTCGACTGCACCGCCTCCGGGGCCGCGAGCCTTCGCGGCATGCAGTTCTGGGACGTGACCGACACCGTGACGACCGATTTTCCGATGGGCACCGTGCACGGATATGGCCTCCTGACGATCAACGGCGAGCTGTGGGCGGACCTTTCGGCCGAGGACAAGCGCCTCTGGCTGGACCTGGGCGCAGAGTACCTCGCGCGCGGCGCCCGTCAGACGCTGTCGGATTCGTCCGAGGCGATGCGGATCGCGCTCGCCGACAAGGGGATGGAGGCAGTCCCGGCGGACGCAGAACTGCGTGCGGCGCTCGACGCCGCCTTCAGCGCGCAGGTTCAGGCGGCGATGGCCTCCGCCGCCGAGCGCGGCGTGAAGGACCCGCAGGCGATCGCCGACGCCTGGTTCGCCAATGTCGAGAAGTGGACCGCGATCTACGAGGAGATCGGCGGCGACGGCGAGTGGACCGACGCCCAGTGGGCCGAATACGCCGCCCGCGCCAAGGCCGAGATCTACGACAAGGTCCCGCTCGACTGAGCCCGCCCGCGCCCGCCCCGTTCACGACCCAAGGAGCCGCCTTCCCATGGACTTCGCGCCCTCGCCCGACGACGACGCCTTCCGCGCCGAGATCCGGGCGACGATCGATCGCCTGCTGCCGGCGGAGATGAAGGC
The DNA here is from genome assembly GCF_963977235.1 of uncultured Albimonas sp. Lineage (NCBI taxonomy): Bacteria > Pseudomonadati > Pseudomonadota > Alphaproteobacteria > Rhodobacterales > Paracoccaceae > Albimonas > uncultured Albimonas sp. Next base: position 106,012 of record NZ_CAXBOD010000005.1, read on the forward strand.
CCGTCGTCTCGCCGACTTCGACACCGCCGAGGCCGACGCCCGGGCCTGGATCAGGATCCTGGACGACGCGGGACTGGCGGTTCCCGCCTGGCCGGTGGAGCATGGCGGCAGGCCCTGGTCGCCCCTGCGCAAGTTCATCTTCGCGCAGGAGCTTCAGCACGCCCGCGCGCCCGCCGTCGACCGCATCGCGACCGAGATGGTGGCGCCGGTTCTGTGGACCTTCGGCTCGCAGGCGCAGAAGGCGGAGCTTCTGCCTCGGATCCGCCGGGGCGAAGACTGGTGGGGGCAGGGCTTCTCCGAACCCGGGTCGGGCTCCGACCTCGCCAGCCTGCGCACCCGCGCCCGGCGGGAGGGGGACGAGTATGTCGTCGACGGCTCCAAGATCTGGACGACCGACGGCCAGTATGCGGATTGGCTGATCGTGCTGGTTCGCACCGATCCGAATGTGAAGCCCCAGCGCGGCATCTCGATGATCCTGATCGAGACGTCGCGCGAGGGGGTGAGCCAGCGGCCGATCGAATCCATCGACGGCGGCTGGACCCTGAACCAGTTCTTCTTCGACGGGGTGCGGGTCCCCGTCGCCAATCTCGTGGGCGAAGAGGGCCGCGGCTGGGACTACGCCAAGTTCCTGCTGACCAACGAGCGGACCACCTCGGCCGAGGCTCCGCACACCAGGCGCGACCTGGAACAGTTGAAGCGCATCGCGCGCACCGCCGTCGCCCGCGGCCGGCCGTTGATCGAGGATCCGGTGTTCCGCGCCAAGATCGCGCAGCTCGAGATCGATCTGACCGCGCTCGAATGGTCCGTGCTGCGGGTGCTGCACATGGAAGAGCGGGACCCGAGGCTCGGCTCGGTCGCCTCGGTCCTGAAGATGCGGGGCAACGATCTGACGCAGCGGGTTGCGGATCTCTGCGTCGACGCGCTGGGCGACATGGGCGTCGCCATGCATCTCGACCCCGACCAGCCGCAGGTGCGCGCGGACGACCGTCTGTGGCCGCCGCTGGCGCCGCAGGAGGCGGCCGGCGCTTCCGCCCGGTCGATCTTCCGCAGGGCCGCCTCGATCTACGGCGGCTCGAACGAGATCCAGCGCGGCATCGTTGCCAAGGCCATCCTGGGCCTGTGAGCGAAGGGGGAAGCATGAACTTCGAGCAGACCGACGATCAGACCGCGCTCGCCGACAGCCTGCACCGCTGGATGGACGCGGAGCACGGTTTCGAGACCGCGGTCGTCCGCGCCCATTCGTCCGCCGACCCCGGGATGTTGCCCGTCTTCGCCGAGCTGGGCTGGCTGGGCGCCGCCCTGTCGGAGGCGGAGGGCGGCTTCGGCGGCGGCGCTCCGGAAGCCGCGATCGTGGGCGAGGCGGTGGGCCGCGCGCTTGTCGTCGAGCCCTGGATCCCGCTCGCCGTCCAGACGCCGCGGACCCTGCTGGCGCTGGCGGGCGAGGCCGCGCGGCCGCGCATCGAGGCGCTGGTCTCCGGCGAGCGCCGCCTGGTTCCCGCGGTGACCGAGACCGCCGGGCGCGGCGCTCCCGACTGGGTTGAGACCCGGGCCGAGCGCGACGGGGACGGCTGGCGGCTCACCGGAACCAAGAGCCTGGTCCTCGGCGCCCCGCTCGCCGACGCCTTCCTCGTCGCCGCCCGCCTGGAGGGCGCGCCCGGCGACCGCGCCGGCGTGGCGCTGTTCGAGACGCCGGCGCAGACCGAGGGTCTGTCTTTGCATCCCTACCGGCTGGTCGACCGTCGCGCCGTCGCCGACCTGGATCTCGCCGACGTCCGGCTGCCGGCCGAGGCGCTGATCGGTCCGGCGGGCGGGGCGCTGGAGGCCATCGAGCTGGGCTGCGACCACGCCCGCCTGGCGCTCTGCGCCGAGATCCTGGGCGCGATGGACGCGGCCCTGTGGATGACCCGCGACTACCTCAGGACGCGGGAGCAGTTCGGCCGGCCGATCGGCGATTTCCAGGCACTCCAGCACCGCATGGCCGAGATGCTGGTGGAGACGGAGCTGACCCGCTCGATGATCTTCCAGGGCCTCGCCGCCCTCGGTCGCCCGCCCGACGCGCGCGCGAAGGGCATCGCCGCGACCAAGGCGCATGTCGCCCGCTCGGGTCTCTTCGTCGGCCGCCAGGCGATCCAGCTCCACGGCGGCATGGGCATGACCGAGGAGCTGAAGGTCGGCCATCTCTACCGCCGGATCATGGCGAACGCCGGCCTGCTGGGCGACGCGGACCTGCATGTCGCCCGCTACGCCGAGATGATGGACTGAAGCCGCGCGCCGGAACCGGCGGGGCGGACGACGCGAGGGAGACCCGAATGGATTTCGAGACCTACGAGACCCTGAAGTTCGCGCGGCGCGGCCGGGTGCTGGCTATCGCCCTCAGCGCCCCGCAGGCGCGCAACGCCGTCAGCCGCCTGATGCATCAGGAGCTGATCCGCGCGCTGGAGGAAGCCGATCTCGACGAAGACAGCGACGTTCTCGTCCTGACGGGCGAGGGCGACGCCTTCTGCGGCGGCGGCGACATCGCGTGGATGAAGGCGATGCGCGAGAAGCCGGCCGAGCGGAAGGCGGCGATCAGCGAAGGTCGGCGGATCCTCTACACGATCCTCGAGCTCGACAAGCCGATCATCGGCAAGGTGCGCGGCCCCGCCATCGGGCTGGGCGCCACGCTGGCGCTGTTCTGCGACGTGATCTTCGCCTCCGAGACCGCGAAATTCGCCGATCCGCACGTGCGCGTGGGCCTGGTCGCGGGCGACGGAGGCGCGGTGATCTGGCCCGCCCTGCTCGGTCCGGCGCGGGCCAAGGAATATCTGATGACCGGCGACGTGGTGACCGGGCGGAAAGCGATGGAACTCGGTCTCGTCAACCACTGCCTGCCGGATGCCGAGCTCGACGCCGCCGTCGACGCCTTCGCCGACCGCCTCGCGGGCGGCGCGCTGGCCGCCATCCGCTGGACGAAACGCGCGGTCAACGCGGGCCTTCGCGCGCAGGCGGCCCCGGTGCTGGAACTCGCTTTCGCCTATGAGGCCGCTTCGATGGAAACCGACGACCATCGCGCCGCCGTCGACGCCTTTCTGGCCGGCCACGCGCCGACGTTCCAGGGCCGCTGAGCCAAGGGAGACGAACATGCATGTCACTCCGTCCGGCTGGCCAAGCCGCATCGACCCCAAGATCGCCGCGCGCCGCGTCGCGGATGGCGTCTGGACCGGCCGCACGATCGCCGACTCCGCCCGCGACCTCGCGGCGCGCGAGCCCGGGCGCATCCTCTTCGGCACCGAGCAGGGCGACTTCGCCGTCGGCCGGCTGGTCGAGCGGGCCGAGGCGCTGGCCCGCGGGCTGCTGGACCTGGGGATCGAGCCCGGCCAGACCGTCAGTCTGCAGATGCCCAACTGGATCGAGGTGGCCGAGATCGACCTCGCCTGCGCGATGGGCGGCTTCGTGGTCAATCCCATCGTCCCGATCTACCGGGAGGCGGAGCTTCGGCAGATCCTCGCCGACGCGCGCACGCGCCTGGTCTTCGCCCCGGGCCGCTATCGCAACACCGACCACGTCGCGATGATCGAGAGCCTCCGGGCCGACCTGCCGCTGCTTTCCCACGTCATCCCGGTGCGCGAGGGTTCGGCCTACGAGGACCTGATCGCGCGCGGCCGCGCCTCGCAGCGCGCGCTGCCCGCGGTCGACCCGGACGACGTCAAGTCGCTCGTCTACACCTCCGGCACGACGGGGGCGGCCAAGGGCGTGATCTACACCCACAACCAGGCGCGCCGGACGCTCGCCAACACCTTCCGCGCCTGGGACCTGCCGGCGGACATGTCGGTGCTGATCGGCACCCCCGTCGGACACGTCACCGGCTTCAGCTTCGGCATCGACATCGCATACCACTTCGGGTCGCGCACCCAGCTGATGGAGGCTTGGGACGCCACGCGCGCGGTCGAACTGATCGACGGGCTCGGCATCAGCGCGATGCTCGGCGCGACGCCTTTCCTGGTCGAGCTGATGCAGGCGGCCGCGGCGGCGAAGACCACGCTGCCCAGTCTCGTCTTCTTCCTCTGCGGCGGCGCCGCTGTGCCCTCCGACCTGGTGGCCAAGGCCTACGAGGCGTTCCCCGGCTGCGTGACCTTCCGCGCTTTCGGCTCCACCGAATGCCCGCTGATCACGCAGGGCGTGCGCGGCGACCCGGACCTCTGCGCCTCCACCGACGGGCGGGTCGACGACTATGAGGTGAAGGTCGTCGACGAGGCCGGACGCGTCCTGCCTCCGGGAGAGGAGGGCGAGGCGCTGGCCCGCGGCCCCGCGATGTTCGTGGGCTACACCGACCCGAAGGCGACCGAGGAGGCCTTCGACCGGGACGGTTTCTTCCGTACCGGCGACCTGGTGCGGATGACCGCGGACGGCGTGATCGTCGTCACCGGCCGCAAGAAGGACCTGATCATCCGCGGCGGCGAGAACTTGTCGGCCAAGGAGATCGAGGACGCGCTCCACGCCCATCCGGCGGTGAACGAGGCGGCGGTCTTCTCGATGCCCCACGCCCGGCTGGGCGAAGGCGTCTGCGCGTGGATCGTGCCCGCGGGCGCGGAACGGCCTGACAAGGCCGAGTTCGCCGCCTGGCTCAAGGCGCGAGGGCTCGCGCCGCAGAAGTGGCCCGAGCGGGTGGATTACGTCGAGGCCCTGCCGAAGACGCCGTCCGGCAAGGTGCAGAAGCACATCCTGCGCCGGATGATCGCCGAGCGGATCGCCGACGAGGCGGGGGCGGCGGGATGAGCCGACGCGTCCGCTTCCTCCGGTCCGGGACCGCGTCGCGATGAGCCGCGCCATCCTCGCCTGGGTCCCCCGGGCCGTCGACCTGTGCAACCGCGTTATGCTGGCCGCGGCGGGCGTGGCGCTCGGGCTGATGATGGTCAACACCGTCGCCGACATCCTGGGCAAATACCTGCTGAACCAGCCGGTTCCGGGCACGATCGCGATCGTGTCCTGGTACTGGATGGTCTCGGTCGCCTTCATGCCGGTCGCCTATGTCCAGGCGCGGCGCGAACACCTGATGGTCGAACTCTTCACCATGCGCCTGTCGCCGCGTGCGAAGGCGGGGATGGACGTCGCGGTCGCGGCGGCGGGAGCTCTCTACATGGGCCTGCTGACCTGGCTGGTCTGGGAGGAGGCGCTCGTCGCCACCCGGCGGGGCGAATTCCAGGACATCACCGTGATGGATCTGCCGGTCTGGCCCTCCCGCTGGATCCTGCCGGCGGCCTTCGGCCTGATGACCGCGGTGCTGGCGATCCAGTGCGTGCTCGACCTGATCCATGCCGTCACGGGCCGGCCGCCGCCGACGCCGCCCGGCGCCGCAGCCCCCGAAGCCGCGCGCGACGGCTCGCATGCCGACGCGGCCGACCGGGCGCTCTGAGCCTTTCGACGCCCCGCACGAACGGAGTTTCCGGTTCCCCATGTCGAATCTCGAAATCGGGCTTGCGGCCCTGCCCGCGCTTCTGATCCTTCTCGCGCTGCGCGCTCCCATCGGGCTGGCGCTGGGCGGCGTGTCGCTGGTCGGCCTGCTGCTGGTGCGCGGACCGCGGGCGACGCTCGCGATCTTCGGCTCGCTGCCGATGGAGTTCGGCGCCTCCTGGACGCTGTCGGCGGTGCCGATGTTCATCCTGATGGGCGCCGTGGCTTTCCATACCGGCCTGACCCGCGGCATCTTCGAAGCGGCGCGGCTGTGGCTCGCGAAGCTGCCGGGCGGGCTGGCGGTCGCCTCCAACTTCGCGTCGGCAGGTTTCGCCGCGGCCTCCGGCTCCTCGCTCGCCACCTGCGCGGCAATGGGGCGGATCGCGATCCCCCAGATGCTGAAGGCGGGCTACGATCCCGCGCTCGCGTCGGGCTCGGTCGCAGCGGCCGGCACGCTGGGGGCGCTGATCCCGCCGTCGATCCTGTTCGTTCTCTACGGCTGGTTCACCGAGACCTCGATCGCCGCGCTCCTGCTCGCCGGGATCGTGCCGGGCATTCTGACGGCGCTGATCTATGCTGGCCTGATCCTCCTGCGCTGCCGAGCCCGCCCCTCGCTGGCGCCGCCGATCGCATTCGAGGCGACGATGGCCGAGAAGCTGCGCGCGCTGGCCGACGTCTGGCCCGTTCCACTGCTGGTCCTGGGCGTCGTCGGCTCGATCTATTCCGGGCTCGCCACCGCGACCGAGGCGGCGGCGCTCGGCGCGGCCTTCGCGATCGTGGTGGCGCTGGCACGACGGAGCCTGGGCTGGACCGCGCTGCGCGACAGTTTCCTCGAGACGCTTGTCTCCACGTCCTCGATCTTCTTCGTGGCCATCGGCGCCCTGCTGCTGACCCGCTTCCTCGCGTTCGCGGGCGTGCCCGCCTTCATCGCCCAGCAGATCTCGGGTCTGGGCGTCGACCCGCTGATGCTGATCGTGGGCCTGTCGGTCATCTACCTGGTGCTCGGGTGTTTCCTCGAGCCGCTGGGCCTGATGCTGCTGACGCTTCCCGTCATCTATCCGATCTTCAAGTCGGCCGGGATCGATCCGATCTGGGCCGGAGTGATCGTGGTCAAATACCTCGAAATCGGCATGATCACGCCGCCCGTGGGCCTGAACGTGTATGTGGTCAAGGGCGTGGTCGGCGACACGATCCCGTTGCCCACGATCTTCCGCGGCGCGCTGTGGTTCCTGGCCGCGGAAGTGGTGATCATGGCGCTGCTGATCGCGTTTCCCGCAATCTCCACCACCCTTCCTTCGATCCTGCTCGCCCGATGACGCAGGCGGGGCGGGGGGGCGGAGGCGGCGCGGTCTCGCGTCGTGCGGGCATCCCGGTTTCCCGACCGGACGCCCGGGTTTCCGCGACCCTGAGCCGGGGGACATCGCCGTCTGGCGGGGCGTCTGCTCATTCGACCTCGGCGCGCTTGTCGAGAGCCGTCAGGATGAAGCGGGTCGCACCCTCGATCAGCGCGTCGAGCGGCAGGCGTCCGGCAGGCGTGTACCACGTCTGGGTGTACTCGATCGCGCCCAGCAGCAGCATCCGGGCGAGGCCCGGCTCGATGTCCGCGCGCAGCTCTCCGCACGCCTGACCCTCGGCCACAAGCCGCCGCCAGAAAACGCCGTAGCGCTTCTCGAAGCGATCGTGGCGGGCCCTCACCTCGGCCGGGACCTGATCGTAGATGCGGCGATAGGCCTTCACGAACGGGTCGCCGCGGTGGACGTAGTCCAGATGCGCGGCGATGGCGGCGCGGATCTTGTCGATCACGGTCGCGTCGTCGGGCAGCTCCGAAAACACGCGGTCCATGATGTCTTCCATCCGGTAGGTGGCTTCATTCAGCACCTGTTCGACCAGATCGTCGCGCGAGCTGAAATGATAGTAGAGCGCGCCGGCATGGAGCCCTGCGCCACGGGCGATCTCGGCCAGCTTGCTCTCGGCCAGGCCCTTGTCGTGGAACACCTGGGCCGCGGAATCGAGGATCCGCGCGCGGGTCACCTCGTGCTTCGCCAGACGGCGCGGCGCGCGTTCGGTCTCGACGTCCGTCTCCGCGTCCGGCGCGTCGGCATGATTCTCCATCGGATGGTCCTTCTGCATTCTCGCTGCATAGCAGCGTGAAGCGCCCCCGTCCGCAGGTCTTCGTCCATCGCGAACAAGTTTTGAATTTCAATTCAAAAATTTCTTGACTGCATCCCGCCCCAGGCGCCATCGTCGCGCCGAAAGCACGGAGGCCCGCCGCCGCCCCGCATCGGGCCAGGAATGCACGGGATTTCCGAGGCGCCGCGCCGCTCCTCCGGGCATGGGACGCGGGCGTCCCGGAAAGGCCCGATACGGCGCGCCCCTTGGGCCCCGCCTCCCGACCGACGCCGTCGTTCGCGCCTGCGGGCCGGCCCCGACGACCATTGCGCCGCGCGTCCCGGACATGCGCGCACAAGACTGGAGCTTCGCCGCATGAGGATCGCCTTCACCGCCGAGGACCTCGCTTTCCGGAACGAGGTGCGCCGTTTCTTCGCTGAGCAGCTGCCCGATGACCTTCGGCGCCGCCAGCGACAGGGCTTCCAGCTCTCCGGCGACGACATGCGGCGCTGGCAGCGAATCCTCCACGACCGTGGCTGGGCGGCGCCGGGATGGCCGGTGGAGCACGGCGGGACCGGCTGGACGCCGACGCAGCAGTACGTCTTTGAAGACGAGACCGGCGCCCATCACGCGCCCGAGCCCAACGTGGTCGCGATCAACCTGATCGGCCCCGTGATCTGGAAGTTCGGTTCCGACGAGATGAAGGCGCGTTTCCTGCCGCCGATCCTCAAAGGCGACATGCTCGGATGCCAGGGCTTCTCCGAACCGGATGCGGGCTCGGACCTCGCCTCGCTGCGCACGCGGGCGGTCCGCGACGGCGACGACTATGTGATCACCGGTCAGAAGATCTGGACGTCGGAAGCGCAGTTCGCCGACCAGATGATCCTGCTTGCACGCACCGATCCGGACGTGAAGCCCCAGGCCGGCCTGTCGATGATCATGGTTCCGATGGATGCGCCGGGCGTGACCTTGCGTCCGATACGGACCATCAACTTCGACCACAACGTGAACGAAGTCTTTCTGGACCAGGTGCGGGTCCCCGTTCGCGACCTGATCGGCGAGCCGGGCAAGGGCTGGTCCTACGCCAAGTTCCTGCTGACGCACGAGCGCACCTACAACGCCCACGTGAATCGCCTGAAGCGGGACCTCGACGACATCCGCGCGCTGGCTGCGCGGCCCGACGCGGCAGGGCGGCGGGCGATGGATGCGGAGTCCTTCCGCCGCGATCTTGCACGGCTGGAGACGGACGTCATCGCGCTGGACTGGTCGGTGCTGCGCACGCTGCACGGGGACATGGGGGCTGCGGGGGACTCGGCCGCGTCGTCGCTCAAGATCGAAGGGTCGGAGCTTCAGATCCGCGCCTCGGAGCTCGCGATCCGGGCGCTGGGGCTGCACGCGATGCCGCGCTACCGGAACCCCGCGAGCGAACCCTACGGCAATGACATGCCCGCCGATGCGCCGGACGACGCGCCCGGGGTGGTCACCCGATACCTGTATCGCCGCGCCTCGACGATCTTCGGCGGGTCGAACGACATTCAACGGGCCTTGATCTGGGGCGGCGCCCTGGCGACGCGGCGCTGAGCGGAGGACGCGCATGGACTTCAAACTCTCCGACGACGAGACGATGCTGCGCGACGCGGTCGCGCGCTGGCTGCGCGACGCCTACGGCTTCGAGACGCGCGAGGCCGGGCGCGCCGGGGATGCGACCGCATTCGCGCGCCGCAACTGGACTGCGATGGCCGACCTGGGCGTGCTCGCCGCGACCCTGCCCGAAAGCCTGGGCGGACTGGGCGCAGGCCCCGGGGCGATGACGCTGATCGCGGGACTGCTGGGGCGATCGCTGGCCATCGAGCCCTATGCCGAGGCGTGCGTCCTCGCCGGCCGCCTGCTTGAGGCGGCGCCGGCGGGCGCGCTGCGCGAAGACCTCGCCGCACGACTGATCTCGGGCGAGATGCTGCTGGTTCCTGCGCTATCGGAGACCGCTCACGGCTTCGCGCCCGAAACTCCCGCGACGCGCGCGCATCGCAGGGCCGCCGGAGTTTCGCTGACCGGACGGAAGATCGCGGTTGCGGGCGGGCATCTCGGCGACGCTCTGCTGGTCCCCACAGACCTCGATGGCAAGGGCATGGCGATCCTGGTCGTGCCGGTCGACGCGCCGGGCATCGAGCGGCGCGCCTATGAGACCATCGACGGGCGCGGCGCCGCCGACTTCGCCTTCGCGGACGTGGAACTGGAGGGCGGGTCCGTGCTGATCCCCCCGGGCGCCGCGGCGCCGGCTCTCGCCCTGGCGCTCGACCATGCCTGCGTGGCGCTCTGCGCCGAAGCGGTCGGGAGCATGGACGCCGTTCTCGAACAGACCACCGATCATCTGCGCCAGCGCCGCCAGTTCGGTCGCCCTCTGGCCGAGTTCCAGGTGCTCCAGCACCGGATGGCCGACATGTACGCCGAGGCCGACTTCGCGCGCTCGATGGTGTTCCAGGCCATCGCCGCGCTGGAAGGTCCCCCCGAGGCGCGCGCCCGCGGCGTCTCCGCCGCCCGCGTGCGCATCGACCGCGCCTCGCACAAGGTCGGCGGAGACGCGGTGCACAACCACGGCGGCATGGGCATGACCGAAGAGCTCCCCGTCGGTCACCACATGCGCCGACTCATGACGATCCGCATGACCTTCGGCGACACCGACCATCACCTCGACCGCTTCGCGGCCTGATCCCGACGGCGACCCAGGATCGCCGCGCTCCCCAGGAGGAAACGACCCCATGTACGACTTCGTCCAGTCGCTGAAGCTCGACCGCCGGCCCAACGGGGTGATGACGATCACGATCGACACGCCGCCGATGAACGCCATCACCAAGGCGCAGCACACCGAGCTCGTGCGTCTGATGGAGACGGTCAACCACGACCCCGACCTCAAGGTCATCGTGCTGACCGGCGCGGGGACGCGGGCCTTCTCGGCCGGCGGCGACATCAACGACATGAAGGCGGCGCTCGACCCCGCCGCCACGCCGGCCATGGCGCGGATGATCCACGAGGCGCAGAAGCTGATCTACGCCTTCATCCGCTGCGAGCGTCCGGTGATCGCCCGGGTGAACGGGCACGCCATCGGGCTCGGGGCGTCGCTGGCCTTGCTGTGCGACCTCTCCTACGCGGCCGACACGGCGAAGTTCGCGGACCCCCACGTCGCGATGGGATATGTCGCCGCGGACGGCGGCCCTGTCACCTGGCCGTTCAACATCGGCTTCGCTCGGGCCAAGGAGTTCCTTCTCACAGGCGACTCGATCGTGGCGAAGGAGGCCGCCGACTGGGGCCTGATCACCCGTGCGGTTCCCGTCGAGCGGCTCGACGAGGTCGTCTACGGCATGGCCGACCGGCTCGCGGGCGGCGCCACGCAGGCGATCAACATGACCAAGATCTCCATGAACATGGTCCTGCGCAGCATCGTCGAGAGCTCGATCGAGGGCATGGTGGGAATGGAGCTCATGTCCCATGTCTCGGAAGACCACGCCGAGGCGGTGAACGCCTTCATCGAGAAGCGCAAGCCGAACTTCACGGGGAGATGACGCGGAAGATCGCGGCCGGGGGCGGGAGCGTCGCCGCTCCCGCCCCCGGCCGGGGCTCTCAGCCCCTGGCGTAGGTCTCGCGCAGCTTCACCTTGCTGACCTTGCCGGAGGGAAGCCGCGGCAGCTCCTCGACCCAGGCCACCGCCTTGGGCGCCTTGTAGCGGGCGATCCGGTCCTTGCAGAAGGCGATCAGGTCCGCGTCGTCGCGCGCCGCCCCCGGAACGGGGATCACGACCGCGAACACGGACTCGCCCCACCTGTCGTCCGGCGTCCCGATCACCGCGACGTCGTGCACCGCGGGATGCGCCATCAGCGCCTCTTCGACCTCGCGGCAATAGACGTTCTCGCCGCCGGTGATGATCATGTCCTTGGTCCGGTCGACGAGGAAGAGATAGTCGCGCTCGTCGAGATAGCCGACGTCGCCCGAGGCGTACCAGCCCTCGCGGATCGCCTCGACGGTGGCGGCCGAGTTGTTCCAGTAGCCCGAGAACATCGAGGTCGAGCGGATGAACACCTCCCCCGGGACCCCCGGCGGACAGTCCCGCCCCTGCCCATCGAGGATGCGCAGCGCGACGTCGGGCATGCTCTGGCCAACGGAGGCGAGGCGACGGGTCTCCGCCTCCGTGCCGCCCAGCACATGCAGGTGCTTGTAGAGCATGGTGGTCGGGCCGATCTCGGTGCTGCCGTACATGTCGCAGAAGATCAGGCCCATCTTGGAGACCGCATCCTCCAGCACCCGCACCGGCATCGGGGCGGCCGCGTAGCATACCGTGTGCAGGCTCGAGAGATCCCAGGCCGTCACGTCCTGCTCGGTCAGCAGCTGCTGGATCATGGTCGGGGCCATGTGGACGATCTCGATCCGCTCGCGCTCGATGGTTTCGAGCACCGCCCGCGTGTCGAAACCGCGCTGCAGGACGACCAGGCCGCCGACGAAGCTCTGTCCGATCTGTTCGAGCTGCGCGCCGACATGGAACATCGGCATCATCAGCAGGATGCTGGTGGCGCCGGTCATGTCCATGCTCTCGGCGATCTTTCGCGCGGCCAGCAGCTCGGCGCGCTGGGTCTTCACCGCGCCCTTGGGGCGGCCGGTGGTGCCGGAGGTGTAGACCAGACGGACGAAGTCGCCGGGCTCAGGGCTCCAGGGAACCCCGCCGACGTCGCCGGCGGCGAGGAAGGTCTCGTAGTCGACGGCCCATTCGGGCGCCGCGCGCTCTGCGTCGGGAAGACAGATCCAGGTCTCGATCGAGGGCGCCTCGTGGCGGATCCGCTCCAGCAGATCAATGTACTGGGCTTCGAAGATCAGGACGCGGGGGGTCGCGTCATTGAGCATGAAGGCGACTTCAGGCGCCGCGAGGCGAAAGTTGACCGGCGCGGCGATGTAGCCCGAGATCTCGCAGGCGACGTAATAGTCCATGTACTCGGCGCAGTTCATCGCCAGCATCGAGACCCGCGCCTGCCGCTCCACCCCCGCCCGATGCAGGGCCGAGCCGAGCCGGCGACCGCGGTCGACCAGGTCGGAATAGGTGCGCCGCGCGTCGCCGCAGACCAGCGCCATGCGGTCCGGATAGCGACGCGCGTGCTGGAGCCACATTTCGGCAAGCGTATCCATCAGCTCATTCTCCCGCCGTTCGGGCCGCGAGCGGCGCGGCGGCCGACGCGCGGGTCCCGAGGCGCCGGGTGCCCAGCCTGTCGATCACCGCAGAGCCGACGCCCACGAAGGAGCGGCGCATCCGCAGGACGGGCAGGGCGGCCAGCGCCGCCATGACGTCGCTCGACGTCGGCGCCTGCGCGTGGTCCGGCGTGAACAGGCGCAGCTCCCCGCGTCCCGACCAGATGCGCTCGTAGGACCAGCGCATCACGTTCACCACGGGATAGGCCGCGTCCATCGGCCCCTCCGCGCTCTGGATCACCTTCCAGCCGAAGGCGTCGGAGCGGCGGGTCGCGGCGCGGGCCTTGTCGAGCGCGGCGCCGTCGAGCTCCACCAGGTCGGTCGCGCGCCCTTCGAGCAGCGGCGCGCCGTACTCCGTCAGGGAGAAGGCGCGGGCGCCGTCCGACTCCTCGATCGGGGTCATCTCGCCCATGATCTTGGCGTGGCCCATGAACTCGCGTCCCGAGATCATCGGCAGCGCGTCCGAGACCCACAGCACCAGCATGTAGGGGGCGCGAAGGGTCTCTCCGTCGCCCTCGTGGATGCAGTTCGCGCCGATCAGCGTTTCCGAATAGCTGCGGCCGCCGATGTAGTCGACGCCGTCATAGGTGATCCGCGAGACCATCACCGAGGCGGGCTCGACCAAACGGAACGCGGAGGGGACCAGCGCCGCCAGCGCGTCCGGGTCCGTCTCGAACGACAGCGAGACCGTATGGACGCGGGGGATCTCGGAACGGTCCGGGATGCGCGTCGGCCCGAAGACCGCGGGCATCAGGTAGCGTCGGTTGCGGATGAAGTCGCTCATGTGCTTGGTCCTTGAAGTCAGCTGATCCAGCCGCCGTTGACGTCGTAGACGCTGCCGGTCACGTAGCTCGCGCCCGGGCCCGCGAGGAAGCGGACGACCTGGGCAATCTCGTCGGGGTCGGCCATGCGGGCCATCGGCACGACCTGGAACTGGGCGGCGAGCTGCGCCTCGCCCAGGGTCGCGGTCATCGCGGTGGCGACCATGCCCGGCGCCACCGCGTTCGCCCGGATCCCGAGCGGCGCCAGCACGCGGCCCAGCGACTTGGTCAGCGCGATCATCGCAGCCTTGGAGGCGGCGTAGTCGACGGTCGGGCTGCCGAGCTTCCCGGAGATCGAGGCGACGTTGACGATGGCCCCCCCACGCCCCTCGGCCTTGAGCGCGCGCGCCATGCGCTGACACAGGAAGAAGGGCGCCCGGGCGTTCACCGCCTGGGTCAGGTCGTAGGCCTCGGGCGTCACGTCGAGGAAGTCCGCGGGGCGGAACACGCCCGCATTGTTGACCAGCACATCGGGCGCGCCGTGCTCGGCGATCAGCGCCTCCATGACGGCGAGCGCTGCCGGCAGGTCGGCCAGGTCGGTCCGCCGCCAGGCGCCCGACCAGTCTTCGGGGGCCGGGGCCGCGTCGATTCCGACGATCTCGGCCCCGTCGGCGCCCAGGGCGCGCGCGATGGCCAGGCCGATGGCGCCTCCGGCGCCGGTGACGAATGCGAGGGTCATGCGTGTCTCAACGATACAGAAGCTGGTTGGGAAGGAAGGTCGACAGGATCGGGAACCCGATCAGGAGGGTCATGATCACCACCTCGGCCAGCAGAAAGAGGCCGACGCCGCGGAAGATCGTGGTCAGCGGTATCCGGTCGCCGACAACCCCTTTGACGACGTAGACGTTCAGCCCGACCGGCGGCGTGATCATGCCGATCTCGAGATACTTGACGATGATGACGCCGGCCCAGATCGGGTCGATGTTCGCCTGCTTCATCAGCGGGTAGAGCACCGGCAGCGTCAGCAGCATCACGCCGAGCCCGTCCAGAAAGCACCCCAGCACCAGATAGATGACGGAGAGGCCGAGGATCAGGGTCAGCGGGTCCAACCCCAGCCCGCCCACTTGCTGGGACAGGAACCGCGGCACGCCGGCGAAGGCGAAGAACCGGGTCAGCAGCATCGCCCCGATCGCCACGAAGAAGATCGAGGATGTGCTGACCAGCGTCTCGACCACGCTGCGCCGGAAGGCCTCCACGCTCAGCGCGCCGCGCGCGGCGGCGATAACGAGCGCGAAGATCGCCCCCAGGGCCGCCGCCTCGGTCGCCGTGGCCACCCCTGCATAGATCGAGCCGACCACCCCCATCACCAGGATCGGCAGCGGCCAGATCTCGAGCAGCGAGGCGAAGCGGTCCGACCAGCTGACCTCTTCCCTGATCGGGGGCGCGGTCTCGGGCTTCCACATGCTTCGCGCGACCACGAAGACGGAATAGATCACCGCCGTCAGGATTCCGGGAATGATGCCCGCCAGCAGCAGCGCGCCAATGGAGGTCTCGGTGTACCAGCCATAGAGCACGAACATGATCGAGGGCGGGATCAGCGCCCCCAGGGTCCCCGCCGCCGCCACCGCGCCGGAGGCCAGCGCCGGATCGTAGCCGTGCTTGAGCATCTGCGGGATCGCCAGCCGCCCCATGGCCGCGCAGGTGGCGAGCGACGAGCCCGAGGCCGCGGCGAAGCCGGCGGAGGCGAAGTTGGTCGCGACCGCCAGCCCGCCCGGCAGCCGGCTGAGCCAGAGGCGGGCCGCTTCGAAGAGACCGTTGGTCAGCCCGGTATGGAAGGCGATGGAGCCCATGAAGATGAACATCGGCACGGCGCTCAGCGCCCAGCTCGCGCCGAACTCCATCGGCATGTCGCCGAAGATCGACAAGGTGGCGGACGTCCCGCGCACCAGCATCAGTCCGCCCAGCGACACCGCGCCGAGCGCGATCGCGATCGGGACGCGCAAGGCCATCAGAAGCAGGAGCAAGGGGATCGCGGACAGACCTACGGCAAGGTTCGACATGCGTCTCTCGTCACGGGCCGCGGCGCGCAGGCGCCGGCAGGAAGGAGGGGAGCGCGCCGGCGGCGGCGCGCTCACTCGACTTCGGTCAGGGCGGCGGTCTCGATCTCGCGGAAGGTGGGCTCGCCGCGTCCGGTCACGGCGTACGCCAGGTCGATCAGGGTCTGAGCCAGCGTGACCAGGAACATCAGTCCGAACGCCAGCGGCAGCAGCCAGCGCGCCGGCCAGACCGGCAGGAGCCAGTCGGTCACGTCGCGGAATTCGCGGATCGCGGTGGCGTCGAGCGCCTGGTTGAAGACCAGCCAGGAAAGCAATCCGACGTAGACCGCGGCCAGGGCCCCCACCAGCACGTCTAGCCCCGCCTTGGCGCGGGGCGGGACGCCCATCGTGAACAGCTCCACCATCAGGTGCTGGCGGCGGAGCTGCACGAAACCGATGGGCAGGTAGACCAGCGACACCATCAGGTAGGAGGAGACGACCTCCAGCGTGCCCGGGATCGGCGCCGCCAGCAGATACTTGCCGGCCACGTCGAGGGAGACCAGGAACATCAGCGCCACCAGCGCCAGCCCGCCGAGCGCCATCAGCGCCACGGCGAGCCGGTCGAGCGCGTCGCGAAGGCGTCGCATCCGCATGCCCCGCTCAGTCCAGCGCGACGCGCGCGTAGATCTCCGACTGGACCCTGGCGCCGAATGCGTCCCACTGCGCCTGCGTCCAGGGCTGCTCGCCGATCTCTTCGGCGATCGCCTGCCACTTGACCACGTTCTGCTGATAGCGCGCGACGATGCCCTCGGGGTTCTCCACGCCGCGTTCGCGGGCCGTGGCGAGCACGAGGTCGATCTGCTTCTCCTGGAAATCCTTCACCGCCGAAGCGAGCTCCGCCGTCGGCTCGACAACCTTCAGGCCCTTCTCGTTCACGCCGGTTTCGAGCGCCTCGTCGGCGACCTCGAGGTTCACGCGGGCGTGGTCGGACATCAACTTGCCCAGGCCGCCGATCCAGCGCTGTCGGTCATCGGCGGACATGCCTTTCCACAGGTCCTGGTTGACGAGCAGCAGGCCGTAGGAGTTGAAGGTGCCCAGCGACAGGTCGGTCAGGGTCTTGGCCACATCCCACACCTGCACGCCCTTGAGGTTCGACGCGCCGAGGATGGTGCAGTCGATCTGGCCTCGCTGCATGCCCTCGTAGATCTCGTTGTAGGCGATGTTGACCGTGGTGCCGCCCATCTGGGCGACGAGCTGACTGAGCACGCCGGTGGCGCGCACCTTCTTCCCCTGCAGGTCCGCGGGCGTCGCCACCGCGTCGCTGCGGCACATGAAGTTGTAGGGTTCGGTCGCGACGTTGATCAGGACTTCGACGCCGACCCGATCCATCTCCTCGCGGCACTGCGGGCAGTCGATCAGCATCGTCTCGGTCGTCGCCGCGGCGGCGACGGGGGTGTTGTTGCCGGGGAAATCGCCGATCATGGAGATCACCGGGATCTCGGACGGGGCATAGGCGTAGATGACCACGGCGCTGTCGACGGCGCGGGACTTCACCGCGCTAAGCGCGTTGCCGCCCGACGCGACGGCCCCTCCGCCGATGATCTGCACCGTGTCCGCCGCCCCCTCCGGCGCGACGGCGTCGAAATAGGCGCGCATCACCTGGTTGTCGCGGTGATCGTCAGGCGAGTGGGAGCTGTAGACCAGCTCCGCGGCCTGAGCGCCGCTTGCGGCGGCGGCCGCGACGGCCAGGGCCGCCGCCAGGGTCATCTTCGTATTCATGTGGCGTCTCCTCCCTATGGTCCGGCGTCTTTGGGCGCGCCGGAAATCCGGATCTTCGGCGGACGCGGTCAGCCTGCGGCGGCGCATTGGCGCGCCGCATCTCCTTCGCGCCGAGAAGTCCTCCTTGATCGTCTATGCCTCACACTTTGGGAATTGCGCTGTCAAGCAGAATTTGAAGTTGGTTTCAAAAATGCTTCGTGATCCAAGGAGCCGCGCCTTTTCCGCTTGCGAGATCTTACAGGTCTTGCCCGGGTGTGCGTCGGTGGGTTCTATGCTCACGTGCGTCTCATATTTCGAGATGAGTATCCGGAAGGCGACTGGGCATGAACGGCTCGACCGACGAGGGCCCACCTGCGGCGAACAAGAACGCGGGCACGCAGACGATCCTCAGGATCGTCGACATTCTCGGCCTGACGGCCAGTCAGGGCGCGCAGGGCGCCTCGACCGCCGCGATCGCAGACCGCCTCGGACTGTCCCGGGCCACGGCCCACCGCATGGTGAAGGCTCTGCGCGACGCGGAGCTTCTGCGCCGCGATCCGGTAGACGGTCGGCTCCGCATCGGGCGTCTGGTCTGGGAACTGGGGCTGGGCGCCGTGATGGAGATCGAGGACGGGCTCGCCCTTCGCCCGACGGTCGACGCCGTGGCTCGGCGCACCGGGCACACCGCCTATCTGCTCGCCCGCCACGGACTGGACTCGGTCTGCATCTACCGGGCCGAGGGCCGTTCGGTCCTGCGCGCGATCCCGGTCGAGCCGGGCCAGCGGCGCGCGCTCGGCCTTGGCACCGGTGGCGTCGCGATGCTCAGCGCCTACGATCCTTCGGAGATCGCGCGCATCGTGCGCGCCCGGAGGGAGGCGTTCGACTCCATCCCCGGCCTGACGGAGGAGCGCGTGATCGCGCTTGCGATGGCGGCGAAGCCGGACGGGCTGGTGGTCAGCCATGCGAACTTCCTGCCGGGCGTCACCGGCATTGGGCTGCTCGTCCCCTGTCGGCCCAACGACCCTCGCTTCGCCGTCACCATCGCGGCTCCGTCCGCCTCCCTCACCGCGCAGGATGAACAGAGGGTGCGGAAGGTCCTGCGCTCGGAGGTTCTGCGGGAGTGACGTCGCCCCGCGATCCCGGTCCCTCGCATCGCGACCGGGGCCAGGCGCGACCAACCCACCGCCGACTTCGATGAGCCGAGGGCGGTTCCCTGCGCCGCGTCTGCGCGCCGCCCCCCTGCTCCATCCGCCGCCAGGCGTGGAACTGACGATGCCGACGACTCCGGATCGTCGGAGGGGAGTTTCAGCGCAGGCGGATGCGCCTTCGCCGCCCGATCCCGAGATCTGTTCATGGTTGGAGGCGCCGCCGTCCGGCTGACGCGAGCCCGAGCGAAGCGAGCGATCATTTCGGCGTGCTTGCCCCTTTCCTCCTTGCAGCCTCGGGCCCGCCCGATTAGATGCACGGCTAACTTTTAGGGAGCTACTGAGTCGCTATGACCGATCCCGCAGACGTGAGGGCCGTGCTCCTCCGCACCCTCGGCGCGGTGACGCGCAAGGCGCGCACGCTCTTCGACGCCCGCACCGGCGCCTATGACCTCACCGAGGCGCGGGCCCGGCTGCTGCTTCACCTGTCGCGGAGCGGGCCGCTGACGCAGGGCGAGCTGGCCGACGCGATGGAGGTGGAGCGGCCGACCATGGCGCGGCTGATCGACGGCATGGAGGCGGGCGGCCTGGTGCGCCGGAAAGTCGTTCCCGGCGACCGGAGGCAGCGCCACATCGTGCTGACCCCGGCCGCGCAGGGCCAGGCCGAGGCGGTGCTCGCGCTCACCGAGCGGCTGTGCGCGGAGATCCTCGCGGACATCCCGGACGAGGACCTCGTCGTCACGCAGCGCGTGCTGTGCCGGATGCTCGAGAACGTGGCGGCCGCGGCACGATCATGAGCGAGGACGGCGAAACCCCGCGGCAGGCCCCCCGGCCGGCGCCGAGCGCGACGGCGGAGCCGCCGCGGCCAAGCGCGTCGCCCGCGCAAGACGGGGGAGCCGGGCAGCCGGACCCCGCGGACCGCGCGCCGGAGGCCGAGGCCCCCAGCGGGCTGACGATGCCCGCCTGGCGCGCCTGGGGCTATTTCGCGACCGCCGTCGTGCTCGCGCTGGCGCAGGGCTTCGGGCAATCCGTGATCTCGGCCAACGCCCAGCAGTTGCAGGGAAGCTTCGCCACGACCCAGGCCGAGACCGCCTGGCTGACGGCGGCCTACATGGCCCCGAACGTCTCGCTCACGCTGGCGCTGATCAAGATCCGCGGCCAGTTCGGCATCCGCCGCTTCGCCGAGATCTCGATCCTCGGCTTCGTGCTGGCGGCGCTGCTGAACGTCTCGGCCGAGGGGTTCGGACCCCATCTCGCCGTGCGGTTCCTCTCGGGGGTCGCCGCCGCGCCGATGACCTCGCTCGCCTTCCTCTACATGCTCGAGCCGCTGCCGGATCATCGCAAGATGAACGTCGGCCTCTCGGCGGCGCTGACCGTCATCTTCATGGGCTCCCCGGTCACGCGGCTGATCTCGCCGCACCTCCTCGACGTCGGCATGTGGGAGGCGCTGACCCGCATGGAGGCGGCGCTCGCCGCGATCGGGCTCGGGCTGATCTACCTCCTGCCGCTGAAGACCCCGCCGATGCCGATGCGCATCGAGGCGGGGGACGTGATCTCGTTCCTGTTCATCGCCGTCAGCTTCGGCTGCCTGGCGGTGGCGGCCGTCGTCGGCCCGATCTACTGGTGGACCGAGCGGGCCTGGCTGGGGCTGCTGATCGCGGGCGGAATCGGGGCCTTCGCGGTGGCGGCCTGCATCGAGCTCAACCGCGCGGAGCCGCTGCTCGACATCCGCTGGCTCGCCAGCCCCGCGATCCTGCACTTCACCGCCGCGATCCTCCTGTTCCGGCTGGTGCTGAGCGAGCAGACCTCCGGCGCGGCCGGCCTGTTCCGGTCCCTGGGGCTTCTCAACGATCAGATGCAGGGCCTGTGGCTGGTCGTGCTGGGGGCGACGCTGCTGGGCGGCGCGATCTGCGCCGTGCTGCTGAAACCGGGGCGGGAGTTCCGCTTCCATGCCGTGGCGCTGGTTCTGCTGATCGCGGGATCGCTGATGGACGCGCGCGCCACCGTGCAGACGGCGCCCGCGGACATGTATCTCTCGCAGGCGATGATCGGCCTCGCCGCGGCGCTGTTCCTGCCGCCGGCGCTGCTGTCGGGCCTGATGTCGGCGCTGGCGAAGGGGCCGAACTACATCCTGACCTTCGTGATCGTGTTCCTGACCACGCAGAAGCTCGGCGGCTTCTTTGGCGCCGCGCTGTTTTCCAGCTTCGTGCAGGTCCGGCAGCGCCTTCACGCCGAGCGCCTGTCCGAGGGGCTGGCCGGCGCCGACCCGCTGGTCGCGGAGCGTCTGGACGCCGTGCGGGCGGGGCTCTCGCCGCAGGTCGGCGACGCCGCGCTGGTCTCGGCCGAGGCCGTCTCCCGGCTCGCGGGGGAGGTCCAGTCCCAGGCGTCCGTCATGGCCTATGACGACGCCTTTCTGGCCACCGCCGCGGCGTCGGCCGTGGCGCTGGCGCTGATGCTGGGCCACGCGGCCCTGAAGACATGGCGGGACCGCGCCGCCGCCGCCGCCGCCGCCGCCCCGGCGCCGGCGAGCCTGGAGACGCAGGACCGCGCTCCGGCCGCCGCGCCGCCCCGCGCGCAGGCCGCCTAGCACCGAGGTTGCAGATGCTTTCGAATATCACCCGCCATGTCGCGACCTTCCTCGCCGCCGCCGTGGGCCTGCTTGGCGTGGCGGGCGTGCTCTACGCCTGGGGCCTGCCGCCCTTCGAGCCCACGGCGCAGGCGACCGAGGACGCCTATGTCCGGGGCAAGGTGACCTTTCTCGCCCCGCAGGTGGCCGGAGAGGTGGTGGAGGTCGCGGCGGAGGATTTCGCCGAGGTCGAAGCGGGCGACCTGATCGTGCGCATCGACGACGCGACCTACGCCCAGCAGCTCGCGCAGGCCGAAGCCCAGCTCGACGCCGCGCGCGCCGATCTCGCGAGCGCCAGCCAGGAGCGCCTGTCGGCGGAGGCCAATGTCGAGGCCGCCGACGCCGGGGTCGCGTCCGCCCGGGCCGCGCTGGAGGTGGTGCGCGCCGAGCTCGACCGGGCGACCGAGCTGCGCAGCCGCGGCGTGGTCACCGAGCGCGAGGCGCAGGCCCGCCGGCTCGCCTTCGACCAGGCCGGCGCCACGTTGCGCCAGGCCGCGGCGCAGGCCGAGACCGCCCGGCAGGACGTGGACGCGGTCGCCGTCGAGCGCCGATCCCGCGCCGCCGCCGTCGAGGAGGCGGAGGCGGCGGTGGAGCTGGCCCGCATCGACCTCGCCCATACCCGCATCCGCGCGCCGGTCGCCGGCAAGCTCGGGGAGGTGTCGGCGCGGGTCGGTCAGTACGTGACGCCCGGCGCGCGGCTCGCCTCGCTGGTTCCGGCGCGCAAATGGATCGTCGCCAACTTCAAGGAGACCCAGCTGTCGGGCCTGCACGTGGGGGACCCGGTCCGCTTCACCGTCGACGCCCTGGGCGACGCGGAGCTCACCGGGCGCATCGAGGGCTTCTCTCCCGCCACCGGCTCGGAGTTCAGCGTGCTGGGACCCTCCAACGCCACCGGCAATTTCATCAAGATCGCGCAACGCCTGCCGGTGCGGATCGCGATCGACCCCGACCAGCGTCTCGCCGACCGCCTGGCGCCCGGCATGTCGGTCGTGGCCCGGGTGCAGACCGTCCCGAAGCCCGGGCGGCCCTGAGCCTTGCAGGAGCGGCAGGCGATCGACCAGCCTGCCGCAGCGCGGCGGACGCGCCTGTGACCCTGTCCTGGCGACCGGTCCGACGTCACGACAGACCGCGTACGTCGATCCGTCGGAACAGCTTCGTGCCGCCCGATTACTTCCGGATCCTTGACGGACCGCGCGGCGTCCGGGGGATCTCGAAAGTCGCCGGCCGCCCGCCGGCTGTCCGCCGGGTCCCGTGGATCAGCGCGTCGCGGCGGCGAGGCGCGGGTCGGGGCCGTATTGGTCGGGAACCCCGAGGTTCTCCCGCAACGTGGCGCCGATGTAGTCCTGCGGATAAAGCCCCCGGTCCCGCAGGAGAGGGACGACCTGATCGACGAAGGCGTCCACGCCGTCTTCGAAAACGTCGGGCAGGATCCAGAAACCGTCCGCTGCGCCGGCCTCGAACCACCTCTGCAGATGGTCGGCATGCACCTCGGGAGGCCCGACGGCGACGGGGTGATAGTCGATCACCCCATGGGCCAGGACATCGCGGGGGGACCAGCCCTGACGCGCCACCTCCAGCGCAATGCCCGCTCGCGGATCGCCGGAGGCGACGCGCGCCTTCGCCAGGTCTTCGGGCGTGAGGGGGACGTCGATCCGTGCGGGATCGAGGCGCAGTCCGAGCATGGCGCCCAGGGCGGGAAGCCGCGCCTCGATGGCCCCGTCGGACAGGGCGATGCGCCGGTCCAGCCCCTCCCGGACCGTCGGCGCCACCGTGGTCATCAGGCCGACGAAGTACTTGATCTCGTCGGGATCCCGACCCGCGTCGCGGGCCGCGTTCCGCAGCATCTCGCGCTGCGCGCGTCCCTCCTCGATCGTCCAGACCTCGGCGATGAACCCGCTGGCATAGCGGCCAGCCAGCGCGAGCATGTGCGGGCTGGGAGCGCCGGAACTGAAGATGACCGGCTGCCCCTGTTCCGACGGGGGGATCGGCAGGGGACCGCGCGATCCGACATGCTTGCCCCGAAGGTTGACCGGTTGCAGCTTGTCGGGGTCCAGATAGCGTCCCGTCTCGGCGTCCTTGATCCAGGCGTCGCGTCGCCAGCTGCCCCACAGGGCCTGCACGATCTGGATCGTCTCATGCGCCCGCTGGTAGCGGACGGTCCGCTCGGCCACTGGCATGCCGTAGTTCGCCGCCACGGCGGGATCGCTGGTCGTCACGGCGTTCCAGCCGACGCGGCCCCGGCTCATCACGTCCAGCGCCTTGAACTGGCGGGCGGTGTTGAACGGCTCCTGGAACGACGTCGATCCGGTCGCGACGAGCCCGATGCGGCGCGTCGCCTGCGCGATCGCGGCGAGATGCAGCATCGGCTCCATGATGTTCTGGATGCCGCCCCGGTCCTCGCCGCCGCGCAGGATCGGAAAGTCGGGGGTGAACACGAACGAGAACCCGCCGCGTTCGGCGGCCTGGGCGTAGCGGACGTTGGCCTCCACGCGGGCGTAGTTCTCCGGATCGACGCCGGGGGCCCGCCACGATCCGGGCAACATGCCGTAGCCCGAGGTGAGGCCAATCCCGAGGATCATCTTCTTGTCGGTCATGGTCGGTCTCCGGAGTCGACGTCCGCCTGCCTGGCAGGCGCGCACGCCGGGATCCGTCTCCTGCAAGGGGGTCGCGGGGACGGCGCCCTGCCGCGTGGCGGGGCGCCGCGTGGGATGGCTTCGGGCCGGATGCGCATGATCCCCGAGCGAAGCCGACGGGCCGAGAGCCGCAGCTCAGAACCCCTGGAACGTGACGAGATCCGAAAGCGGCGCCCGGTCGCGCCGGAAGCGGTTGACGGCCGCGTCGGGGTCGCGATGTCCGATCGCCAGTCCGCAGAACAGCAGCGTGTCCTCCGACAGCCCGAGATGGTCCTTGATCGTGCGGCCGTACATGCCGAGCGCCTCCAGCGGACAGCTGTCGAGACCCTCGCCCCGCAGGGACAGCATGATCGTCTGCAGCCACATGCCCATGTCCGACCACTGCGCCTCCTTCATCCACTTGGGGAAGTGGCACAGGAGCAGCACCGGCGCCGCGAAGGCTTCGGCATTGCGCCGGCCCCAGGCCTCACGCGCGTTCTTGTCGTCGCGCGAGATCTCGAGGGCGTCGTACATCGCAGCGGCGAAGCCCGTGTACCGCCCCCGGTACCGCTCGACCCGAGACGGCGCCAGGAAGTCGTACTCGAGCGGATCGTCCGGCGCGCTCGCGGCCAGCCGGTCGGTCAGCGCCTTCAGGGGAGCGCCGGTGAGGAGGGTGGCTTCCCATGGCTGGAAGTTGCAGCCGGACGGCGCCCAGCGCGCCTGCTCCATCACGCGCGTCATCGTTTCGAGGGACACGGGGGGCATCGGTGAAGGCGCGGATCGAGCGCCGGCTGGCGATGGCTTCCGCGACGCTCATCGAGGGCGCCGGATCCGGGAGGTCGTCCGGCAGGAGGGAGGAGCGGGCGTGGGCGATTGACGTCATGGGTCTTTCCATCGGTTCCAGAAGGTCCGGCCGTCAGGCATCCTGAGGCCGGGACGTCGGGCTTTGCGGCTGGCGCGATCAGCCGTCATCGGTTCAGCCATTTGCGCATCGACCCGCCGACAGCCGGCAAGCGGTCCTGGCGACGTAGACGCGCAGAATCGGCCTTCCCTCCGCTGCGTCGAGAATTATATAGTGCGCAAGATAATCGAGCGCTAGGGGGTGGTCCATGACGTCTTCGCCGACCGGGAAGAGGCGTGAACTCGACAAGCAGCTGTCCTTTGCGCTCTACGGCGCGGCGCACCGCGTCGCCCGGATGCACAAGCCCTTCCTCGAGCCCCTCGGCCTGACCTTTCCGCAGTATCTGGCGATGATCGCGCTGCTCGATGACGCGCCGATCGGGGTGGGGGAGCTGGGCGGCCGTCTCGGCATGGACACCGGCACCATCACTCCGCTGGTCAAGCGCCTCGAGGCCGCCGGCCTGGCGAGCCGCTCCAGGGACACCGTCGACGAGCGAAGGGTGCTCGTCGACCTGACCCCTGCCGGACGGGCATCCGACGAGGCTGTCCGGGGTGTGGCCGGTCGGATCGTTTCGGCCTGCCGGTTGACCGACGCGGACGCGGAGGTGCTGCACGGCATGCTGCGCACGCTCGGGATGGGCGAGGACGGTTGACCAGCGTCCCCGGCCCGTCCGTCCCATTCTCGGCCGTCATCTCCTCGATTTGCAGCCAGGCGAGCGGCCGCGGCTTGTCCCGCGCGATCGCAAGCGCGTTGGGCGCCGCCGCCGCATCCCTCGCGCTTCCGTCCTGGAACCGGCCCCCCTGTCGCAGCGCGAACCGCCAGGTCAGCCCGTCGTCCGAGACCTTCCACCCAGCCGCGAGCCCGGGCGTCAGCCGGCCCTGCGCGTCGGCCTCGTCCAACGTCTCAGCGATGCACATGCGGGTGAGGAAGTCGTCCGAGGTCGAGGGCTCCGGCCCCTGACTCTCGAATTGCGCGGCGACGGTCAGGCGCCTCACCTCTTGCGCCTCGGCAAGCGCGAGCGGCGGCAGGACGAGCGCGGTGGCGAGCCCGGCGAATCTGCGCACGGGAACGCTCCGTCCCGTCTTGGGGCGAGGGGGCCGCGGCCGGCGGCTGACTGTGATATTGCATCATATTATAGTGCAACTTTCTATCGGGTCGCCGCGTCCCGATCACTTGGGCTCCATTTGCTCATCGGGAAGAAAGAGGAGCCAACCGCCAAGTCAAAGCACGTCAGATGCAGATGGGGATGGCGCCTCTTGAGAGCCGAATTCTGCCGCCGTGACGTTGCTCGGATGCTGACATCGGCAGCCGATCGATATCTACGACGCCACAGCATTCCTCTTCATTCGATCGCGTTTTTGATGAGGTCCAGCGCGCCGGCGCAGTGCGCTTCGCGGCGGCGAGCGCGCCTGGTCGCTGGAGGGGGCGCTTGGTTATCGCGAAGCCTGCCAGATGTCGCATGACCAAGGGTTCCGCCTGCAGTGCACCCGGGTGCAACAGAAAGATCCGGTTCGCCTCTTGAGCGCGGAGGATGCTCTCCCATCTCGCTGAAACCACCCGCCTTCACGAGCAGCACGCGCGATCCGCACAGAGCAGCACAGAACGCCCCGCTCCTCATGGACCCTCCGGTCCGTGGGACGAGGGCATGCGTGCGCTCGCGTCCCATGAGGAGCTTCCGGCCGCCTCGGCGGCCAACCTTGGAGGCCGTCATGGCTCGCAACAGTGCTGCTCGCCGTCACCCTGAGACGGACCCGATCGATCCTCGCCGCCTGGCGCCTACGCTGGCCATGGAGGAGCGCCCCGTGGGGACGCTCGCGCCCTACGCCAACAACGCGCGCCGGCATTCGGACAAGCAGATCGAGAAGATCGCCGGCTCGATTCGCAGCTTCGGCTTCGTGAACCCGATCCTGATCGACGCGCAGGGCGGCGTCGTGGCCGGGCATGGCCGGCTGGAGGCCGCCTGAGCGAGGCCGAGAAGCGGGCCTATGTGATCGCCGACAACCGGCTGGCGGAGCTGGCCGACTGGGATCGCG
>NZ_CAXBOD010000006.1:0-123522 GCF_963977235.1 uncultured Albimonas sp.
AGCGCCTGTTCTCCGGAGCCGTCTCTCGCGGATGCCGATCAGAGCGACTCGGTCGGAGGGGTCAGGGATCGCGCAGCGACCGGCGCAGCCGGCTTGTCCTTGACCCCTCCGGCCGAGTCGCTCAGGCATCAGACGCGAGAGACGGCTCCGGAGAACAGGCGCGGGGCATGTTCTTGGGTGAGTCAGGAGCCCGCCGGAGGCTCTCCCCCGCGAACCGCCCCCTCCCCACGCGCGAGGCAGCCAAGCCCGCCCGCAGGGCGCCTCCTCTTCGCCCCCCCTCCTTCGCGCGCCGGGTATGGCGCGCCGGCCGCGCAGCGGTTAAGGAGCCTCAAGACCCCGAGAGGAGACAGGCCGTGGCATCTTCCCCGCCCGCCCGGACCGTTCAGCCGCACCCCACGATCCGGCCCCAGCCCGGGATCCTGGACATCGCCGCCTATGTGGGCGGCGAGTCGAAGATCCCCGGGGCCAACCGGGTGATCAAGCTGAGCTCGAACGAGAACCCCTACGGCCCCTCGCCGCGGGTGAGCGAGGCCTTCGCCGCCGCCGGCGCCGCGCTCGCCGCCTATCCCGACGGCGGCCACGCCTCGCTGCGCCGGACCATCGCCGAGACGCACCGCCTCGACCCCGCGCGGATCCTGTGCGGCAACGGCTCGGACGAGTGCCTGGCCCTGCTCGCCCAGGCCTATGCCGGTCCGGGCGACGAAGTGATCCACACCGAACACGGCTTCGGTCTCTACAAGATCAACGCCCAGATGGTCGGCGCAACGCCCATCGAGGTCGGCGAGACCGACCTGACCACCGACGTGGACAAGATCCTGGCCGCCTGCACCGAACGCACGCGGCTGGTCTGCATCGCCAATCCCAACAACCCCACCGGCACCAAGCTGGGGCGCGCGGCGCTCGCGCGCCTGGCCGCGGGGCTGCCGCCCGCCGCCCTGCTGGTGCTCGACGGCGCCTATGCCGAATACGTGCGCGAGGCCGACTACGACGCCGGCGCCGAGCTGGTCGAGGCGCGCGACAACGTCGTGATGACGCGGACCTGGTCGAAGATCCACGGGCTTGCGGCCCTGCGGATCGGCTGGATGTACGGCCCCGACCACGTGATCGACGCGCTCAACCGCTTCCGCCCGCCCTTCAACCTCAACGCCGCCGCCCTGCTGGCCGGCGAGGCCGCGATGCGCGACGTCGAGCATGTCGAGCGCTGCGCCGTCCTCAACGAGGTCTGGCGCGACTGGCTGGTCAAGCGGCTGGCCGCGGCCGGCATCCCCTGCACGCCCACGCACGCCAATTTCGTGCTGGCGGGCTTCGGTTCGACCGCGCGGGCCGAGGCGGCCGACGCCTTCCTCAAGTCGCGCGGGCTGATCGTGCGGCGCACCGCCTCCTACGGCCTGCCCGACCGCCTGCGCATCACCATCGGGGACGAGACCGGCTGCCGGGCCGTCGCCGAGGCGCTGGAGGCGTTCATGGCCTCCGGGCGGGGCGAGGCATGAGCGTGCTCTACGACAGGGTCGCGCTGATCGGCCTCGGCCTGATCGGCGGCTCGTTCAGCCTGGCCGCGAAGCGCGCGGGCCTCGTGGGCCATGTCGCGGGCCACGCCCGCACGCAGGCGACGCGCCAGACCGCGCTCGATCTGGGCCTGTGCGACAGCGTCCACGCCACCGCCGCCGAGGCCGCGGCCGACGCCGACCTGGTGCTGCTGTGCGTGCCCATGGGCGCCATGGCGGCCGTGGCCGAGGAGATCGCCGCCGTCCTCAAGCCCGGCGCCACCGTCTCGGACGTCGGCTCGGTCAAGGGCCCGATCCTCGAGGCCGTGGCCCCCTTCATCCCGCAGGGCGTCCACCTGATCCCGGGTCATCCGCTCGCGGGAACCGAGCATTCGGGACCCGAGGCCGGCTTTGCCGAGCTGTTCGAGAATCGCTGGGTGATCCTGACCCCGGCCGAGGACAGCGACCCCGAGGCGGTGGCGCGCCTGGCCGAGTGCTGGACCGGCTGCGGCGCCCATGTCGACACCATGGACCCCGCCCACCACGACCTGGTGCTGGCGGTGACCTCGCACGTGCCCCACCTGATCGCCTACACGATGGTGGGCGTCGCCGACGACATGCGCCGGGTGACCCAGTCCGAGGTCATCAAGTATTCCGCCGCCGGGTTCCGCGATTTCACCCGCATCGCGGCCTCCGACCCGACCATGTGGCGCGACGTGTTCCTCAACAACAAGCAGGCGACGCTGGAGATTCTCGGCCGCTTCACCGAGGAGCTCTTCGCCCTGCAGCGCGCCATCCGCACCGAGGACGGCCCGCAGCTGTTCGACTACTTCACACGCACCCGCGCGGTGCGCCGCGGCATCGTCGAGGCGGGGCAGGACACCGCCGCGCCAGACTTCGGCCGCTCCGGCGGGACGAAGACGCGATGAGGGCGGCGGCCCGGAGCACCCTTTCCGGGCCGCTCCGCGCCGCCCTGGCGGCCCTGTCGCTGGTCTGCGCGTCGACCCCGGGCCTGGCCCAGGTCGCCCCTCCCGCCCGCCCGATGGCCGCGGCGCCGAGCGACGCGCCCCCGCCCGCGACCGCCTATGCCGACTCGGCGCCCGAGACCGCGCGGGCCCGCGACTCGGGCGAGAACCGCGGCGGCGCCTGGCCCGCCCCGCCGCCGCTGCGCCCCGACGCGCGCGTCGCAGCGGCCGCGCAGGCCCAGGCCTCGCCCTTCGACGCGCTGGCGCCCGAGGACCTGCCCGCCTCGAGCTTTGCGCCCTCCGGCCCCGCGTCTTCCGGCCCCGCGTCTTCTGGCCCCGCATCTTCCGACCCCGCGCTCTCGGGCCTCGCCCCCCCGCCGGCGCGCGGGTTCCCCGCGACCATGCTGTCCCGGCTGGAGGCCGCCGTGAACGGGCCCGAGGCCGCGGGCGAGGCCTCTGGGCTCGACGCCGTCGCCCCAGACCCGACCCTGCCCGACGCCCCCCCATCCCAACCCGCCTCCAGCAAACCGGCCGAGCCCCTGCCCGCGCCCAGTCTCGCGGCCGCCGCCGCCTCGGGGCTCGCCTCCGCCGCCTCGCCCGCCCCGCCGCGGCGCCCCGCCGCGCCGACCCGGGAGGCGAGCCGGGAGCCGAGCCGCGCGGTGGCCATCGCCCTGCCCGACCCGCGGTCGAGCGTGCGCCCCCCACGCGGCACGCCCTCCCCCGGACCCGGCGCCCGCGAGGAGACGGCCGGCGCCGCCCCCGGCGGCCTCTGCGGCGACCCGCGCCTGGCGGGCCGCGCGCAGGCGCCCATCGACGGCCCCGGCCGCTGCGGCATCGATGCGCCGGTCGAGCTGACCCATGTGCTCGGCATCGCCCTGACCCCGGCCGCGGTGATCAACTGCCGCACCGCCGGCATCTTCGCCAACTGGCTCGAGAAGGGCCCGATGCGCGAGGCGCCCCGCACGCTCGGCGCCAAGATCACCAAGGTCCGGGTCGCGGCCAGCTACGCCTGCCGCTCGCGCAACTCGCGCCCGGGCGCGCGGCTGTCGGAACATGCGCTGGGCAACGCCGTGGACGTGCGCGCCTTCCAGCTCTCGGACGGGCGCGAGATCTCGCCCCTGCGCAGCTGGGGCAAGGGCGAGGCCGGACGGTTCCTGAAAGCGGCCTGGAGCAGCGCCTGCGGTCCCTTCGGCACGGTGCTCGGCCCCGGCTCCGACGGCTACCACATGGATCACCTGCACTTCGACTCGGCCCGGCGCAGCCAGGCCTACTGCCGCTGACGCGAGGCGCCGACCGGTGGGGGGGCGCCCCTCCGCGATCAAGGCTCAAGGGCGGCCCGCCCGTCGTCGCGCGCCTGCGCCGCTCCCCACGCGAACCGCGCCCCTGTCCTCCGCCCCGACGCCAGCCGCCGCGGCCTCAGCCCCGCCGCGCCCCGCCCGCCTCGCCGCGGCGAGCGCACGGCCGGCAGCCGGCGCGCGCGACGCGCCGCGGCTTCCTCGCGCGACGGCAGGGCGCCCGGCAAGCAGGGGATCAGGGATCAGGGATCAGGGACCGGCGATCAGAACCGCGGCGCCTCGCCCAGCGGGATCGGGCCCAGGAACACGTTGCCGCCGGCAAAGCGCAGCGGCGCCTCGAGCCCCTTGCCGTCCGAGGTCAGGTTCGACATCAGCTGCAGCCCCGCCTTCAGCGCGCCGGCGAGATCGCCCGGCACCGCGCCGGCCGCCACCGCCGCCTCCAGCACCCGCTTCCAGTTCGAGACCTTCAGGTCGATCGTCCCCTCCGGCACGCCCGCCTCGTCCACCTCCAGCCGGCCCGAGGCCGCAATCGACAGCGGCCCCCAGGTCACCACCGAGGGGCGCAGCCACACTGTCTCCGGACGCAGGGAGCCCGCCTCGACCGCCAGCCGGTCGAGCGGGCGGCGGAACACCGCGGTGGCGACGATCTTCGCCTCCTCCACCCGCTCGGGCAGATCTCGCGCCAGCCGTTCGCCCAGCGCCGCGCGCCAGGCGTCGGGCGGCAGCAGCCCCTCGATGTCGAGCACCCCGTCATAGGCGTTCTCGCGCCCCCGCTCCTCCTCCGAAGCGCGGAGCGAGAGCTGGCCGTTCGCGATCCCCGCCTTCCAGCCAAGACCCGAGACCATCTCCAGGTCGTGCATCTCGAGGATGCCCTGGGTCAGCTCGAGCCGGGTGCCGGGCACGAACCGGGCCGAGGCGCGCAGCTGCCGCGCCTCGATCTCGACGGTCTCGCCGGGGACCGAGATCCGGTGCTTGCCCGGCCACTCGGCGATCACCCGGTGCGGCTGGTAGGAGAGCATGTAGGTCCGGAAGGTCGGCGCGGCCCAGGCCCAGCCGGCCTCGGGGTCCGACAGGCGCAGCCCCTCGGCGGTCATGTCGAAGCGGTTGGGATAGCCCGCGACCGAGACCTCGGCCTCCGCTTGCCAGCCCTCGGCCCGGCGCTCGGCAAGCCAGCCCTCGACCGCGTCCTGCTGGGCGGTGGAGCCGACGTGCCACCAGCCGCTCCAGGCGAGGATGGCCACAAGCAGCGCGCCCATGATGATGCCGAACCAGCGTCCCATTCGATCACCTCTTTCGCGCCCCGCCTTTCCGGCCGGGCCATGGCGGGGCATATAGCGGCCCCGGGGCGGGAGTGCGACCCGCAGGCGGCGGGCCCGCGGCGCCGGGCCCGAACACAGGATGCGGACAGGACGCGCGTAGGCCGCGCGACATCAGCCGGAGGAACGATGCTGGGACGGGACGAGACGGGCGCGCTGTGGGTCTTCGGTTACGGCTCGCTGATCTGGAACCCGGGGTTCGTCTTCGCCGAGCGGCGGGCGGCGCGGCTCGCGGGCTTCAGCCGGGCGTTCTGCCTGCGCTCGATCCGCTACCGGGGCACCCCGGCGGCCCCCGGACTGGTGCTGGCGCTGGCCGAGCGTGCGGGGGCCGAGTGCCGCGGCCTCGCCTACCGCGTCGCGCCCGACCACGCCGAGGCCGCCCACGCCTATCTGCGCGAGCGCGAGATGGTCACCGACAGTTACCTCGAGACGGTGCAGGAGCTCGAGGTCGAGGGTCTTGGCCCGATCCGGGCGCTCGCCTACGTGATCGACGAGACCCATCCCCAGTTCGCCGACCTCAGCCCCCGCGCCCAGGCCGAGATCATCGTCGCCGCGAGCGGTCCGGCAGGAACCAACCGCGACTATCTCCACAACACCGTCGCCCACCTGCGCGAGCTGGGCCTGCCCGACGCCGAGCTCGAAGCGCTGGACCTCGAGGTGCGGGCGCTGGCCGGCGAGCGCCAGGGCTGACGGCTGGCGGCTGAGGGGCCGCGGACGCGCGGGGACCGAGGGGCGGGGACCTGAGCGGCCAACCGGGCGCCCTGTCCCGGCCGGCGGACCCCGGCGCGGGGCGCCGCCGCTACTCCCGCGCCTCGGCGTCCGGCCCCGCCGCCTCCCCAGCCTCCGCCCCAGCCTCCTCCTCATCCAGCGCCGCGAGCCCGCGGTTCAGGGCGGCGAGCGCCGCGCGCCCGCGCGGGTTGGCGGGATGGGCCAGCGCCACCAGCGACAGCGGGCCGCCCAGCGCCTCCAGCCGGCGCAGGCCGGGACCGGCGGCGGGGGCGCCCTCGACGAACAGCGCGGCGGCCTCGGCCTCGCCCTCGCGCAGCAGGCGCAGGCAGTCGGCGGCCGAGGCCGGCGCCAGTCGCCGGGCCCGCGGCGGCGCAAGGCCCAACGCCGCGAGATCGCCGTCCGGGGCTCCCTCCGGCCGGCAGATCCGCTCGCCGGCCAGGTCCGCGGCGCCGCTCGTCTCCGCCCCGGCCGGCACGAACCAGGCGACCTCCGTGACCGCGAGCGGCGCGGAAAAATCATAGCGCGCGCAGAGCTCGGCCGAGCCCGCGTCCAGCCGCGCCAGCGCCGCGCAGTCGGGCGCGATCCAGGCGAAGGCCAGATCCGCCTCGCCCCCCGGCGCGATCTGCGCGCGCGCCGCCCCCGGGGCCGCCGAAATCTCGGTCTCGCGTCCCGCAGCGCCGCGCGCCAGCGCCGCCTGCAGCCGTGTCCGCGCCCGCTCGCCGGCCGGCATCGCCGAGGCGTCGCCCCCCCAGGCGAGCCGGATCGCCCCCGCCTCGGGATCGGGCGGCGTGGGGGGCGGGGAGGGCAGCGCCGTGGCGGCGTCGGGCCTCTCGGAGGGCAGATCGGGGTCCGCTTCGCCGCCCGGAGGCGTCGCGTCTTCCGGCGCCCCGGCGGAGCCCCCCTCCGACGCCCCGGTCCCGGCCTCGGACGGGGGCTCCCCGGGGGCGCCGGGCGGGCACGGCAGGCGCAGCGTCTGGCCGATCTCGATATGGTCGGGGCTCGACAGCCGGTCGCGGTTCGCCTCGAACACCGCCTGCGGGCTCGGCGAGCCGGGGGCGTCGCGGGCAATGCGGCTCAGGCTGTCGCCGGCCCTGACCAGATGCTCGCCGCAGGTCTGCGCGGCGGCCGGGCTCGCCGCGCAGACCAGCAGCCAGAGCGCCGGCGCCAGCGCCAGGGAGGCCGGCGCCCCGGCCGCGGCGCGAGGGCTCACGTCGCGATCCTAAGGGTGTCGTGGCCATGGAAGTGCCAGCGGTTCGAGCGTCGCGGCGCCTGCGCCAGGCGCAGGTCCGGCAGGCGGCGGAACAGCACCGCCAGCGCCGAGCGGATCTCCAGCCGCGCCAGCGGCGCGCCGACGCAGAAATGCAGCCCCGCGCCCAGCGAGACATGCCGCTCGGCCCCCGGCCGCAAGAGATCGGCGCGGGCGGGATCGGGGAAGGCGAGCGGGTCGCGGTTGGCCGCGGCCAGCAGCAGGCCCACCTCCTCGCCCAGCCGCAGGCGCAGGCCCGCGACCTCGACCTCGCCCAGCGCGTAGCGGGAGAACAGGTGCAGCGGCGGGTCCACGCGCAGGCACTCGTCGGCCGCGCGCTCTCCGCCCCGGCCCCCGAAGGCGGCGCGGTCGAGATCCCGCTCGACCACCAGCCGCACGGCGTTGCCGATGGCATGGACCGTGGCCTCGTGGCCGGCGTTCAGCAGCAGGATGCAGGTTGCGACCAGCTCGGGCTCGCTGAGGCGCCCGCCGCCCTCCGCGGCCGGGTCCTCGGCGGCGATCAGCGCGTCGATCAGCGCCTCGCCGGGGCGACGGCGGCGCTGGGCGATCAGCGCGCGCATGAAGGACGAGAACGCCTCGGTCGCCGCCACCGCCCGGTCCTCCTCGGCGCGGCCGCGGCCGGCCTGGTACATGCCCACCATGTCGTGCGACCAGGCCAGCATCTGCGGGCCGGCCTCGATCGGCGCGCCCAGCAGCTCGGCGATCACGGTCAGGGGGATCGGGGTGGCGAAGCCCTCCATCAGCTCGGCCTCGGAGGAGAAACCGTCGATCAGCTCCTCGGCCAGCCCCTCGATCCGCGGCCCGAGACCGGCCAGCGCGCGCGAGGTGAAGGCCCGGTTCACCAGCCGGCGCAGGCGGGTGTGGACGGGGGGCTCGCGCTCGAGCAGCGAGTGCGCCTCGAAGGCGTGGAACGGGGCCAGACGCTCGGGGATCGGCGCCCAGCCGAGCGCCTCGCGGGAGGCGAGGTGGGTGACCTCGCGCCCGAAGCGGCGGTCGCGCAGCACGGCCGAGACCTCCGCGTGGCCGCAGAGCACCGGCTTTCCCAGCTCCTCCCAGAACGCCACGGGGCCCAGCGCGCGCAGGCGTTCATAGGCCGGGTAGGGATCGGCCATGAAGACCGGGTCGGTGGGGGACTGTCGGAAGCGCGGCAGGTCGTCCGGCCTCATTTCGCTCTCGTGCTTGGGCGGCGGGAGGGCAAATTGCGATGGGCAGGCGGGCGAGGCAAGGGCGGGCGCGCGGCGATTGCGGGGCGGGCGGGCCCGCTCGGCCCCTCAGCAGCACCGGGGGGCGAGCGCCCGGCCCCGCGGGCGGCCCACCGCGGCGCTCCGCGTCGCGATCCAGCGGCCCAGCGCCCGGGCGGCCTCCTGAAAGGCGCGCGCCCGGGCGCGGCGGGCGCGAAAGGCGGCCTCGACATGGACGGCGGCGCCGGCGCGGGCGAAATCGAGCTCGGTCATCGGATCAACTCCATTTCAGGGAGGCAGGGCGGTTTCGCCCTTTCCTTCCCCAATATCGGGAGGGCATGCTCTGCGGACAAACGAGTTCTCTGGCCCCTTCAGTGAAACCCAGCTTGCCTGACAGCCGCCGCCTCCCGCCCCTCGACGCGCTGCGCGCCTTCGACGCCGCCGCCCGGCACATGAGCTTTGCGCGCGCCGCGGACGAGCTTCACGTGACCCCCGCCGCCCTCTCCTGGCGCATTCGCCAGCTCGAGACCGAGCTGGGCGTCCCCCTGTTCCGCCGCCTCAACCGCGCGGTGGAGCTGACCGAGGCCGGCCGCGCCCTGGTCCCCGGCCTCGCCCGCGGCTTCGAGGCGTTCCGCGAGGCCCACCGCGCCGTCGCCCGCCTGTCCGAAAGCCGTCCGCTGAGCCTGACGGCCGGCCCGGCGCTGACCTCCAAGTGGCTGGCCCCGCGGCTGTTCCGCTTTGCCGACCTGCACCCCGAGATCGAGCTGCGCTTCGTCGCCTCGCTGCGCACGCTGGACTTCGAGCGGGACGAGATCGACTGCGCCCTGCGCCTCTCGGCGCAGGCCGACCCGGCGCTGTTCTCGCGCGAGCTGTGGCGCGAGACGATGCTGCCCGTGTGCACGCCCGAGCGCGCGGCGCGGCTGCGAAACCCGGCCGACCTCGCGGGGCAGACGCTGCTGCACGACGACTCCATCGCGCGCATCCCCGGCGGGCCCGGCTGGCCCGAGTGGCTGCGCGCCGCGGGCCTGGACGCGCCCGGCGACCGGGGGCTGCGCTTCTCGACCTTCGATCACGCGGTCGACGCGGCGGTCGAGAATGCGGGCGTGCTGCTGGGGCGCACCTTCCTGTGCGCACGAGAGCTGGCGGCGGGCCGGCTGGTCGCCCCCTTCGGCCCGGTGCTGCCGCTGCCCGGCGCCTATCGCTTCGTCTGTCCGAAGGGGGCCGAGCGCACGCCGCGCATCGCCGCCCTGCTCGCCTGGCTCGAGGCCGAGGCCGAGGCGACGCGCGCCCAGCTCGCGCCGCTGGGTTTCGCGCCGACGGTCTGAGGGAGGGCGCCGGGTCGCCCGGGGCGGGC
Source organism: uncultured Albimonas sp. (assembly GCF_963977235.1). Taxonomy (NCBI): domain Bacteria; kingdom Pseudomonadati; phylum Pseudomonadota; class Alphaproteobacteria; order Rhodobacterales; family Paracoccaceae; genus Albimonas; species uncultured Albimonas sp. The sequence continues at coordinate 9,592 of NZ_CAXBOD010000006.1, forward strand.
GAGGGCGGGCTAGGGCGGGCGGGGATGGGCGGGGTCGATCCGGGACCCGCGGGGGCGATTGTTTCAGGATCCAACCGTCGCCGCCGCAATCCCCAACACAGGCTCAGCATTGGGGCGCAATCGCCTCAATCGCGTCGAACCGCCGCCGCGTTCGGGGTCGAGGGTGGGAATCAAGGCGCGGGTTCCCAGAGCTGCGACCGGGAAAACGCCCCTCGGATCCGGCGTGTCGACGCGATTGCCCCCCCTCTGACCGTCGACCGCCGGATCCATCCCCCCTCTCCCTCGCGGGCTTGACCCCGACCGGCGCCCCCGGCAGACCGGGCCGGGTCGTCCGCCCGTCCGCGATGGAGCCCCCCAGATGAGCCCTCCCCGCCCCACGCGCCAGCCCGCGCGTTCGCGTCCTGTCCGCCCTCCCCGCGCCGGAGCGACGGGGTGAGCGCGCCGAGCGAGGGCGCCGCGCGCCTGCGGGCGACGGCGGTGGGCTCGGCGGCGGTGCTGCTGTGGGCGCTGCTGGCGCTGCTGACCGTGCGCTCGGGCCGGGTTCCGCCGTTCCAGCTGGTGGCGATGTGCCTCGGCGTCGGAGCGCTGGTGGGGGTGGTCTGGGCGAAGGCCGCCGGTCGCCCGGCGCTGGCCGCGCTGCGCCAGCCCTGGCCGGTGGCGGCGCTGGGGATCGGGGGGATCTTCGGCTACCACTTCTTCTACTTCACCGCCCTGCGCAACGCGCCCGCGGCCGAGGCCGGGCTGATCGCCTACCTCTGGCCGCTGCTGATCGTGCTGTTCTCGGGCCTGCTGCCGGGCGAGCGGCTGCGGGCGCTGCATCTGCTGGGCGCGCTGGCCGCGCTGGTCGGGGCGGGGCTGATCCTCGCCCCCGGCGGGCGGCTGGTCTTTGCGGGAGAACATGCGCTGGGCTTCGCCGCGGCGGGGCTGTGCTCGCTGCTGTGGTCGGGCTACTCGGTCCTGTCGCGGCTGGCGGGCAAGGCCCCGACCGAGGCGGTCACCGGCTTCTGCGCCGCGGGCGCCGTCCTCTCGGCGCTGGCGCACCTGGGCCTCGAGACCACGGTCTGGCCTGCGACGACGGACGAATGGCTGGCGGTGCTGGCGCTGGGCGCGGGGCCGCTGGGGCTCGCCTTCTATGTCTGGGACGTGGGGGTGAAGCGCGGCGACATCCAGCTGCTGGGGGTGGCGGCCTATGGCGCCCCCCTACTCTCGACGCTGGCGCTGGCGGCGGCGGGCGAGGCGGCGCTGACGCCCGGCCTGGCGTTGTCGGCTGCGCTCATCGCCGGCGGCGCGGGGCTCGCCGCGCTCGGCTCCGCCCGCAGCCGACGTCCCGGGCCGGTCGATCCGGCGGGCTGAGCGCCATCCGCGCGCGCCCTGTCCGCATCAAGCCCTGCCGCCCTCAACAAGGCGGGGCGCAGGCCCCCCGGCCGCGCCCCTGCCCGGAGCTCTCGCCCCCTCCCGGGGGCTGGCTCCGCCGACCCTTCAGGGGGTCAGTGGATCGCGGGACTGAGCCGCACGATCTCCTCTTTCAACTTCAGCTTTTCGCGCTTCAAGCGGGACAGTTCCAGGTCGTTCATGGCCGGGCGGCGCTGCTCCTCTTCGATCGTGCGGGCGAGACTCTCGTGTTTCCTGCGCAGCTCGGTGATGTGGCCGGCGAGGTTCATGGACGTCCTCCTAGCAGATCATGCGGTGCCTATGAGAGTGGCGCCGACAGCCCGAGTCGTCATCAAAAATACACGGGCTTGTGACGGAAAATTCGCCAGGGTTGAGAACACATGAATGTTAACGGCGCCTGATGCGCAATTTTGTTGCGCATCAGGGCAATATTATTTCAAAAATTCGCCCGCAGGCGGATCACCGCCTCGGCAGCGCACGCTCCGCGATCCGCGTCCAGTAGTGGACGCCCAGCGGGCTGATCTCGTCGTTGAAGTCGTACATCGGGTGGTGCAGGGGCGCGGTGTCGCCGTTGCCGATGAAGATGAACGAGGCCGGCACCACCTGCCCGAAGAAGGCGAAATCCTCGCCCCCCAGCACCGCGGTCGCCTGCGCGTCGACGGCGCCCTCGCCGCAGACCTCGCGCATCACCTCGACCGAGAACTTCGTCAGCTCCGGGTCGTTCCAGGTCACCGGGTAGGCGTCGAGGCCCAGCTCCGCCTCGACCGTGCAGCCCATCGCGGCCGAGATCATCTCGCACTGCCGGCGCATCTCCTCGATCAGCTGGCCGGCCAGCGCCTGGTCGAGCACGCGGACCGTGCCCCACAGCTCCGCCTCGGGCGGCAGCACGTTGTAGGCCGAACCTGCCGAGAACCTGGTGATCGAGATCACCGCGGGGTTCATCGGATCGCGCCGGCGCGAGACGATGGACTGGAACGCCGTGACCAGCTGCGCGCCCGCCACGATCACGTCGTCGGCCAGATGCGGCATCGCCGCGTGCCCGCCCCGCCCCTTGATCGCGATCTTGAAGCGGTCGGCATAGGCCAGCGCCGCGCCGGGCGTGGTGCCCATGGTCCCGGTCGGAGAGCCGGGGTGGTTGTGCATCCCGAAGGCCGCGCGCACCGGCCACCGCTCGAGCAGCCCGTCCTCGATCATCGCCTTGGCGCCGCCGCCGCCCTCCTCTGCGGGCTGGAACACGAAGACCAGGGTGCCCGAGAAGTTGCGCGTCTCGGCCAGATGTTTCGCCGCGCCCAGCAGCATCGTGGTGTGGCCGTCATGCCCGCAGGCGTGCATCTTGCCCGGCGTCTTCGAGGCGTGGGGCGCGCCGGTCTGCTCGAGGATCGGCAGCGCGTCCATGTCGGCGCGCAGCAGGACGCGGTCGTCCTTGCCGCTCGCCGGCCCGTCGGCGCCGTGCAGGATGCCCACCACGCCGGTCCTGCCCAGACCCTCGACCACCTCGTCGAAGCTCCAGGACCGCAGCTTGGCGGCGACCACGCCGGCGGTGCGGACTTCCTCGTAGTTCAGCTCGGGGTGTTCGTGCAGGTCGCGCCGCCACTCCGTCATCTCGGCCTGCATCGAGGCGATGGAGTTCGGGATCGGCTTGGTCATGGGTATCCCCCGAAAGGTCGAGCGCGGGCGGGGCCGCGGTGTGGTCGCATCGGGGTCGCAGACTGGCACGCGCCGCGCGGGCGCGGAAGCGCGCAGCGGTCGCAAGCCGACTTCCGTGCGCGTCACGTTGCGTCACGGGAGGGCGCCCCCCGCCGCTCAGCCCCGCGGCGGCAGCGCGCGCTCGACCAGCCGGGTCCACCAGGCGACGCCGTGGGGGGCGGCGGCGTCGTCGAAGTCGAAGGCGGGGTGGTGGAGGGGGGCCGAGCCGCCGTTGCCGATGAAGGCGAAGCACGACGGGACCGCCTGCGCGAACCAGGCGAAGTCCTCGCCCCCCATCTCGGCGGGCATCTGCGGGTCGACCGCCTCCGCCCCGGCCGTCTCGCGCATCACCGAGACGGCGAAGGCGGTGACCTCGGGATCGTTGACGAGCGCAGGATCCGCGTCGAGGCCCAGCTCCGCCTCGAGGCCAAGGCCATGGGCGGCGGCGACGCCCTCGGCCATGGCGCGAATCCCCTCGATCATCGGCGCGACGAGGGCGGGGTCGAGGGCCCGCAGCGTGCCCCACAGCTCGGCGGTCTGGGGGATGACGTTGTCGGTGGTCCCGGCCTCGAGGCGGGTGACCGAGATCAGGGCGGGGTTCATCGGGTCCCGCCGGCGGGCGACCAGCGCCTGCAGGCCGGCGACCAGCTGGGCCGCGGCCACGATCGGGTCGTCGGCCAGATGCGGTCGCGCGGCATGGCCGCCGCGCCCGCGCAGGGTGATGCGGAAGCGGTCGGAATAGGCCAGCATCGGCCCCGGCCGGGTGCCCATCGCCCCGACAGGCATCCCCGGAAGGGTGTGCAGCCCGAAGGCCGCGCGCACTGGCCAGCGCGTCAGCAGCCCGTCGTCGATCATCGCCTTGGCGCCGCGGTCGCCCTCCTCGGCCGGCTGGAAGACCAGCACGGCCGTGCCGGAGAAGGCGCGCGTCTCGGCCAGCCGCTTTGCCGCGCCCAGCAGCATGGCGGTGTGGCCGTCGTGGCCGCAGCCGTGGAAGGCGCCCCCGCGGGTCGAGGCGTGGGGCAGGCCCGTCGCCTCCTGCATCGGCAGGGCGTCCATGTCGGCGCGCAGCAGGATCCGCTCGCCCGCGCCCTTCGCCGGCCCGTCGGCGCCATGGATCACCCCGACGACGCCGCTCCGCCCGAGGCCCTCGACGACCTCGTCGAGCCCCCAGGCCCGCAGCTTTGCCGCCACCAGGGCGGCGGTTCGGGGCAGGTCGAAGCCGACCTCGGGGTGGGCGTGCAGGTCGCGCCGCCACGCGGTCAGCTCGGGCTGCATGGCGGCGACGGCGTTGGGAACGGGAAGAGGCATCGACGGGTCCGGTCTGCGGCCCGGGGCGCGAGGGCGCGGGGCTCGTCCCGGTTGCACCCTGCCCGCCGGGCGGGGTCAAGCCCGGCGCGCGTCGGGACCGGCTCCGGCCCTCAGATATGCGGGGTCAGCGCCAGGGGCTCTGCGTCGCGCAGCACGGCGCGGGCGGCCTGCGAGAAATCCTCCCGGTCCGCCTCGTGCCGGGCGCCGGCGTGCAGCACGAGCGGCGCGAGCAGAGCCAGCGGTCCCCTCGCCCCCTTGCGCGCGGTCACGATTACCCGGCGGGCGCTGCGGCCCTCGCGCGCGGCCAGCGGCAGGATCCGCACGTCCCCCGCCCGCCCGTCGAGCGCCACCAGGATCCGCCCCAGCGCCTCGGCCCGATGGATCGCGGCCAGCCGCCCCCCGGGGCGCAGGCGACGCAGGGCGGCCTCGATCCACGCGGTCACCGGCGCCGCCTCGACCCGCGCGCAGGAGCGGCCGGCGTCCCCCGGCGCAGGCGCGCCGGGCGGATACCAGGGCGGGTTGGTCAGCACATGGTCGAAGTCGAGCGCCTTCAGCGAGACCGGCGGCCGGGCCATGTCCCCCTCATGCACCCGCAGCGCGACGCCGGCCTCGGCGGCGTTGCGACGGGCGAGCGCGGCATAGGGCGGCTGCAGCTCCAGCCCGTGCAGCTCAAGTCCCGGGATGCGGGCGGCGAGGCAAAGGGCGGCGGCCCCGGCGCCGCAGCCCAGATCCAGCGCCCGCTCGCCGGGGCGCGCGGGACAGGCCGCGGCCAGCAGCACCGGGTCGGTGGCGGCGCGATAGCCGCGGCGCGGCTGGCGCAGCATCACCCGCCCGCCGAGCAGGGCGTCGCGGGTCAGCTCGGCCTCGGCGAAGGCCTCGGCGGGCAGCGGAGCGCCGTCCTGCGGACCGCCCCCGAGCCTCACCCGCGACGCTCCGGGGTCAGCTCGGCGCCGAGGTCGTTGTCGCGCAGCACCGCGCGGGCCAGGAAGGCCTGGTCGCGCGCCACCATCAGGCGCTGCGGCAGTACGCCCAGACTGCCCTCGAGGACGCTCGTGTGGACGTCGAATACGAAGCAGTCTATATCCTCGCCGCGAAGCAGGGCCGTGGCGAAGGCGATCGTGGCGGGGTTGGTGGTGCGCATCAGCTCGATCATGTCCGCAGGGTTACCCGCACCGGCCCCGCCCGTCGAGACGCGGGCGCGCCGACCCGACACCCCGCGCGGCCGCTTCGGCGTGACGCGCGCCTCGAACGGACCCGATGCCGCCCGTGACCGCGCCCTCCGCCTCCTCCGCCGCCGTCCCGCAGCCCGCCCGCGACGCTTCGCAGGACGCGTTCCAGCGCCTGATGGGCCTCGTTGCCGACGATCTGGAGGCGGTCAACCGTCTGATCGCCGAGCGCATGGCCTCCGAACATGCGCCGCGCATCCCCGAGGTCACCCGCCATCTGGTCGAGGCCGGCGGCAAGCGCCTGCGCCCGATCCTGACGCTGGCCGCGGCCCGCCTGGCCGGCTATGACGGACACGATCACGTGAAGCTGGCCGCGACCGTGGAGTTCATCCACACCGCCACCCTGCTGCATGACGACGTGGTCGACGAAAGCGCCCAGCGCCGCGGCCGCCCCACCGCCAACCTTCTGTGGGACAACAAGTCCTCGGTGCTGGTGGGCGACTACCTGTTCGCCCGCAGCTTCCAGCTGATGACCGAGGCCGAGAACCTGCGCGTGCTCGCGATCCTGGCCAACGCCTCGGCGGTGATCGCCGAGGGCGAGGTGCTGCAGCTCGCCACCGCCAACGATCTGGGCACCGGCGAGGCCGCCTACCTGCAGATGATCCACGGCAAGACCGCCGCGCTGTTCGCCGCCGCGACCGAGGTCGGCGGGGTGATCGCCGCCGCGCCCGAGGCGCAGGTGCAGGCGCTCAAGTCCTACGGCACGGCGCTCGGCATGGCCTTCCAGATCGTCGACGACGTGCTCGACTACGGCGGCGCCTCGGCGAGTCTGGGCAAGAACACCGGCGACGATTTCCGCGAGGGCAAGGTCACCCTGCCCGTGCTGCTGGCGGTCGAGGCCGCCCCGGACGAGGCCGCCCGCGCCTTCTGGAAGCGGGTGATCGAGAAGCGCGACCAGACCGAGGGCGACCTCGCCCACGCGATGGAGCTGATGACCGCCGCGAACGCCCTGACCGGCGCCGAGACCCGCGCCCGCGCCTATGCGGCCCAGGCCCGCGAGGCGCTGGCCGTGTTCCCCGACTCCGACCTGCGCGCCGCGCTCGAGGGGGTGGTGGAGTTCGTGGTCGCCCGCCTGAACTGACCCGCCGCCCGAGGCGGACGCGGCGGCCCCTGCGCCGCCTCGCGTCCCGCGGCGCAGATCTCGCGGCTCGCGGCGCAGATCCCGCCCGGCCGCGCCGCCCCTCCCGGCGGACCTCTCGTCCCCAAACTTGCGTCAACCCTTTGACTTGCCGGCCGGCCGGCGGTTGAGTGCAGGCGACGCCGCGCGACCGCGGCGCCGACGCGGCGGGCCGGGACCCGCGGGAGACGGAGCCTCGACCCCTATGGATGCGACACCAGGCAGCGCCCCCATGCTCGGCCGGCCCTGCGCGACATGAGCGGGACGCAGCGCCGCGCCCGCGCCGCGCCCACGGTCAGCCGGATCACCCTGCCGGTGCTGCTGGCCTCGGTGGTGGTGGTGACCATCGACATCTCGATGACCTCCACCGCCCTGCCCGCCATCGCCCAGGGGCTGGGCGTGGCGCCGGCCACCACGATCTGGATCGTCAATATCTACTACCTCGCCGTGGTCGCGGCCCTGCTGCCGACCGCGGCGATGGGCGAGATCTTCGGGCACGAGCGGGTGTTCACGATCGGCCTCGCGATCTTCGCCGCCGGCGCGCTGATCGCGGGGCTGGCCGAGTCGCTCGAGACGCTGATCGCGGGGCGCGCGGTGCTGGGCATCGGCTCGGCCGCCACCTCGGCCACCACGCCCGCGCTGATCCGGGCGCTGTATCCGCCCGACAAGATGGGCCGGGGCCTGGGGCTCTATGCGATGATCGTGGGGGTCTCGATCACCGCGGGGCCGACGGCGACCTCGGCGATCCTCTCGGTGGCGGACTGGCCGTGGCTGTTCCTGCAGGCGGCGGTCTCGGCCTGCGTGGCGACGCTGGTCTGCTGGCGGACCCTGCCCCAGACCGAGCGCAGTCCGCGCGCCTTCGACGGCGTCGCGGCGGGCCTGTGCGCGGCGATGTTCTCGTGCCTGCTGTTCGCCATCGCGGGCGCCGCGCACCTGGGCGCGGGGCCGGCGCTGGCGGCGCTCGGGGCCGCCGCGGTCCTGGCCGTGGCCCTGCGCCGGCGCGAGGCGAACGAGCCGACGCCCCTGCTCGCCGCCGACCTGTTCCGCGCGCCCCTCTTCGCCTTGTCCTCGGCGACGGCCATCGTCGCCTTCTCGGTGCAGGGCCTGTCGTTCGTGGCCATGCCGTTCCTGCTGCACTACGAGCTGGGCTTCAGCCAGGTGCAGACCGGTCTGCTGATCATTCCCTGGCCGGCCTCGCTGGTGGTGATGTCGATCGTGGCTCCGCGCCTGTCCGAGCGGATCGCCCCCGGCATCCTGGGCGGCTTCGGCCTTGTGGTGCTGGCCCTGGGCCTCGCCCTGCTGGCCACGATCCCGCCCGAGGCCGGCCCGGTCGAGATCGGCTGGCGGCTGGTGATCTGCGGCGTGGGCTTCGGCTTCTTCCAGTCGCCCAACATGCTGGCGATCATGTCCTCGGCCCCGCGCGAGCGCAGCGGGGGCGCAGGCGGCATCCTCGCCACCTCGCGCCTGCTCGGCCAGTCGGTGGGCGCGGCGGGTGTGGCGCTGTGCATCTCGGTCTCGCCCGAGCGGGGGGTGCATGTCGCCCTGTGGCTGGGCGTCGCCGCGGCGCTGCTGGGAAGCTGCGTCAGCCTCGCGCGCCTGGCGCCGGCGGTGCGCCGCGCCGGCCGCCCGCCGGGATGAGAGACGCCCCGCCCGCCTGAGCGGCGGACGGGCTGTGCGGCGGACGGGGCGCGAAGGCTTTCAGCCCCTCGGGCGCGAGGCCCGCTCAGTCCTTCAGCCAGACGTCCATCCAGGGCGCCAGCGGCCCGAACGCGCCCTCGGGCGGGTTCTGCACGCGGTCGTTCCAGACCGAGGTCGTGTAGTCCTGCGGCATCCAGATGAAGACCACGTCCTCGATCGCCTTCGCCTGGATGTCGGCGTAGATCGCCTTGCGCGCCGCCTCGTCCATCTCGATGGCGGCCGCGTCCAGCATCTCGTCCATCTTCGGATCGCAGTATCCCTGCGTGTTCGCCCAGATCACGTTGCGGATGTTGTCGCAGTCGAAGTGGCGGTGCATGCCGATCACCGGGTCGGGATAGTTGAAGGACCCGTTCATCGTCGCCTGATACCCGAACGAGCCGATCTTCTGCGCCCAGGAGGCGAAGTCCGCCGAGGGCCGCAGCGTCACCGCGATGTCCAGCTTGCCCATCTGGCTCTTGATGTACTCGGCCATCGGGCGGTGCGCCTGCGGCGCCCAGGTCGGCACGTCGAGCTCGAAGGCGAAGCGGGTTCCGTCCTCGCCCACCGGGTATCCGGCCGCGTCGAGCATCCTGGCGGCCAGCTCCAGGTCCGGCGCATAGCCCGGCAGGTCGCCCGCATGGAACGGGTTGCCGGTGTGCAGCGGCCCCTCGCCGGGCGTGGCCCGGCCGCGGAAGATCACCTTCGAGAGGAACTCGGTGTCGATGGCATGCGCCAGCGCCTCGCGGACCGCGCGGTCCGAGAACGGCTTCTCCCGCAGGTTCATCTCCAGATAGTGCACATAGCCGATGGCGCCGTAGCCCTCGGTCGTGACGGTCAGGTGATCCTCGTCCTCCAGCCGGTCGGCGGCCTGGGGGGTGAGGCCTGCGAAGCCCGCCAGATCGATCTCCCCGTTCTCGAGCATCAGGCTTCGGGCCAGCGGATCGGGGATCCGCGGCATCACGATCCGCTCGAGATACGGTTTGCCCTCGAGGAAGAAGTCCTCGTTGCGCACCAGCACCAGCCCCCGCTCGAGGTCGTTCGATTCGACCTTGAAGGGGCCCGAGCCGACCACGTCCTCCATGTTGCGCGGATGCGAGCGCAGCTCCTGCCCGTCGCCGTAGACGTGCTTGGGCAGGATCGGCAGCAGCAGCGGCTGCAACGACAGGAGCAGGCCCGGCACCGGCTGCGCGAGGCGGATCACCACGGTCTGCGGGTCGGGCGTCTCGACCGTCTCGACCTGGCCGAACATCGCGCCGCCGAAGGGGTGGTTCGCCTTCACCGTCTCGAGCGAGAAGGCCACGTCCTCGGCCTCGATCGGCTCTCCGTCATGGAAGGTGGCGCCGGGGACCAGGTGGAAGGTGTAGGTCAGCGCATCGTCGGAAACCTCCCAGCTTTCCGCGAGATAGGGGGCGACGCTGTAGTCCGCCCCCACCAGCGCCAGCCCCGCGAAGATCTGGCTGCCGGGCACCCCGGTCGCCGCCCCCGACTGCACGCCCGGGTTCAGGGTGCGGTAGCCGGAGGTGAAGGTGTTCAGCTCCCCCCCGCGCACCGGCTCCTGCGCGGCGGCGGGCGCCGCGGCGAGCAGCGCCAGCGCCGCGCAGGAGGCCGCCCACGGGCGGACGAGACGGGCGCCGCGCATCGGCGGCCGGGTCAGGCGGATCGGTCGGGTCATCGTGACGGTTCCCTGTCGGTTGGCTCCAGCCCTCCGGTCCTGCGGAACGCAAGCGGGGGCGGCTGCTGAAAAGCGTTGCGGTGAATCTGAAATTGCGCAAGACTTTTTTCAGATGAGCGAAACGAACCCGGACGCGCTTCGAAAATGACCAAAGACCGCGGCGACCGACCACCCAGCGAGGCCCCCTCTCCCAGCCGTCCGGCTCAGCCGGAGGCCCCCTCACGTCGCCGCCCGGCCCAGCCGGAGGCCGCGGCCGTCACCGCCACCGCCACGGCCGAGCCGATCCCCGACGCCCGCGCCCCCATCGGCCAGCAGATCCGCGAGCTTCGCCGCGCCCGCGGCCTGAAGCTGGCGGATCTGGCGGCGGCGACCGGCCGCTCGATCGGCAATCTCTCGGAGATGGAGCGGGGCAAGAGCCCGATCACCATCCAGTCGCTGGACGGCATCGCGCGGGCGCTGGACGTCTCGTTGAACTGGTTCTTCACCGGCACGGCCGTCGCCCCGCCCGAGGAGCGCGACGTGGTGGTCCGCCGCGGCGCGCGGCGCGAGCTGAACCTCGCCCAGGCCGGCGCGCGGGAGGAGCTGCTCTCCCCCCATCTCGCCGGCACGCTGGAGATGATCCTGACCACCTTCGCCCCCGGCGCCCACACCGGCGACGCTCCTCGCCGCCGGCGGGGGGAGGAAGGCGGCATGGTCCTTTCGGGTCGTCTGGAACTCCACGCCGACGGTCGCGTCCATCTGCTGGAGGAGGGCGACAGCTTCCAGCTTCCCGGCGCCGGAGAGCACTGGTGCCGCAACCCCGGCGAGCGCGACGCGGTGGTGATGTGGATCATCGCCCCCGCCGACTACTGACCCCCGGAGGGCCCCATGTCCCAGATCCCCAGCTCCGAGATCACCGTCTTCACCGCCCGCCGGATCCGCACGATGACCCCCTCGGCCCCCGTGGCGAGCGCGGTGGCGGTCCGCGACGGCCGCATCCTCGAGGCCGGCACGCTCGACACGCTGCGCCCCTGGCTCGACGCCCATCCCCACCGCATCGACGACCGCTTCCGCGACCACGTCCTGACGCCGGGCTTCATCGACCCCCACCTGCACCCCACGCTCGGCGCCCTGCTGCTGCCCTGCCCCTTCATCACCGCGATGGAGTGGCGCCTGCCCGACCGCACCTGCGCCGCCGTGCGCGGCCGCGACGACTACCTCGCGCGGCTGGCCGAAATCGACGCCGGGATGGAGGGGACCGAACCGCTGGTCACCTGGGGCTACCACCGCATCTGGCACGGCGAGATCGGGCGCGAGGCGCTGAACGCCATCTCCGGGACCCGCCCCATCGTCCTGTGGCAGCGCAGCTTCCACGAGGTCGTGGCCAACGACGCCGCCATCGACTGGATGGGCCTCGACCGCGCGGATCTCGCGCGGTACGCCCAGGTCGACCTCGCCGCCGGCCGCTTCTTCGAGACCGGCCTCGCGCTGGCGATGAAGGGCATGGGACCGTTCCTGCACGCCCCGCAGCGCTTCATCGGCGGGCTCGAGCAGGTAAAGCGCGCCATCCACCTCGGCGGCCACACCACCATCGGCGAACTTGCCTACCCGCTCGCCGACGACGCGGCCGAGTGGGGGGCGGTGCAGGCGGTGTTCGGCGGGGCCGACGTCCCCTTCCGCATGCAGTTCGTCCCCCGCGGCGCCGGCCGCGGAACCTGGTCCTCGGCCGCCCCCGAGCAGGAGCTGGAGCGCGTGAACGCCTTTGCCGCCCGCTCCACCGACAAGCTGATCTTCGGGAACGGCGTGAAGCTGTTCGCCGACGGCGGTTTCTTCGCCGAGCTGATGCAGATGCAGGACCCCGGCTTCATCGACGGCCACCATGGCGAGTGGATGATGGCGCCGGAGTCCATCGAGGCCCTCGCCCGCGTGTTCTGGAACGCCGGCAAGCGCATCCACATCCACTGCACCGGCGATCTCGGCGTCGAGCTCGCCCTCGACATCCTCGAAAAACTGCAGTGGGAGCGTCCCCGCTTCGACCACCGCTTCACCATCGAGCACTTCGGCGTCTCGACGCCCGAGCAGGCCCGCCGGATCAAGACCCTGGGCGCGCTGGTTTCGGCCAACGTCTACTACGTGCACGAGCTGGGCGAGGCCTACTGGCGCGCCTCCATCGGGCATGAGCGCGCCTCCCAGATGGCGCGCCTCGGCTCGCTGGCGCGCGAGGGCGTGCCCTTTGCGCTGCATTCGGACTTCACCATGGCCCCCGCCCTGCCCCTCAACAGCGCCTGGGTCGCGGTCAACCGCATCGGCGAGAGCGGGGCGGTGATCGGCGAAGGCGAGCGGATCTCGCTCGACGCCGCGATGCGCGCGATCACCATTGACGCGGCCTATGTGCTGGGGATGGAAAACGAGGTCGGCTCGATCCGCGCCGGCAAGAAGGCCGATTTCACGGTGCTCGAGCAGGACCCGTGGGAGGTCGATCCGACGGCGCTGCGCGACATCCCGATCTGGGGCACGGTCTTCGAGGGCCGCCCCTTCCCGCTCGCCGGCTGAGCGCGATGCCCCCCGCCTTCGTCGTCGCCTCCTCCCGCCCCCAGGCCTCTCGGCCCCAATCCTCGCGACCCGAGTCCTTGCGACCTCGCATCCCGGTCACGCTGCTGTCGGGCTATCTCGGCGCCGGCAAGACCACGCTGGTCAACCGCCTGCTGGCCGCGCCGGGGGGGCGGCGGCTGGGAGTGCTGGTCAACGACTTCGGCGCGGTGAACGTGGACGCGGCCCTGATCGAGGGGGCCGAGGACGGGGTCCTCTCGCTCGCCGACGGCTGCGTGTGCTGCGCGATCTCCGACGATCTGGGCCAGGCGCTCGACCGCCTGCGCGCCCGGCCCCGGCCGCCCGAGCATGTGCTGCTGGAGGCCAGCGGCGTTGCCGATCCCCTGCGCATCGCCCGCATGGCCGGCGGCTGGCCGGGGTTCGAGCTCGACGCCATCGTGACGCTCGCGGACGCCGAGACCCTGCCCGCCCGCGCCGCCGACCGCTACGTCGGCCAGCTGGTGCGCGCGCAGCTCCAGGCCGCCGACCTGGTCGCCCTGACCCGCACCGACCTGCTCTCGCCCGAGGCCGCCGGGGCCGCCCGCGCCAGCCTGCGCGCGCTCGCGCCCGAGACCCGCCTGCTCGACGCTCCCCACGGCGAGATCGAGGCGGACCTCCTGCTGGGGCCGCGCAGCGCCACCCCCGCGGCGCCGCGCAGCCAAGCCCGCCCGCAGGGCGCCTGCAGTCCGCTCCCCTCCCATGACCTCGCGACCGTCCGCTCCGCGCTGTGGCAGGCGCGGGGACCGGTGGATCCCGCGCATCTGACCGCCGCGCTCGAGGCGCTGCCGCCCGCCATCCACCGCGCCAAGGGGGTGCTGCGCGCCCCCGACGGCGCGGCCCTGCTGGTGCAGAAGGTCGGCGCCCGCGCGGCCCTCTCCCCCACACCGGCCGAGCCCACCGACGCCCTCGTCCTGATCGCCGCCGGCGCGCCCGAAGCCCTCGGCCCCGCGCTCGCCGAGGCGCTCGCCCGTCTCGACGCCCTGCCCCCGGAGACCGCCCGATGACCGTCCCCCTCCCCTCCCAGGCCCGCGTCGTCATCGTGGGCGGCGGCGTCATCGGCTGCTCGGTCGCCTATCACCTCGCCCGCCTCGGCTGGACCGACGTGCTGCTGCTCGAGCGCCGCCAGCTCGCCTGCGGCACCACCTGGCACGCCGCCGGCCTGATCGCCCAGCTCCGCGCCTCGATCAACATGACCCGCCTCGCGCGCTATTCGCAGGAGCTCTACGGCGCGCTGGAAGCCGAGACCGGAGTCGCCACCGGCTTCCGGCGCAACGGCGCGATCTCCCTCGCCCTGACCGGGCGCCGGATGGAGGAGCTGCGCCGCAACGCCTCGATGGCCCGCGTGCACGGGGTCGAGGCCAACGTCATCGACCCCGCCGAGATCGCCCGCCTGCACCCGATGGCCAGCCTCGAGGGCGTGGTGGGCGGCGTGCACATGCCCCTCGACGGCCAGGGCGACCCCTCCAACATCACCCAGGCGCTGGCCCGGGGCGCCACGATGAAGGGCGCGCGCATCATGGAGGGCGTGAAGGTCACCGGCGTCACCCGGGCGGGGGGCCGCGTCACCGGCGTGACCACCGACCAGGGCGAGGTCGCGGCCGAATACGTGGTCAACTGCGCGGGCATGTGGGCCCGCGACTTCGCCCGCGAGGCCGGCGTCGTCGCCCCCCTTCATGCCGCCGAGCACTTCTACATCGTCACCGACCTCGTGCCCGACATGCCCGAGGGCCTGCCCACCCTGCGCATTCCCGACGAATGCGCCTATCTGAAACCGGAAGCCGGCCGCTTCCTGCTCGGCGCCTTCGAGCCGCGCGCCAAGCCCTGGGGCATGGACGGCATCCCCGAGGATTTCTGTTTCGACGAGCTGCCCCCCGATCTCGACCACTTCGCCCCGATCCTCGAGACGGCGATGGAGCGGATCCCCGCCCTGCAGACCACCGGCATCCGCACCTTCTTCAACGGGCCCGAGTCCTTCACCCCCGACGACCGCTACCTGCTGGGCGAGGCGCCCGAGCTTCCCGGCTTCTTCGTCGCCGCCGGCTTCAACTCGATCGGGATCCAGAGCGCGGGGGGCGCGGGCAAGGTGCTCGCCGACTGGATCGTCGAGGGCGCCCCGCCGTTCGACCTCTGGGACGTCGACATCCGCCGCATGGCCCCCTTCCAGGCCGGCCGCGCCTACCTGCGCGCGCGGACCACCGAGACGCTCGGCCTGCTCTATGCCGAGCATCTGCCCTTCCGCCAGTACGAGACCGCCCGCGGCGTGCGCCGCACCCCGTTCCACGACCGCTGGGCCGCCCGCGGCGCCGCCTGGGCCGAAACCTGCGGCTGGGAGCGTCCCGGCTGGTTCGACCCGCAGGCGACCACGCCCCCGGCCTACGACTATTCCTGGTCCCGCCCCGCCTGGTTCGACCGCTGGCGAGCCGAGCACATGGCGACGCGCGAGGGGCTCGCCGTCTATGACCTCTCCGCCTTCGGCAAGATCCGGGTCGAGGGGCCGGACGCGGCCGCCGTGCTCTCGCGCCTCTCGGCCAACAACGTGGACGGGGCCCCCGGCCGCTCGGTCTACACGCAATGGCTCAACGACCGCGGCGGGGTGGAGGCCGACGTCACCGTCACCCGCCTGTCCGAGACCGCCTTCCTGGTGCTGACGGCCGCCTACACGGTGCGCCGGGACCTCGCCTGGCTGACCCGCCACATCGGCGAGGCCCGCTGCGTGGCGCTCGACATCACCCCCGCCGAGGCGGCGCTCGGCCTGATGGGTCCGCGCGCGCGCGAAGCCTTACAGTCCGCCACCCTCGACGACGTCTCGCCCGGGGCCTTCCGCTTCGGCGAGGTTCGCGCGATCGAGGTCGGCATGGCCCCCGCCCGCGTGCACCGCACCTCGTTCATGGGCGAGCTGGGCTTCGAGATCCACGTCACCGCGGACTTCGCCCAGCATCTCTTCGACCACCTGTTCGAGGCCGCCGCCCCCTTCGCCCCTCGCCCCGCCGGCATCCACGCCATGGACTCCTGCCGGCTGGAGAAAGGCTTCCGCGACTTCGGCCACGACGTCAGCGACGAGGATCACGTGCTCGAGGCCGGCCTCGGCTTCGCGGTGAAGACCGACCGCGCGCCCGGCCCTCTCGGCCATTTCATCGGCCGCGACGCGGTGTTGGCCAGACGCGAGGCGGGCCTCTCGCGCCGCATGCTCCAGTTCCTGCTCGAGGACCCCGAGCCCCTGCTCCACCACGGCGAACCGATCTGGCGGGACGGCAGGCTTGCCGGCCACGTCACCTCGGCCAGCTACGGGCACGCGCTGGGCGCGGCGGTGGCGCTGGGCTATGTGGCGCAGGCGCCCGGCGAGGCCGCGGCCGAGCTCCTCGCCAGCCGCTTCGAGATCGAGATCGGCGGCCGGCGCGTCGGCGCGCGGGCGAGCCTGAAACCCCTCTACGACCCCTCGGGCGCGCGAATGCGAAGCTGATCGGGCCTCAGCCGCGCGCCTCGTCCGGCGACTCGGGACGCGGCGCCGCGCCCTGCGGGGGCACCTCGTTCCACATCAGCACGGCGAGGAAGCGGGTCGCGGGAAAATGCTCGAGCACGATCACCAGCATGGCGGTCATCGGCACCGCCAGGATCGCGCCCGCCAGCCCCCAGATCGCCGACCACACCGACAGCGCCGCCATCACCGCGAACGGGCTGAGGTTGAGCTGCCGGCCGATCATCCGCGGCTCGAGCACGTTGCCCACCGAGATCTGCGCCGCGATCAGCATCGCGGCCAGCGCCAGCGAATGGCCCACCGACCCCTCCTGCGCCACCGAGAGCAGCACCGGAAACGCCACCCCCAGCAACGAGCCGACGTAAGGGATGTAGTTCAGGAGCGCGATCACGATCGCCCAGAACAGCGCGAAGTCCGAGCCCATCGCCAGCAGGATCCCCAGGCAAAGCCCGCCCAGGATCAGGTTGATCAGCGTCTTGACCGCCAGGTACTCGCCGATGCGCGCGTTGATCTGGGACAGGATCCCGGCCGCGTCGCGCGCGTCCTGCGGATCGCCCAGCGCGGCCGAGAGCTTGGCGGGAAAGCCCGGTTGCTCGACCATCAGGAAGGCCGCGTAGATCACCACCAGGAAGGCGGTCGAGCCGACCGAGGTGAACCCCCCCAGCACCCCCAGGATCACCGCCCGCAGGTCCATCCCGCCGAAAGTGACCCGGAAGGCGTCGTCCAGCACCTTCTGCATGTCCACGTCGAAGCGCTGCTCCAGCCGGTCGGCCAGCGCCTCGAAATTCTGCTGGTAGCCAGGCGCGACGCCCGCGATCTCGCCGATGGTCGAGGCGACGACCACCGCGAACGCATAGAGGCCCAGCGCGAAGATCAGCAACACCAGCGCCCTCAGCGCGGCGCTGGGCAGGTGGCGCAGCACCGGCGCGCGGCGCAGCGCCTCGGTGGCCGAGGACATCAGATAGACCGAGATCACCGCGGTGATGATCGGAACCAGGATCGGCCGGCCGATGACCAGCAACTGACCCACGGCCATCGTGAGCACAACGGCCAGCACGAGGTTCAGCAGCGGAGCGCCCTTCACCGCACGACCCTCCTCGCCTCGCGTCCGTTCCCCCGCCATGGCTTGCAGGTCGCCGCCGGCCCGTCAAGGCGGCGCGGGGGGCGGAAGCGGGAGGCGGCGACCCGCGCCGCGTCAGCCCGCGCGAGACGCGCGGTCCCGCCCGGCGCGCGCAGCCCGGGCGCCGGGGACCCGATCGGGCCCCGCGATCAGACGCAGGGGCACAGCGCGCACTGGTCGAAGGCGGGCATGTCGAGCGCCATCGCCAGCCCCCCCTGCAGCGCCAGCATCGCGGTCAGAAACGGCAGGATCGCCAGCCGCGGCGGCGCGAACCCGACCAGGGATGCGCCCGCGCCCGCGGCCAGCTCTCCGCCCAGGCGGACGTCCTCGAAGGCCGGCAGCGCGTCCAGCTTCGCCGACAGCGCCAGCGCCCCCAGCGGCAGCGGCAGCCGCAGCCCGCCCCAGATCCGCAGCATCGCGCTCACCCGTCCGAAGGTGGCGGGCGAGAGGTCCCCGAACGCCGCCTGGATCGTGCCCAGCGCCTCGACCGCCAGACCCAGCCGCAGCAGCGCGGGCATCGGGATCGCCAGCGCCGGCGGGCTCAGCGCCGCCATCGCGCCGAGCCGGTCCGAGAGGCCCGCCATGCCGCCCTCCCCCAGCGGCGGCAGGCCCAGCGCCGGCGCCAGGGCGGCCAGCGACGGCAGGCTCGCCAGCATCCGCGCCATCGCCAGCTGCGGCGGGGTCAGCGCGAACGCGAGGCTCCCCAGCCCCCCCGGCGTCGCCGGCGGCCCCATCGTGAACGGGTCGAGGCCGACCCCCTGCAGCGACATCGTCAGCCGGGCGGCCAGCGCCAGGTTCATCAGCGGCGCCAGCGGCAGCGTGGTCAGCCAGCCCAGCCGCGGCCAGACGTTGGCCGCGAAGGAGCCCGCCATCTGCTGCATCTGGACCTCCAGCTTCGGCAGGTCGTCGAGCGCGAAGGTCCCCATCATCAGCGACAGCGTCATGCCAAGCCCGCCGAGCCCGCCCAGGCTGAGACCGGGCAGCCGCATCGCCCCCAGCCCGGCCGCCAGGCGGATGTCGGCGCGCGGCTCGGCCGTCAGCCCCGGCAGGGCGGCGGCGAGCTGCAGCGCCATCGGCGGCGGCGCGATCGACGGCAGGCCGACGGCCAGGCGCATCCGGGCGGCGGCGGCGGGGTGCTGGCAGAAGCAGGGCATGGCGACGTCTCGGGTTGGGGCAGGAAGGTCCGATCCGCGCGCGCCCCGGGCTTGCCCCGGGGCCTCGCGCGGGCGGGGGGAGAGCGGTCGGCGCCTCAGGCCTCGACCACGATGACCGAGACGTTGTCGGCCCCGCCGCCCTCCAGCGCCCGCTCGACCAGCAGGTCGGCGGCGGCCTCGACCGGCGCCTCGCGCAGGGCGGCGGCCAGCGCCGCCTCGTCGACATGGCGGGTCAGCCCGTCCGAGCACAGAAGGAAGCGGTCGCCGGGCAGCGCCTCGCCCCGGCGCTTGTCGATCTCGAGCCGCGCGCCCACGCCCACGGCGCGGGTGATCTGGTTGGACTGGGGGTGACGCTCGGCCTCGGCCCAGGACAGCTCGCCCCGCTCGACCAGCTCGCCCACCACCGAGTGGTCGAGGCTCAGCATCTCGAGCCGCCCCTCGCGCAGGCGATAGAGGCGGCTGTCCCCGGCCCAGAGGCACAGGAAATGCGCCTCGGCGATCACCAGGATCACCACCGTCGCGCCGATGACCGCGCCGCCGCGACGCTCGGCTTCCGCCCCGATGCGGCGGTGGGCGGCCTGCACCGCCTCGCGGGCGGCGCGCATCAGCTCGGCCGGGGCGAGCTCGGGCGACAGGGCGCCCAGCGCCTCGACCACCGCGCGGCTGGCGAAGTCGCCCGCGTCGTGGCCCCCCATCCCGTCCGAGACGACCCAGACCCCGGGCCGGGGCATCGAGAGGATCGCGTCCTCGTTGACCTCGCGGACGCGACCGACGTCGGTGCGCGCGCTGCAGCGGCGCGCAGGCGCCAGGGAGCGGTTTGACATGGTGAGCGGTCCTCGGTCGGGTCGGTCGGCGGGAAGTCAGTCGGCGGGGGTCGGTCGAGCCCGGGGCGGACGCCCGGCGTGGGGATCGAACAGGGCCGCCGCCTCGGCCGCGCTCCGCGGCATTCCGTCTGCCAGCAGCACCCGGGCCCCGTCGCCGGGCGCCGTCGCCCACAGCGAGCGGCCGGGCGCGCGATCCAGTGCGGCCAGCGCGTCCTCGAGCGCAGCCCAACGCGGCGGAGCCGAGGGGGCGAGATGCGGCAGCGCCCGCGCCAGCAGGTCGGGCGTGGCCTCAAGGCTCAGCATCGACAGCGCCGCCGTCTCCAGCGCCTCGAAACGCGGCTCGGCGGCGCGCCAGGCCTCGGCGGCCGGGGCGTCGGTCTCGGCCGCCAGGCACAGCGGGAACATGCGCCCCACCCGGTCGACGCTGGGCATCATCACGCCGACCGCGCCGCGCGGCCCGCACAGGCCGGGCGAGAGGGCGAAGCGGCGGATCGGGGCGGCGAAATACGCCTCGCGCCAGCCCGCGCCCAGGGCGCCGCGCCCGGCGCCGATCAGCGCCTGCAGCCAGGCGTCCCAGGCGGCGACGAACCCCGGCGTCAGGCCTTGACGGAAGAAGTCGCCCCGGCCCGGCGCCTTGCCATACCAGCCCCAGGGACCAAGCGCGCCCCCCACCCTTCCCCCCACTTCGCCCGCATGTTCGCCCCCGGCCTCGCCGCCGAGATCTGCCCGGCCCCCAGCCGCGCTCACAGCGACTTGGGGCATCGGAACCCCCGGACGGCCGAGCCCGCGAACGGGTTCAGCGCCGAGCCTGCGCGGAGCTGGAAGATCGCGATCCGACCGCCGATGTTGAAGATCACCCGGTTGCGGTCGGTGACGTTGGTGCGCCGCAGCTCGGCCGCGTCCAGCAGGCGGAACCAGGCCCAGGGCCCCTCGCGCGAGATGGTGTTCTCGATGCCGGCCTGCGCTGGCGACATCGCCACCCGCGTGCGCCCGCCCGGGCTGCCCGGCCATTTCAGCGGCGTCACCTGCGGCGGGCCATGGGCGTAGGAGACGGCCTGCCCCTCGATCTCGACCACCACCTGCTCGACCTCCGGCGCCAGCGCCACCGGGGTCAGGTCGAAGGTGATCGCAGGCAGGCCCGGCGCCAGGAAGAAGCTGTCGCGGATCTCGGCCGCCTTCTGGAACTGCGACAGCACCGCGTCCGAGATCCCCAGGTCCACGTCGTTCACCCGCTTCCACCGCCAGGGGTTCGAGGCGGTGTCCACGAAGGGCGCCAGATGCTCGGAGAAGAACCCGTCGATCAGCCCCGAGGGGCCGAACAGCCGCCCGAAATCCTGAAGCGCCACGTCCGCCGCCGCCGCGCGGTCGAACGGATACCGCCCCTCGAGCGCGCGCGAGCAGAACGGGTGCACCTGAGCCTGCCAGCGGGCGTTCAGCTCGGCCCGCGCGCCGCCCACCGCGACCCCCGAGGAGGCCGAGGCCACCTGGCTCGTCCAGCGGTCCAGCGGCGCGGGCAGCCGGCCGATCTGCTCCTGCAGCCGGGCCGCGGCCCCCCCGCCCTGCCCGGCCAGCGCCACGCCCGAATCCTGGCCCAGCGACAGGCGGTTCAGCTCGCGATAGACCTCGGTCATCGCGCCCACCACCTCGTCGAGCTGCGAGGGGGCGCCCTCGGGCGCATCCACCAGCGCGTGCAGGGCGGCGAAGCGGTCCTCGACGAACTGGCCCGGAAGCTCGGGCCGCGCGGCCTCCCCCGCAGCCGGAGAGGTCGCCGAGATCGCCTCGAACAACGCCTGCCCGCGGCTGTCGAGGGCCGAGACCGCCTCGGTCCGGGCCAGCTCGGCCACCGCCCCCCCGGCGCCCGTCGCGATCAGCCCCCCTGCGGGCGGCCGGGTCAGCCGCGTCTCGGCCGCCACCGCCTCGAGGATCGCCACCAGCGGCGAGGTCGGGCCCGAGAGGACGTTGGCCACCTCGGTCGCGTGGCTCAGGCTCTCCATCGGGACCACGTCGAGGTCGGCCAGCAAGCCGTCGTAGCGCGCCACATAGTCGGTGTAATAGAGGTTCAGCACGTCCCGCCCGACCCGCGCCAGCCCGGCGGGCGAGGTCTCGGCCGTCCCGCGCGGGCCCAGCACCCAGGCCTCGTCGCGCACGCGGGCGGCGACCGACAGCACCTCGGGCAGGAACTGGCGGTGGAAGGCGGCGCGGGTGTAGATCCCCTCGACCCCCTCGGACAACGGCTTGCCGGAGGGGCGCAGCAGCACGCGCGCGGCGGCGGGGCCGCCGGCCTCGGTGATCCGGAAATCGGGCAGGTCGCGCGCCTGCGGGCTGGCGACGATGCTGCGGTAGACGCGCTCGGCCAGCGGGGTCTCGGACAGCAGCGCCCGGATCTGCTCGACCAGCGGGCCGTTCAGGGCGATCTCGCGCATCGGCTGGTTCAGCAGCCGGTCGAGATGGCCGCTCAGCGTCCCCTGCAGGACCGGGTCCCGGGGATAGGCGACCGCCCAGTCGATCCGCATCCAGCGCTTGACGATCTCCTGCTCCATCGGGCCCTGCAGACCCAGCATCAGGTAGACCTTCAGCGCCTCGAACAGCAGCTCGGGGTCGTTGAGGCTGGCCTGCATCTGGGTTTCCAGGCGGAACAGCAGGCGCGGCAGCAGCAAGGCGTTGAGCGCCTCGCGATAGGCCTGCGCGCTCTCGGTGCCCACGGCGTCGCCCTGGTAGAGGCCCAGCGTCGCCTCGAACGGCGGCGCGGGATCGCCGGCGGCGGGATTGCCCGGCAGGTCGCGCAGGATGTCGAGCGCGGGGGCGACCGCGGCCAGGTCGTCGTCCCCCACCGGGTTTCCGGGGATCTGCGCGGACAGGCGGCGGAACTCGGCCGCCTGCGCCTGCGCGTCCGCGATCAGGGCGGCGTTGGCGCGATAGCTGACGCCCCAGGCGGCGCAGGCGCCGGCCAGCGCCAGCAGCCCTGCGGCCGCCGTCCCGCGCCGGGTCCAGCGATAGCGCCGCTCGACCCGGTCGTCGGCCGAGACCAGCCCCGCCTCGCGGAACACCACGCCCCTCAGCAGCCGGGTGAGGAAATAGCTGCGCCCCTGCCCCGACCCGCTGCCCACCGCCTGACGAGAGATCCCGAAGGCCCGCGCCATGCCCGCCATCAGCCGATCGATCGGCGCCCCCTCCTGCGTGCCCGAGGTGAAGTAGACCCCGCGCAGCAGCTGGCGCGCCTCATAGCGGCTGGCGCGGAACACGTCGGCCAGAAACCCCTCGGCCGCGCCGCGCAGCGAGGCGACCTGCGAGGGGAAGCCCTGCGCCAGCGCCCGCCGCTGGGGGTCGCTCTCGGCCTGCATGCGCTCGAGCGAGCGGTTCTCCAGCCGCTCCAGCAGCGCCTCGAACTCGGTCCCGAAGCCGTCGAGCGGGGCGGCGCTCCGGTCATGGGGCAAGGTGAACCCCCAGACCTGCTCGCGCTCGGCGGCGCCGAGATCCTCGAAGAACTCCTGAAAGCCGGCGATGCGGTCGGCCTTGGTAAAGATCACGTAGACCGGGAAGGCCACGCCCAGCCGCTCGCGCAGCTCGGTCAGGCGGGCGCGCACGGCGACGGCGTGGTCGCGCCGCTCGGCCTCCGACTGCACGGCGAGGTCGGAAAGGCTGATCGCCACCAGCGCCCCGTTGATCGGCTGGCGGCCGCGGTGCTTCTTGAGCAGGTCGAGGAACCCGGTCCAGGCGCGGGCGTCGGCCTCGCCGCCGCTCTCCTGCGTGGTGTAGCGCCCGGCGGTGTCGAGCAGCACCGCCTCGTCGGTGAACCACCAGTCGCAGTTGCGGGTGCCCCCGACGCCGCCCAGCGCGGTCTTGCCCATCCGCTCGGCCAGCGGGAAGTGCAGGCCCGAGTTGACGATGGCCGTGGTCTTGCCGGCGCCCGGCGGTCCGATGATCACGTACCACGGCAGCTGATACAGCCGCCGCGAGCCGAAGCGACCGCGCAGCGAGCGGCCGCGCAGCACGCCCATCGCCTCGCCCATCCGGGCGCGCAGCTCATCGAGCTCGGCGGCCGCCGCGGCGTCCTCGGGATCGGGGGCCGCGACGTCGGCCGCGATGGCCCGGGTCATCGCCCGGTCCCGCCCCCGCCGGCGCAGCAGGATGGCAAGGCAGACGATCGCCACGAAGGCCGCAAGGCCCCCGATGGCGACCCCCCGTCCCCAGTCGCTGTCGAAGGGCCGCGCCTGCCCGATGGCCAGCAGCGGGCCCATCCACCAGATCGCGGCAGCGAGGATCAGGCCGAACAGGATCAGCGCCACGATGGCGGGGTCGAAGATCGCGCGGATGCGGGACAAGAACATGGCTCAGCCTGCCTTCACGAGGATGATTTCGATGCGACGATTGCGGGCGCGGCCTTCGCGCGTGGCGTTGTCGGCGATGGGCTCGGCGTCGGCCCGGCCCTCGGCGGTCAGCCGCCCGGGGTCCGCCAGCGCCGCCCCGATCCGCGCCATCACCGAGCGGGCGCGCGCCAGCGACAGGTGCAGGTTCGAGGGGAACCGCGCCGTGCGGATCGGCACGCTGTCCGAATGGCCCGCGACGATCACCCGGCCGGGTTCGGCCTCCAGCGCCTCGGCCACCCGGTCGACCACCGCGACAAAGCGCGGCTCGAGCGTGTCGGAGGCCGGCGCGAAGATGCTCTCGCCCGTGAGCCTCACGGTCAGGGTGTTGCCGGCCGAGAAGACCTCGACCAGCCCCGCCTCGACCTCGGGCGCGAGGAACGCGGCGATCGAGCGGGTCTCCGGCGCCGGCGCGGGCGGCGGCGGCGGCGGGGGCGCGGCGCGGGCCAGCGTCACCGGCCCCTCGGGGCGCAGCGCCTCGAGCTGGCCGCGCAGGCGCTCGGTCTCGCCGCTCAGCGCCCAGGAGAACCCCAGGAACGCCACGCACACGCCCGCCAGCGTCAGCCCCCCGATCAGCCAGACCGGGGTCCAGGCCGACAACGGGCGGTGGGCCAGCTCCAGCCCCTTCCAGCGGGGGGCGAGCTCGGGCTCGGCCGCGCCGCGCTGGGCGCGGATCAGCCGGGCGAGGCCGGCGCGGATCTCGCGGTGACGCTCGGCCCCCTGCGGCTCGATGCGCAGGCGCCCCTCGAAGCCCAGACTCAGGCAGACATAGAGGAACTCCAGCAGGTCGCGGTTGCGGGCGGGGTCCGCCTGCAGCCGCTTGAGCAGGTCCCACACCCGGTCGCCGCCATGGGTCTCCTTGTGGAAGGTCCCCACCAGCGACCGTTGCGGCCAGACGCTCCGCCCGCCCCAGGGGGTGTTGAGCACCACGTCGTCGAGCGTCGCGCACAGGGCGTAGCGCGCCAGCTTCACCGTCTCGGCGGGGCAGCCCGCACGCAGGGCGCGGGTCTCGAAGGCGCGGATCTCGCCGATCACGCTCTCGCGCAGGGCGGCGGGATCGGGGTGCTGGGCGCGGTTGCGCAGCCGCCCGACCAGCGAGAACAGGCTCGAGGCGGCGGCGTTCAGCGGGTTCAACCCGGTGGCCGCGGCTTCGATCGTCTCGTCTGTCCCGACGCGAGGCGGAGCGGTCCCGGCGGCCGGCCCGCCCGGCGCGGCGGACGGCGCGGGCATCGCCCCGGGCGCGGGCTCGGCCCCCGGCGCGGGCATCGCGGGGGGCGCGGCCGGCCGCCGGCCGCCGGGGTTGGGCAGGATCACCGTGCGGTCGGTGTCGGCCGGCTCGGCGAAGGGATCGTCGCGGTTCATCGTCGCCTCCTTCCCGGTCTCAGCCGGCGTTGCGCACGGCCCAAAGCTCCATCGAGAGCCCCGGGAACTCGCCCGAGACATGCACGGCCATGCCCCCCGAGGTGGTCATCTGGCGCCAGTACGGACTGTCGGCCTCGAGCTCGAAGTAGACGCAGCCCGCGTGGAAAGGGATCTGGCGGGGCGCGACCGGCAGCGGCCGCAGCGCGATCCCCGGCAGGGCCGAGTTCACCAGCTGGCGGATCTCCTCCACCGGCCCCAGCTTGGCCTGGCTGGGGAAATACCGCCGCACGCTCTCGGGCGGCACGTCGGCCTTCGCCGCCAGCACGAAGGTCGAGGAGGTCAGCAGCCGCCGATCCGCGATCTGGGCGACCGAGACCCCGTACTTGCGCGGTTCGATCGGGATCGCGACCGCGCTCTGCTCGAGCACCGAGGACAGGAATTGGCGCAGCGTGCGGAACAGCGGCTGGAAGGTGTTGGTCAGATCGTGGTGGCGATAGGCGGGAAACTCGTCGGGCAGCTTGTCGGGCGCCATGAAGCTCGACAGCTCCCCCGCGAGGCCGACCAGAAAGCGGTGGACCTCCTGGGGGTGGAGGTTCTCGATCCCCAGCATCTGACGGATCTGGGGCAGCGCCCGGTTCAGCGAGATCAACAGCAGGTAGTCCGCGATCTCGGCCGCGCCGCGGGCGGCCCCCGACTGGGTCAGACGGCCGGCCAGGGCCTCGGCCCGGTGGCTCAGCATCCCCTCCAGCTCGCGCAGGAAGGCGTGCAGGGCGGGGGCGGCGCGGGCGTCGGTGCAGGCGGGGATGAAGGCGCGGTCGAGCACCACCTCCTTGTCCGGGCGCACCTCGATGATCCGGGCGATCGGGATCACCAGCTGGTCGGCGAGGTCGTCGAGGTCGAGCGCGAACTGCATCCGCAGCTTCGCCACCGCCAGGCGGAAGGGCCGACGCTCGCGCCCCATGGTGTCGGTCACGTCGATCTCGGCGGGGGCGTAACGCGCGGCCGAGCGGCCCTCGCCACCCATCTCCACCTCGGCCGCGCCGTGGCGGCGGCTGGGCACGGCGAGGTAGACGACCACGTTGCGCGCCTGCTCGGGCACGTCCAGCGCGGGGGGATGGTCGTCGGCGGCGGGAATGCGGAACACCGCGCCGTCCTGGGTCAGGCCCGCGCCCGTCTTCAGCGCGATCTTGCCGCGCTTGAGCAGCGCCTCGTCCAGCGCCAGCTCCCGCATCCCCCAGGCGCAGGGGGCGAGGCCGGAGGCGAGGCCGGCCACCAGCGACTCGACGTAGCGGTCATGCTGCTGGAAGTGGTGAGGCTGCAGGAACAGCCCCTCCGACCACAGCACCTTGCTTTCCCAGGACACAGTCGGCGTCTCCTTGCTTGCGGATCTTCCGCGTCAGTCCCCGAAGGACACCGCGGCGGCCGAGACCGTGACGGCGAGCGGGTTGGCGGCGTTGGGCGTCAGCGGAGCGGTCGCGCTCCAGCCCGGCTGGCCCACGTCGCGAAAGCCCGCGACGACGCCGACGACGGCGGGGGTCTCGGCGGGCCGGTCGAAGGTCCGGACCGAGCCGAGGGTCTCGCCGGGGGCCAGCAGATGCTCGTCCACCGCGATCAGGTCGGGGCCCAGCGCCTCCTGCGCGTCGCCGAACAGGGCGAAGAAGTCGGCCCCCTCGAAGCGGGCCGGCGCGCGCAGCCAGTAGACCTTCACCTTCGCCGGAAGGCCCCCGTTCATCCCCGGCGCGCCGGTCAGGCTCAGCGTCGCGGTGGTGGGCGGCGGCGGCGGGGGCGGGCCCCCGCAGGCGGCGAGCGTCAGGGTCAGCGCGGCGGCGGCCGCGGTCGCGACGGGCAGGGTCATGTCTTGCTCTCCAGGGCGTCGAGCTGCGCCGCATACGCGCGGGCGAACTCCTTTCCGAAGGTCGACTGGAAGTCGTCCTCGGTCTCTCGCGCGATCTGCGCGTACATCTTCTCGTAGGCTTCCCAATACCTTGCCTTCTTCCCCCCCAGCAGACCGCCGAGCGAGGACCCGGTCTCGATCCGGGCGGCCAGCGCCTCGGGCCCGAGGCGGGCCAGCAGGTCCTTCAGGGCCGCCTGCATCCCCGACATCATCGCCACCTCGTGGGCCTTGATGTCGTCGAGCGCCTCGGTCGCGGCGGCCTCGGCCTCGAGGTAGCCGGGGACGCCGGGGCGGATCATCGCCTCGACCGCCTGCTCGGCGCTGATCGAGAATTTCAGCGGGTTGTTGGCCCCGCGCGAGATCATGGTGCGGTCCATGCGCATCTCGCCCTTGATCGAGGCGCGGGTGATCAGGATCTCGCGCAGGCCGCCGACCATGACGGCGAAGACGCGGCCCATGCGGGCCATGGTCTCGGCCAGCTCGGCCTCGGGGATCTCGGCCCGCCCCATGCCGGCGGCGACCAGGAAGGCCCGCGCGGCGGCGTCCCGGGCGGCGTCGGGGGCGGCGTCGGGGGCGGCGTCGGGGGGCGCGGGCGCGGGCGCGGCGGGCGGCCCCGGCACGGGCCGCGCAAGCGGCGGCTCGTCCGGAGGGGGGGCGAAGGGCGGCGTGGCCGGGGCGGCGCCGGGCGCGGGTGGGGCGGCGCCGGGCGCGGGCGGGGCGGCGAAGGGGTCGGCCCGCCCGGTCAGGGGCGGCGCGCCGGCGGGCGCCTCGAACAGCTGGTCCCAGTCCTCGGGGATCACCGCCCCCGCGGCGCGGGGCGCCTGGAAGTGATCGTGGGCGGCGGGCGCGTGGTCCGGCGCGCTGGCGCCGTCGGGCGTGGACCAGCCCGGCGCGGGCCACGCCGCGTCCGGCGCGGAACCGCCGGCGAACGGGTCGTCCCAGGCGGGCGCGGGCGCCCAGCCCTCCGGCCCGCCGGCGGCCTCTGCGGAGCGCGCGCCGAGGATCTCGCCAAGGACGTCGTCGCCCTCGTCCAGCCCCTCGCCCAGGGCGTCGAGCGCGCTTTCGCCCGGCGGCGCGGCGGGCGGCGGGGGGGGCGTCCCGCCGCCCGCGGCCTCCACGGGGGCCGCCGAGATCTCGACGGCCAGCTCGTAGCCGCCCACGCCGATCACGTCGCCGTCGTTCAGGGGCGTGGGCACGTCGCCCAGCCGCTCGGGCGCATAGTTGAGGTAGGTGCCGTTGGTCGAGAGGTCGACCACCACATAGTCCCCGCCCCGCGCCTCGATCACGCAATGGCGCTTGGAGAGCGTCCGTTCGGGGTCGGGCAGCGCCAGGTCGTTCTCCTCGCCGCGCCCCACGGTCAGCGCGCCGCCGGTCATCTCGACCGCCGCGCGCGCGCCGGGTTGGGCGCCGGAGTTCTGGAACCGCAGCCGCAGGGTCATCGCTCAGCCCCCCACCATGACCGTGAAACACCCCGCCACGAGGGCGCCGCCATACGCGCAGGCGTCCCCCAGCCGGGCCTGCGGCTTCTTGCCGACCAGCACCTTGGCCGACCCCATGACGACCGGGTGCGGCGGGCCCACGCAGACCGCCAACGCGGTCGCCGTGGCGGCCGGCATCTTGCCGATCATCACGGTGGGGACCGGCACGACCACCGGGCCGCCCACATGCGGGATCACGCCCGTCACCATCGGACAGACATGCATGTCGCCCACGCGCGCGGCCGGCCGGGTCATGACCGCCCCTCCGCCGGGGCGACCCCGCACGGAACGCCCCCGCCAGAGGCATCGGCGGGGGGACCCTTCCCCTGCGAGGCGCCCACGCCAGAGACCTCGCCGCCCGAGGCGTCCGTCGGGAAGACCTCCCTGCGCGAGGCGCCGGCGGGGGAGGCGTCCGCCTGCGAGGCGTCCGCGGGGGCGTCGCCCCCCTCGGGCGCGGGAACCTGGCCGGCGCCCCCGCGGGCGAGGTCGAGCGCCCGGTCCAGCAGCCAGGCGCCGCGCCGGTCGGGGTCGGCGGCCTCGTCGAACAGCGAAAGCAGCGCCATCCCGAAGACCGCCCCGCCCACCGCGCCCGCAGGGGCGGCGTAGTCGTCGAGCTCCCCCGGCCCCAGCGTGCCGTCGGCGAAACAGGCCGCCATCGCGCACAGCCCCGCGTCGTCGTCGCCGGCCGCATCCAGCGCCTCGCGGGCCCGGGCGCGGGTCTCGGGCCCCGGGCGCATCACCCAGGCCTCGGCCGCGGCCACCGCCGCCGAGGGCCGCCCCCCCGCGCACAGATCCCGCGCGCTCAGGCAGGCCCACCAGGTCGCCTCGCGCGCCGGCAGCGCATGGGCCAGCAGCTGCAGCATGTCGAGCCGCGCGCCCTTGCCCGCAAGCTCGGCCAGCACCCGGGGCACGCCCGCGCTCGCCGGCGCCTCGAGCGGCGTCTGCAGCTTCACCCCCGCCGCCGCGAGGATCTTGGCGGCCGGATCGGTCGAGAGCTTCCGGAGCCCCTCGAAACGCTGGCAAGCGGTCATGGCGCTCTCCTCAGTTGATCAGGGTCAGCGCGCCGCGGGCCATCAGCAGCCCCGAGGATTTCAGCTGGGTCATCCCGCCCCCCTCGAGCTTCAGCATCCCCGCGCCCTTCAGCGCGGCCATGCCCTTGCCCTCGAGGGTCAGCGCCCCGCCGGCGGTCACCTTCGCCGCGGCGCTCGCGGCCACCTCGACCTGGGGGGCCGTGATCTTGACCTTCGAGGGCGTCATCTCGATCTTCGAGGCGCCGCAGGTCAGCACGATCCTGCTCTTCGCCGAGACCGTCAGCGCGGTCCCCACGTCGATCTCCATCGCCCCGGCGACCGTCTCGCTCGCGGCTCCCTTCACGGTCGCCCTGCGGTCGCCGTCGACCCTCAGCACGTCGTCGGCGCCCACCTCCGCGGTGCGGCTCCTGGCGATCGAGAGCCGCTCGGCCCCCCTGGCGAGGGTGAAGCTGTGGTCGCCCTCGACGATCCGCTCGGTCTTGTCGCCGTGGATGGTCTGCTTGAAGGTCCCGGGGGACTTGTGCCCCTCGCCCACCGTGATCTCGGCGTTGTTCTTCACGATCTGGGTGAAGTCGCGCTCGGACTGCAGGCGCACGAACTCGGCGTCCTTGCGGTCCTCGAACACCAGCTCGTGGAAGCCGGTCCCCTTCTTCGAGCTGCGGGTCTTGATCCCGGTCATCGTGCGGCTGGCGGGCAGCGGCCAGGGGTGGCGGGTCTCGCCGTTGTAGACCATGCCGGTGACCAGCGGGCGGTCGGGGTCGCCGTCCTCGAACTGGACCACGACCTCCTGGCCGATGCGCGGCGCCGCGGCCAGGCCCCAGCCCTTGCCGCTCCAGGGCGAGGCGGTGCGCACCCAGCACGAGGACCGCTCGTCGCCATCGCCCTCGCGGTCCCAGTGGAACTGGACCTTCACGCGGCCCTGCTCGTCGGTCCAGACGTCCTCGTCCGCCTTGCCGACCACCACGGCGGTCTGCACGCCGGGGATCTCGGGGCGCGGGGTCTCGCGCGGGGAGCGATAGACCTCGCGCACCGGCTGGGCCTCGAACGTGCAGCGGTAGCGGTCGCGGTTGGGGACGTCGCCGAAGTCGAGCGCGGGGCCCAGGATGGCGCGGATCAGCTCGCGCTCGGGCCCCTCGACCTCGATCTGGATGCGGTGGCGGGCGCCGATCACCAGATACTCGCCGTTCTCCGCCTTGCGCGGATGCTCCTTCAGCCTGAAGCGGCCGCCCGTCGCCATCTGGCGCACGTTGCACGCGCCCTGGGTGCGCGCGGCGCCCGCGGCGAAGCCCTCGGCCAGCACGCGGGCCTGATGCTCGCCCTCCTGCTCGCCCTTCTGCGCCGCGCGATGACGCCCGGCGGGGGCGTAGAGCTCATAGTTGCGGTGGCGGTGCTTGCCCCTGGGCGCCGACTTGCGCGCCGTGAGGTCCGAGCGCGGCCGCGCAGGGTCATAGGCGTGCAGGGCCACCCGGCCGGTCTGCACCCGCTCGACCCCGCGCCATTCGAAGATGTGGTCGTCGGCGCGGCGGTAGTGGGCCTCTTCGAAGTGGAAGTCGATCGCGGCGTGATCTTCCAGCGGCCGGTGCGCGCCCATGTCGTCGGCAAGGACCAGCGTCTCGCGCGTCTTGTCGTGTTCGAAGTAATAGTAGATCCCCTCCTCCTCCATCAGGCGGGAGAGGAAGTCGAAGTCCGTCTCGCGATACTGCACGCAATAGTCGCGGCGCTTGTAGGTCTGCGAGGTCCGGTCCTTCCAGTCCGGGAACGCGTGCTGCGCGAAGACCGCCGCGATCACCTCGAGCGCCGTCTTGTCCTGGAAGATCCGGCAGTCGGAGCTGCGGGTCAGGAACCATGGCCAGGGCCGGACCTCGGCGCGGAAATAGCCCGCGCCGTTGTGCGCGCCCAGATACTCGGCCGCCACGCAGCGCCCCTGGAAATGCCGGGTCTTGTCCTTCGGCGCGTCGATCTCGAGGCGCAGCCGCTCGCCCACCAGGCGGCCGAGATCGAGATCGAGGTCGGGCGAGCGGAACTCGATCGTGGTCTCGCTCAGGCGGCCCAGGCGTTCGTCGATCTGGGCGCGCATCAGCACGCCCTTCAGGGCGCCGGGCAGGACCAGGCGGACGTCGCGGTTCTCGGGCATCGGGGCGCTGGCCATGGTCTCAGCCCTCCCCGAGGGGGGCGGCGGGGTCGATCGTCGCCAGCTCGTCCTTGCGCCTGAGGCGCGCGACGATGGCGGGGTGGATGCCCCACAGCGCCCCGGGCGCGAGCCCCCTGGCCGACAGGAACAGCCGCAGGTCGAAGTCGCTCTCGAAGCGCAGGCAGCCGACCGGGGTCGGGTAGCCCGGGACGTTGGCCAGCA
Organism: uncultured Albimonas sp.; assembly: GCF_963977235.1. Taxonomy (NCBI): domain Bacteria; kingdom Pseudomonadati; phylum Pseudomonadota; class Alphaproteobacteria; order Rhodobacterales; family Paracoccaceae; genus Albimonas; species uncultured Albimonas sp. Next base: position 41,293 of record NZ_CAXBOD010000006.1, read on the forward strand.
TCGCGTCGAGATGCGCCTCGCCCTCCAGCAGCCAGAAGCCGCCGTTGACCTCGGCCAGCAGGATGTCCTCGCGGGGAGGCTCGGGGGTGTGGGGGTCGAGATCGCGCATCACAGGTCCTTCAGCAGGGCGGCCAGGTCGGGATCCATCTCGTCGTCGTCCTCCGCCTCGCCCTCCGGCGCGGCGTCGTCCTCGCCGAGCGAGGCCAGCAGATCGTCAAGCTCGGAGAGACCGTCGTCCTCGGGATCCGGGTCGGTCGCTTCGGGGGTCGCCGGGGAGGCCGCCTCGGGGGCGCCCTCCTCCACCGACAGCGAGGCCAGCAGCCCGTCGAGCTCGGAGAGCCCGTCGTCCTCCGCCCCGGACGCCTCCGCCCCGGACGCCTCCGCCTCAAGCGCCGCGCCCTCCTCGAGCCCGGCCAGCAGGTCGTCGAGCTCGGACATCGCCGCGTCCGCCCCGGTCTCGGGGTCGGCTTCCGCGGGCGGGGCGTCCTCGGGCGCCCTGGCGGCCGGCGGCGCCATGCCGCCCGGCTCGGCGTCCACAACATCGCCCGGCGCGCTCGCCCAAGGGCCGGCGAGATCGCGGCCGATCAGCGACTGGAACGACCCCTGGCGCACCACGTTGCGCCCCTTGAGCGAAAGCACCGGGATCAGCCCCCGCTCGACCACCTTCGCGGCGGCCGAGGTGTCGAGCAGCCGCTCGGTGCAGGGCAGCGCCACCGGGTCGCCGTGATCGTCGACCCCGTGATGCAGGGGCATGTCGTCGAGCGTCATGATCTCGCCCAGACGCATCTTCGCCGGGCCTGTCCGCGCGGCCGTCTCGGCCATCAGGATCGCCGACAGCAGGGCCGGATTGGCCCACAGCATCCCCTGCATCCCCTCGCGCGTGGCGAATTCCTCGAAGTCGAAGGGCTCCACCGGCTCGGTCCTGCGCCCGTAGGGCAGGCGCAGCACGAAGGACGACACCGCAAGGCCCACGTAGCCCGCCGCGGGCAGCGCGCGCAGCGCGTCCCAGGCGCGGGCGGCCTCCGGCGCGCGCTCCCGCAGGGGGGTGTCGATCACCTCGGGCGCGATGGCGGCCACGAAGGGCGCGTCGATCCAGGCCGCGATGCGGGCCATCCGCGCGAGCAGCGCCGCATGGGCCGGCGTCTCGTCGAGGGTGTAGAGGCCGATGACCGCCGACAGCGCCCCCCGCCCCTCGTCGAGCCGCGGCGCCTCGGCCAGCATCCCGAACAGGCCGCTCTGCGAGAGGTCCTCCTGCGCGGCCAGATCCGCGGCCCATTCCTCGGCCGAGAGGTCATGAAGCGCGATCTCGACGCGCCCCCCGCCCCCGGCGCGCCGGGCCAGCAGCTCCAGCGAGCGCCAGGCCGATTCCACCGCCTGGAAGTCAGGGTGATGGAGCACCGCGCGCATGGCGCCCGAGAGGGCGGCGTCGAGCGCGGCCTGCAGGCTCTCCTGCCGCGGATCCGGAGCGGCCTGGACATAGGGGGCGACGATGCGCGCGATCAGCGCGTCCGCGGGGCTGGCGCAGGCCGGCGCGCCGGCAGGGTCGCCGATCAGGGCGCGGAAATCGCTGAGCGCGCCGCCCGAGGGCAGGACCCCGCCGCGGGGGCGCGCGACCGGCGGGGGCGGGGGCGGATCGCCGGCCAGGCCCTGCGCCTCGGCCAGCGCCGCGGCCTCGCCGCGCGCCACCCGGGCGCGCAGGCCGGCCAGGCCCTCGAACATCTCGACCGCCTCGTAGAGGTCGTCGGGATGCAGGGCGTCGAGGCCGTCCAGCGGCGCCTCGATCCCCGCCCCGTCCGCGCCCAGCGGCAGCACCAGCGTCGTGGCGAAGCGGGCGATGACGCTGTCGAGCGTGTCGATGTCCAGCCGGATCGGCGCGCGCGCGGCCAGCGCGGCGCCGGTCTCGCGCTCGCCCCGGTTGGCGCGGCCCGAGAAGTCGCCCAGTACGGCGATGCGGAAGACCGGGCGCTCGATCGCCTCCGGGCGCGGCAGGGACAGCCGGCCGAAGGGCGCCTGCGGCGGGCCGTCGTCCCGCACGCTCGCGGGGGAGGCGTCGACGTTGTCGGCGTCGCGTGCAAGGGGCGCAGGTGCGTCGTCCCGCAGGGGCGCAGGTGCGTCGTCCCGCAGCGGCGCGGGTGTGGCGGGCGTGGCGGGCGCATCCCCCGCATTCCGCAGTCCCGGGCGCGGCGCTCCGGGGGCCGGCTGGCCCGAAGGCGCCGGAGACGGGACGTGCGGTGCAGGCGGCTCCGCCGCGCCGCCCGCACCGCCCCTGTCCGCGACGTCGGCGAACAGGGATTCCAGATCGGTCTCGAGCTCGCCCGCGGCCGGCGCAGCCGCCGCGCCCGTGGCGCGCAGCCCGTCGAGCGCGGCCTGCGCGACGGCCTCTTCCCCCGCGCCGGCCGGCGCCTGCGGGGCGACGTCGCGAAGGGCGGCGAAGGCCTCGCCCAGGGGATCCGAAGCGTCGGCGGGCGGGGTCGCCTCGCCAACGCGGCGCAGGTCCGAGAGAGCCGCGCTCGCCTCGTCCGAGGGATCCTGCGGGGCGGCCCGGGGCGCCTTGCGAAGCGCGGCGAAGGCCGCGTCGTCGTCAGGGGTCTGCGTCGGCGCCGCGACCGGCGCGGCGGCGCGCAGGGCGTCGAGCGCCTCGTCGGCCCCGACCGCAGCCCCGCCCGCAGCCCCGCCCGCGGTCTCGCTCCCGGCGCCGACCAGGGCGCCCAGCGCCGCGGGATCGGCGATCAGGCGGGCGATCAGGTCCTCAGCGCCCGCCTTGCCGTCCATGTAGGTCAGCAGATGCGCGAGCTGCGTGCGGGCCTCCAGCATCGCGGCGAGCGGCGCGATCCTGCCCGCCACCGCGGCGGGCGCGAAATCTTCCATCCGCTCGAAGGTCAGATCGACCGGGAGCGACCCCTCCCCGGTCAGCGTATTGGGCGCGGCGAACGCCACGCGCGGCCGCATCGCCCGCATCCGGTCGTCGAAACCCTCGACGTCGACCTCGAGGAACCTGCGGTCGGCGACCGAGGGCTGGGGCGCCGCGCTCTTGCCCGCAAGATCGGCTATCACCCCCATCACGAAGGGCAGCTGAACCGTCTTCTGCGCGCCGTAAAGCTCGACGTCATACTCGATCTGCACCCGCGGAGCGCGGTTGCGGGCGACGAATTTCTGACCGCTGGCGGACATGGGCGAACCTCCGATCCCGCCCTCGACCGCCCGCTGAAGGGCGCCCGAAGGCGTCGCACATGTCCGTTTGTGCGCGGAGATCCGCCGAAGGTTCGCGCCCCCGCGGCCCCGCGGAGGATTTTTTGGCTCGCCCCCCCGCCGGCCCGTCAGTCGAAACCGCGTCAGTCGAAGGCGTAGACGAACTCCCCCCCCGCCACGTCGACCCCGACCCGCGCGATCGCCCGCCCCTCCATCAGGCGCGAGAGCACCTCGGTCGAGATCGCGGGCAGCAGGGTGTTGGTGACGATCGCGTCGATCATCCGCCCGCCGCTCTCGAGCTCCCGGCAGCGGTCGACCACGGTCTCGACCACCGCGTCGCTCCAGGTCAGCGGCGCGCCCCAGGCCTGCGCCACACGGGCCCGAACGCGGTCGAGCTGCAGGCGCGCGATCTGCGCGATCATCGCGGGCGACAGGGGGTGATAGGGGATCGCGACCAGCCGCCCCAGCAGGGCCGCGGGGAACACCTTCAGCAGCGGCTCGCGCAGGGCGGCGGCGATGGCCTCGGGCTCGGGCAGGAGCTCGGGGTCGGCGCAGAGGTCCATCACCAGCTCCGAGCCCACGTTCGAGGTCAGCAGGATCAGCGTGTTTCGGAAGTCGATCCGCCGGCCCTCGCCATCCTCCATCACGCCCTTGTCGAAGACCTGGAAGAAGATCTCGTGCACGTCGGGATGGGCCTTCTCGACCTCGTCGAGCAGCACCACCGAGTGGGGGCGCCGGCGCACCGCCTCGGTCAGCACGCCCCCCTCGCCATAGCCGACATAGCCCGGCGGCGAGCCCTTCAGGGAGCTGACGGTATGCGCCTCCTGGTATTCGCTCATGTTGATGGTGATGACGTTCTGCTCGCCGCCATACAGCGTCTCGGCCAGCGCCAGCGCCGTCTCGGTCTTGCCCACGCCCGAGGAGCCCGCCAGCAGGAACACCCCCACCGGCTTGGAGGGATTGTCGAGCCGCGCGCGCGAGGAGCGCACCCGACGCGCGATCATCGCCATGGCGTGGTCCTGCCCGATCACCCGGCGCGACAGATGACGCTCCAGCTCCAGGACGGTGGCGATCTCGTCCTTCATCATCCGGCCGACCGGGATCCCGGTCCAGTCGGCGACCACCGCGCCCACCGCATGCGCGTCCACGATGGGCAGCATCAGCGGCGTCTCGCCCTGCAGGGCGGCCAGCTCGGCTTGTGTCTTGCGCAGCTCGGCCATCGCCACGTCGCGCGAGGCGCCGGCAAGCTGCGGGCGCGGGTTTTCCGCGGCGGCGGCGTCCACCTCGCAGCCGCTGCGCCGCAGGCGGGCGCACAGGTCGAGGACGCGCTCGACCACCGCCTTCTCCTCCCCCCATCGGGCCTCGAGCGCCGCGAGGGCCGCCCGCCCTTCGGCGAGGCGCGCCTGCGCGTCCGCGCGCCGGGCGGCGACGTCGAGGCCCGCGGCCTCGTCCCGGCCCACGATCTCGAGCTCGGTCTCCAGCAATTCGATCCGGCGGCGGGCGTCGTCGACCTCGGCGGGGACCGCGTGCAGGCTGATCGCCACCCGCGCGCAGGCGGTGTCGAGCACGCTGACCGCCTTGTCGGGCAGCTGCCGCGCGGGGATGTAGCGGGCCGAGAGCTTCACCGCCGCCTCCAGCGCCTCGTCGAGCGCCTGCACCCCGTGGTGACGCTCGAGCATCGCGGCGGTGGCGCGCACCATCGCGATGGCGCGCGCCTCGTCGGGCTCGGCCACCTGCACCACCTGGAAGCGGCGGGTGAGGGCGGGGTCCTTCTCGATATGCTTCTTGTACTCGGCCCAGGTGGTGGCGCCGATGGTGCGCAGGGTCCCGCGGGCGAGCGCGGGTTTGAGCAGGTTGGCCGCGTCCCCGGTCCCCGCCGCGCCGCCGGCGCCGACCAGGGTGTGGGTCTCGTCGACGAACAGGATCACCGGGGCGGGGCTTGCCTGAACCTCCTCGATCACGGCGCGCAGGCGCTCCTCGAACTCGCCCTTCATCGAGGCGCCGGCCTGCAGCAGACCGACGTCGAGCATCAGCAGCCGCGCCTCGCGCAGCGCCGGCGGCACGTCCCCGCGGGCGATGCGCAGGGCCAGGCCCTCGACCACCGCGGTCTTGCCGACGCCGGCCTCGCCGGTGAGGATCGGGTTGTTCTGCCGCCGGCGCATCAGCACATCGATGGCCTGGCGGATTTCCTCGTCGCGCCCGATGATCGGATCGATGGCCCCCTCGCGCGCGCGGGCCGTCAGGTCGGTGCAGAAGCGGGCCAGCGCCTCGTCGCCGCGGCCCCGAGGAGCAAGCGCGCCCGAGGCCTCGCCCGGCTCGGCCCGGGTCGCGACGGGGCCCTGCCCCTCCTCGGGCGATCCGGCGGTCAGTTCGGCGAAGCGCTCGGCGAGCGTGTCGGCCCTCAGGCCCGCGAGTTCGGGCGAGAGGCTTGCCAGCACGTTGCGCAGGCCCGGGGTCTTCAGCATCCCCAGCAGCAGGTGGCCGGTGCGGATCCGCCGCGCGTCCATCGCCAGCGAGGCGTAGACCCAGGCGCGCTCCACCGCGTCCTCGACATGGGCCGAGAGGTCGGAGATCGCGCTCGCCCCCCGCGGCAGCCCGTCGAGCGCGCGCACCAGCTCGGTTGCGATCTTCCCCGCATCCAGCTCGGCCCCCCGCACGATCCGGTGCAGGTCGCTGTCGGGGGCCTGCAGGATCTGGTGGAGCCAGTGGGCCAGCTCGACATAGGGATTGCCCCGCATCCTGCAGAACACGGTGGCGCTTTCGATGGTCTGGAAGGCGAGCTTGTCGAGCTTGCCGAACAGGGCGACGCGGCTGATGGCGGTCATCGGGGGCCTCTCTCAGGCGAGGGTCGAAGGGTGCGGCGCGCCGCAGCGGGCCGAGGGGCGCGGCGCGCCCAGGTGCAGGTCGTCGGCGTCGCGCGCAGGCCGGCGGCCGATCCAGGCGGTCATGCCCAGGCGAACGCCCCCGCCCAGCGCGGGGGGCGGGACCGCCTCTCGCCGCAGCGTCAGGTTGAGGTCCCAGTCCAGCGCCTCGCCCGCGAAGGCGCGCACGAGGGCGGCGAGGCGCCGAAGGCTCTCGCCCCCCGGCAGCAGCCGCTCGTAGTCGGGCAGCGACAGGGGGCCGATGCGGATCCGGAACCTGGCCTCGCGCGACCAGACCTTGGCCCCGAGGTTCGCGTCCCGCCCCAGCGCCGCGCTCCCCAGACGGCCGCGGTCGTGGGGCTCGAGGTGCAGCCAGTCGCCGACAAAACTCTCGATCTCGACGGGCGCCTCGAAGAACCGCGAGAGGATCGCGCTCAGCCCGCTTTCCGAGCGCGGCGCCGCGGCCAGCAGCCCCGCCAAATGCCGCCGCGCGAGATCGGGCATCGCGTCGCGATCCACGAAGCCCTCGCCCAGATGCCCCGACAGCGCCGCCACCTTGTCCCCGAACGGATCGTCGTCGGCCCGGTCGAACGAGGGCGCGGGCTGCCCCGAGGCCCAGGCCCGGTAGAGCAGCGACAGCATCCGGTGGTGGAACACGTCGGCAAAGGCCGTGAAGGTCGGATCGCGGTGATTGCGCAGCCGGTCGCGGGCATGTTCGGTCAGGTGCAGGGGCAGCGGACCGTTGGGCCCGAACAGGCCGAAGAACCGCTGGGTCAGCCGGTCGGGCGCCTCGCCCTCCCCCGCCTCGAACCCCGCGACGGTCGAGGGCGGGAAGGCCAGCTCCGCCTCCTGCCCCAGCCGCACCGGATCCTGCGCGGGCCGGGTCGAGCGCCCCAGCCGCGGCCGCTCGGGATGCGCCGCCTCGATCAGGCGCAGGGCCTGGTAGACGTGATGGGCCTGGGGGTCGTCCGACAGCGCGGTCAGGCGCGTCAGATCAGGACCCGGCGGCCGCTTCTGGGCTTCCATCGGGCGATCTCCCCGCGTTGCTGGGACTGGACGACGGTCTCGGTGAAACTGTTCAGCGTCACGTACCTGGCGAAGAACGCCTCGAGGACCGCGCCCAGCAGGCAGCACCCGGCGCCCTCGAAGAAGCTCTCGTCGAACCCGACCCGGATCTCGAGGCCCCGCACCGCGGTCGAGAGCCCGTCCTCGGCCATCCGCCGCACGATGGGCCGCGAGGAGACGCTGCGCAGCCCTTCGAGCTGCTTGGCCGTCGCCTGCCCGCCGATGGACCCGTAAAGCCCCAGCAGCTCGCGCAGCGCCGCCGCCCCTTCCCCCCGGTCGCCATCGGCGATCGAGAGGTAGTTGAGGCTCAGGTGGCTGACGAGCTGCCAGGCCTGCCGCCCCTGGGCGAGGCTGGGATGCGGGCGCGTGGGCGGCACGATGGCGCGGATCGCGGCGATCGGCCCGCCGTCGGGGGGGAAGAAATCGGTCTCCCCCGCCCCGGTCGCGGTCAGCAGCGGCAGGTCGCGGTTGGTGCACAGCGCGGTCACCGCGAGCTGCTTCACGTCCCCCCGCCACGGCGCCTGCGCGCGATCCGACAGGCTCAGCGACAGGTCCGAGCCGAGGTAGGAGGTCCGCACCCCCTTCAGCCGCTGCGCCTCCGAGCGCTGCCGCAACCGCCGGCGCACCGCGTAGTAGGCCTGATGCGCGGCGCCCGCTGGGGTGAAGTCGTCGGCGCTGTAGAACGGGCGGAAGGTCACGTCGTCGTCGCCGTCCCCGGCGATCCCGGTGACGCTCTGCAGACGATAGATCTCGTAGTCGAGCGGCGCGGTGCGGTCGACCACGAGCGCATGCTCGACCTCGGTCGCGGCGACGTGGACCCGGTCGCAGCGCTTCTCGAAGAGGTTGATCGCGGGGGCCGCGTGCAGCTCGAAGCTCTCGGCGCTCAGGCTTTTCAGCGCCGGCGCGCCCTCCCCCAGCAGGATGTAGAGGTCGACCTCCCCCCCCTCCGCCCGCCGGATCGCGGGCGCAAGGCCCCCCAGCTCCACGAAGAAGAACCGCTGCGGCATGGCGAAGTATTCCTGCAGCAGACGGTAGCCCTCGAAGCTCTGCCCCGGGGTGGGCAGCAGCGCCTCCTGCGGGTCGAAGCCCCGCGGGCGGATCGCGCAGCCCAGCGGCTCGGCCCAGTCCGCCCGCCGGTCGGTGGACCGCCCCGCCAGCCCCACGCCGCGGGCCGCCAGCGCTTCATAGAGCCGCCAGGCCTCGGTCGCGGCGCCGGAGAGGTAAAGCGTCAGCGTGTCGAGCGGCAGCTCCGCGATCGGCGCCCCGTCGGTGCGGCGCAGGCGCAGGCGCACCGCGGCCCGCGCGTCCGCATGCCAGGCGACCCCGGCCGCCGCCAGCTCCGCGCGGCCCTCGACATACTCCGCCTCCGCCACCTCCAGCGGCCACAGCGTCACGTCCTGCGAGGTGGTGAAGCGGCAGGCCGTCTGCTCCCCCTCCAGCACATGCCCGCGCAGGGTCGCGCCGCGAGGCACGAGATAGCCGGCCTCGAGCCCCCCCTGCGCCGGATCGGGCACGAAGCGCGCCACGGTCATCGAGGGGATCGGCGCCAGGAAATGCGGGTAGACGATCTCGAGCAGGTTCTGGGTGAACTGGGGGAACTGCAGGTCCAGCTCCAGCTGCACCCGGGCCGAGAGGAAGGCGAACCCCTCGAGCAGGCGCTCCACGTAGGGGTCGAGCACCTCCATCGGCAGGATGCCCAGACGCGAGGCGATCTTGGGATAGGCCTCGGCGAACTCGGCCCCCATCTCGCGGATGAAGCCCAGCTCGCTCTCGTAGTGTTTCAGCAGCCGCGTATCCATCGTCCTACCCCTGCCGGCTGATCTTGAGATGCCCGGTGGTCACGTCGAGCGCGGTGCGCAGGTAGAGGTCGATGGGCACCGGTTCGGCCCAGAGCTCGCCGCGGATGTCGAACGAGATCACGGCGCCGGCGCCGACCTTCTCCTGGCGCAGGATCACGTCCAGCGTCTCGGGCAGGATCCGCGGCTCGAACGTCTCGATGGCCCGGCGGATCGAGCGCTGGATCTCCAGCGCCCGCCCCACCGTGGCGGTGGCGCCCGACAGCTCCCGGATGCCGTAGTTCAGGGTCGAGGCGGCGGCGTGGGGCGCGGCCTCGAAATCGTGCTCGCCCTCGGCGTTGGAGGTGTTGAGCAGCCACTCGAGGTCGCGCAGGATGATCTCGCGCAGGCGGGTCAGATCGATGACCCGGCGCCCGGCGCTCTCCTTGCGCTCGCCCGGCGCATCGTCGGTCAGGCGATCGAGCAGCGAGGGCTGCAGCCGCTCCATCAGCATCCGGTCAGCCATGGGCGAGGGCCTCCCGCGCGTCCAGCGACAGCGCGCGCAGGTCCATCAGCGCGACCTCGGCCGCGTCGGTCACCAGGATCCGCTGCCCGGGCCCCGCGACCACCCGCTCCCCCTGCATCCGCCAGCCGGTGGCGGCGGCGAGCAGGTGTTCGGGCGCGGGCGCGGCCTCGCCAAGGTCAAGGGCGGGGGCGGGGGCGTAGCGGGTGGGGATCAGGCCTACGCTCTCGCCGCCCTCGGCCCAGGTCAGGGTCGCGGGCGTCCAGACCCGGTCGCGCAGGTCGGCGGGCGGCGCGATGCGCAGGGCGCCGATGGCGGCGAAGGGCGCCCACAGGTAACGGCCGTCCACGACGACCTCCAGCACCGGGCCGAGGCGCGGGTCGGCGTCGGCGATCCAGGCCAGCGGCGCGCCGTCGAGCTGGCCGGGCGAGACCGGGGCGGCGGCGAAGGCGCGGGCGCGCAGGGCGTCGGCCGCGGCCGGGTCGCCGGCGGCCTCGAGCGCCAGCGCCTCGACCAGCCATTCGAGCCAGGGCGGCGGCTCGCCCCGGGTCGCGGGGGTTTTGGCGCCGGCGAAGACCGCCTCGCGCCACAGCTCGCAGGCGATGGCCTCGCGGTAGGCGCGGGCCATGGTCTCGGCCTGCGGATCCAGCGTGGCGCAGGTCTTGAGCTGGACAAGCGCGCGCCGCCACTCGCGGCGCAGGCACAGAAGCTGGAACAGGAACACGCGCAGACGGGCGTCGCGGGGCGCCTTGCGCACGGCCTCGCTCAGCGCGGCCAGCGCGCCGTCGAGATCGCCGTCCGCCAGACGGTCTTCGGCCGGGGTCGCCATGGAGCGCACTCCTGTCGGGGAGGGAAAGGGGGACCGGGCGCGGGATCCGGTAATCAGAACCGGCCGCGCCCGGCCGGGGGGCTCAGATGTCGTAGACGGCCGCGTTCTTCACCCGGCTCCACTTCACCTCGCCCTGGCCGCCCTGGGCCTTCTTCATCTTGCCGTCGGCGCCCTGGCGGAAGTATTCGATCTTCATCGCGCCGTACTGGAAGATCAGGTCTTCCTCGCAGACGTCGTCGCCGTCGGCGCCCGACCAGCCCATGTCCTGGACCATCACCAGCTTGAAGTGGAACTTCATGAAGGTGGCCCCCGAGGCGCCCGCGGCCCCGCCCGAGCGGCGCAGCTCGATGATGCCCTCGGTCAGGTGCTTGCCCTCGCACAGCGCGTGGAACAGGCCGCAGGACGCGGTGTCGGTCTTCTTCTTGATGGTGAATTCCTTGAACGTCGCCTTGCCCGCGGCGCCGCCCTCGGTGTCCGAGCCGATGTCGATCTTGTTCTCGGCCCCGAACTCGAAGGACTTGATGGCGAAGGCGTTCTTGGCCTTCATCGCCTGGTCCTGGACTTCGCCCACGATGCTGGCCTGCATCGGGAAATACATGAATGCGTCGAACGCCATGGGAGGGCTCCTTTCAAGAGGGACGTTTCAGGGGGGGACGCGAGGGCGAGGTCGCCGCTCCCGCGCAGACCTCAGCCCGCGCTGCGCTGCGAGGGCAGCTTGGAGACCAGACGCAGGGACACCGAGAGCCCCTCGAGCTGGTAGTGCGGGCGCAGGAAGAACTTCGAGGCGTAGTAGCCGGGGTTGCCCTCGACCTCCTCGACCACGACCTCGGCCGCGGCGAGCGGCTGGGCCGCCTTCACCTCCTCGGGCGAGGTCTCGGCGTTGAAGTCGACGTAGTTGTTGATCCAGTCCTGCAGCCAGTCCTGCATGTCCTGGCGCTCCTTGAACGAACCAACCTTGTCGCGCACGATGCACTTGAGGTAGTGGGCGAAACGGCAGGTCGCGAACAGGTACGGCAGACGGGCGGCGAGATTAGCGTTCGCCGTCGCGTCGGGGTCGTCATACTCGGCCGGCTTCTGCAGCGACTGCGCGCCGATGAAGGCCGCGAGGTCCGAGTTCTTGCGATGCACCAGCGGCATCAGCCCGTTGCGCGCCAGCTCCGCCTCGCGCCGGTCCGAGATCGCGATCTCGGTCGGGCACTTCATGTCCACCCCGCCGTCGTCGGTGGGGAAGGTGTGGGTGGGCAGCCCGTCGACCGCGCCGCCCGACTCCACGCCCCGGATCCGCGTGCACCAGCCGTATTCCTTGAAACTGCGGGTGACGTTGCGGGCCATGCCGTAGGCGGCGTTGATCCAGCAGTATTTCTCCGATCCCGCGCCGGCCACGTCCTCCTCGAAGGCGAAGGCGTCCACCGGCTCGGTCTTCTCGCCATAGGGCAGCCGACCCAGGAAGCGGGGCATCGCGAGCCCAAGATAGCGCGCGTCCTCGCTCTCGCGCAGCGAGCGCCAGGCGGCGTATTCGGGGGTCTGGAAGATCTTGGTCAGGTCGCGCGGATTGGCGAGCTCGGACCAGCTCTCCATCTGCATCAGCGAGGGATCGGCCCCGGTCAGGAACGGCGCGTGGGCGGCGGCGGCGATCTTGGACATCTCGCCCAAGGTTTCGACGTCGCGCGGGCTGTGGTCGAAGTGGTAGTCGCCCACCAGGCAGCCATAGGGCTCCCCGCCGAACTGGCCGTATTCCTCTTCATAGAGCTTCTTGAAGATCGGCGACTGGTCCCAGGCCGCCCCCTTGAACTTCTTGAGCGTCTTCGAGAGGTCCTTCTTGGACATGTTCAGGACGCGGATCTTGAGCTTCTCGTCGGTCTCGGTGTTGGTCACCAGGAAGTGGAGGCCGCGCCAGGCGCTCTCCAGCGTCTGGAAGTCGGGGTGGTGGATGACCACGTTCACCTGCTCGGTGATCTTGCGGTCGATCTCGGCGATGATCCCCTCGATCGAGCGCAGCGCGTCGTCGGAGATCAGCGCCTGGTTGGCCAGCGCCTGCTGGGCGAGCGTGCGCACCGCCTCCTCGACGGCCGAGCGGGCCTGCTCGGACTGGGGCCGGAACTCCTTGCGGAGCAGGGAGGCGAACTCGGACGAGCCGAAGATCGTGGCGGCCTCTTTCTCTGCGGCCTGGCTCTGCATCTCGGTCATGGCCTATTCCTCGGTCTGCGTCTGGGTCGCGGTCGGGGTCTGGGAAGGGGCGGCCGCCAGGGCGTCCAGCAGCGAGGGATCGTTGATGATCTTCGCCACCAGGCCCTCGGCGCCTGCCTTTCCGTCCATGTAAGTGGCCAGGTTCGCGAGCTGGGTTCGCGCCTCGAGCAGTTTTTTCAGCGGCTCGACCTGGCCCGCCACGGCGGCGGGCGAGAACGCCTCCATGCTCTGGAAGGTCAGGTCGACCGAGAGGTTGCCCTCGCCGGTCAGGGTGTTGGGCACGCTGAAGGCGGCGCGGGGTTTCATCGACTTCATGCGGTCGTCGAAGTTGTCGATGTCGATTTCCAGGAACTTGCGGTCGGCGACGGCGGGCTGAGGCTCGGCCGACTTGCCCGCCAGGTCCGCCATCACCCCCATCACGAAGGGCAGCTGCACGGACTTCTGGGCGCCGTAGAGCTCGACGTCGTATTCGATCTGCACCCGGGGGACGCGGTTGCGGGCGATGAACTTCTGACTGCTGGCCATGGGGCGGCTCCTTGCGGTATGGGGGCGAGTTGACAGCTGCCAACTTCGTTTCCGGTTGAAAGGATCGCGCCCGGCGGACCGGGCGCGGGGGGCTCAGTCCATCTCCATCTCCGCGTCGTCGGCGCCGTGGAGCTGCGCCTCCGAGAGGCCGCCGACGAGGGAGACGTTCTCCAGCCCCAGCGGGGCGATGTCGCGGATCACGGTGAGGAAGTCGGCCGAGACCAGCCGCCGGGCCCGGTTGAGCAGCAGGGGCAGCGGGCTCGAGGGTTCCTGGCGGGCGTAGTAGTCGAGGATCCGGTCGAGCGCGGCGACCACGTCCCCGGGGGTCTCGACGGCGCCGGGGCGCGCGGGCGGGGGCGCGAGGGCGGTCGACGCGGGCGCCACTGCCGGGTCGGGGGCGTGTGTGGCGGCGGGGGCCGCGTCGTCCTGGGACGCCTCGCCCGCGGGCGAGCGCCGCGGGATCCGGCGGGCGATGTCGTGGGCGAGCTTCTGCAGGGGCGCGAGGTCGGGGCCGAGCGCGCCCAGCCGCTCGTCGAAGATCGCGGCGATGCGCCTGACGTGGACGAGGATCGCGTCGGCCGCCCTGGCGATCTCGGCCAGGGCCGGATCGGGGGTGTCCTGGAAGGCCGCGGCGATGGCCTGGGGATCGGGGACCGGCTCGTCGTCGGCCGCGGGGATCTCGCCGTCCGCGAGCAGGATGTCGCGCAGCGAGACCCGCCCGAAGCTGCGGCTGTCGGTCAGGGGCGCCTGGCGCAGGGCGCGCAGCACCGTGTCCCGGTCGGTCAGGCCGAGCACCGCGTTGACCCGCATGGTGGGGTCGTCGTCGTCGTCGGGGTCGAGCTGGGGGTGAACGCTGTCCCAGTAGAGATCCAGCGCCCCCTCGACATAGGCGAGCGTTCGGGCGAAGGCCGGCAGGCCCTCGGTGCGCAGGCCGGCCTCGGCGAGGCGCACGGCCACGCGCAGGTCGCGGGTGCGGCCCAGCAGGTCCAGCGCCTGGCGCGCCACCTCCTCGTAGTCGGGATCCTCTGCGGCAAGGACCGAGTCGCCGATCACCCGCTCGGCCACCGGCTGGGCGGCGAGCTCGAGCTCGGTCCAGGCGGCGTCGTATTCCAGGTTCTCGCCGCTGGGGGCGTCGTCGCCGAAGCTTTGCAGCAGGGGGTCGAGGTCGAACATGGCGGGCTCCGTCTCGGGCGAAGTCAGGGGGCGGCGTCGCGCAGGAAGCGGGCGCGGCCGGCGGGGTCGGGGATGGTCTCGGAGAGCGCCGCGACGAGGGCCTCGCGCGAGGCGGCGCGGGCCGCCTTGCGCTTGACCATCACCAGCGCGATCGGGCCGACATGGGGTTTGAGGAGGGTCGCCAGACGCTCCAGCTCGGCCGGCGGCAGGGCGGTCGCGGCGGCGGCGGGACCCGGCGGGGGCGCGACCGCGTCGGCCAGCAGGCGCAGCATCGAGTCGCGCATCGACTGCGCCTCGCCCGCCGCGGAGAGTTCGGAGAGGACGGCGGCGATCATCTGCTCGGCGTCTGCGGCGCCCGCGGCGGCGCGGCGGGCGACGATGCGGCCCATCGGACCCATCCGCGCCACCAGCTGCCGCTCGACCTCGAGCATGGTGTGGGACGAAAGGCGGCCCAGCATCGTGCCCTCGGTCGTGCGCGCCGCGCGGCGGGGGGCGAAGCTGTCCGAAAGGCCCGCGCCGTCGGCGGCGGGCAGCGCCTCGGCCAGCGCCCGGGCGAGCGCTCCGGCGTCGGGAAAGCGGTCGTCGGGGTCGACGCTCATCGCCTTGAGGATGGCGCGGTCCAGCGCCTCGGCGCCCGCGGGGGCGGGATCGAGGAAGCTGGAGGGGGGGGCCACGTCGCCCTGGCGGACGGCGGCGAACAGGGCCTCGACGCCCCCGCCCTGGAAGGGCTTGCGGCCTGCGGCCAGTTCGTAGGCCAGGATCCCGCAGGCGTAGATGTCGGCGCGCGCGTCGACCTCGCCGCCCGCGAACTGCTCGGGCGCCATGTAGGAGGGGGTGCCCACCATCCCCGCCCCGGTCGCCTCCATCGCGGTCAGGCGGGCGATGCCGAAGTCGGTCAGCTTCACGCCCCCGCCTTCGGTCAGCATCACGTTGGCGGGCTTGAGGTCGCGGTGCACGATCCCGGCCCGGTGGATGCAGTCTAGCCCGGCCAGCACCTGGCGCAGGATCGCGTGGATCTCGGCCAGGGCCAGCGGCGGGCGGGCCGCCATCCGGTCCTCGAGCGTGGTCGAGCGGACCTTCTCCATCACCAGGTAGGGGATCCGCCCCTCCTGCAGGAACTCGAACACCGTCACCAGGTTGGGGTGCAGGGCGCGGCCGGCGGCGCGGGCCTCGCGGGCGAAGCGGGTCAGCCACTCCTGCCCGCCGGCGGCCTCGATCAGGTGCGGGTGGACGGTCTTGATCGCGACCGGGCGCTCGATGTCGGGGTCGTGGCCGTCGTAGACCACGCCCATCGCGCCCTCGCCCAGCACGCCGTCCACCCGGTACTTGCCGATGAATCGCCGGCCGCCGGGAACGATGACCGTGGCGTCAGTCATCGATCATCCTCATCGCGCTTTCGAGCGAGCGCCGCATGCGGTTGAACGAGGCCGAGAGCGAGCTGATCTCGTCGCGGCCGGGCTTGGCGTATTCGGGCGTGTCGAAGTCGCCCATCGAGACCTTCTCGGCCACGTCCGACATCCGTCGCACCGGGAACACGACGATGCGCGTCAGCAGCACGTTGGTCACGATCAGCACCAGCAGGAACGCCGCCGAGACCGCGGCGATGACCATGCCCACCGTCTCGCGGGCGCGGGTCTCGACCAGGGACATGGGGGCGGAGATGATCTGGGCGCCGATGGTCTCGCCGAGCTGCCAGCCGAAGCCGTTGTCGGGGCCGTAGAGGTCGACCATCGCCGGCGGCGCCGCCTCGGGGGTCGAGTGGCAGTTCAGGCAGCCGGGGTTTCCGACCTTCAGCGGGAAGGCGATGGTGAAATAGCGGCCGTCCTCCTTCTCGAGCACCGTCTCGATCTGGGAGAGGCCGTCCTCGGCGCGGAAGCGCTCGATCAGGGTGGTCTCGAAGGCGTCGGCGAAGTCGGCGGGATTGGTCGGGTTCAGCGCGGCTTCCTTGTAGGCGTAGTCGGGGAAGTCCTTGCGGAAGGTCGAGAACACGCTCTGCGCCGCGTAGGCGGTGACCGACTGGGGAAGAAACAGGATGTCGTTGTCTTCTGAGAGCAGGGGGGCGATGCTGTTGACCGTGTAGGCGCGGACCGCGAGCGCGTTGGCGCGAAGTAGAAGGATCTGTTGAACCAGCTCCTCCTTGGCCGATTTCTGAACAACCCAGTAAGACAGACCCGCCGCCGCGCCAATTCCGAGGGCGCAGGCCAGCGTTATTACAAGGTTGAACTTGAAACGGAGCCGCATTTCACTTATACCCCTCTCAGCCGGTGGGACGATCGCTGACCTGAACCTCACGACTCCACCGCTTGGCTGCCGCGGGCGTCGCTCTCTTGTGTCCCGGCTGGGGCCGGAAAGGTTCGGCCGCCCGGCGGCCAGGCTGAAAAAGGAGCTGACGATGTTCAGACGGGCCTTGTTCTCGCTGGTGGGGGCGGCGCTGTGCGCCCTGCCCGCGCTGGCGCAATCCGACCGCGTGGTGGCGCTGGTCGTCTCGGTGGGAGAGGGCGGCGCGCGCGCCGACGCGATCCAGGCGCAACTGCAGGTGATCGGGGCCGAGACGCTGCGCGCGGCCGACCCCAACAACGCCGAGCTGCGCTCGATCCTCAAGCGCTTCACCGGCGAGGCGGCCGACAGCCGCGCGGCCTTCGTCTATCTCGACGCCCCCGCGGTGACCTTCGAGGGGCGGGAGTTCGTGACCCCCGCCGGGGCCGCGCTGAACCGGGCGACGGACCTGTTCACCCAGGCGATCCCGCTGCAGGCCTTTGCGCGGGCCGCCGCCCAGGCCGAGCAGGGGGGCGCGGTGGTGGCCGCGATCGGGCGCGCGCCGGCCGACCTGCCCGCCGGCCTCTCGCCGCTCGAGACCGCGCCCGAGCCTGCGGCGGGCTCGAGCCCGGTGCTGGTGGCGCCCTACGGGCGCTCGGACGCGGTGGTGCAGGTGATCGCGGCGGTGACCCGCGACGAGGTGATCGAGGTCGGCGCGATGCTGCGCCGGATGCAGGCGGGCGAGGGGGTGAGCCTGTCGGCCTCGCCCGCCACGCCGATCTATCTGCGCAGCCCGGCGGTCGAGGAGACCCCGGTCGCCCTGCAGATCGCCGCGCCCGAAGCCGGCGCCGACGCCCCGCCCGAGACGCTGGAGGAGCTGGAGCTGCTGGAGCAGTCGCTCTCCCGCGCCGCCAAGCGCGCCATCCAGCGGGAGCTGCGCGACGCGGGCCACTACCTGGGGCTGGTCGACGGGATCTTCGGGCCGCAGACCCGCGGCGCGATCTCGGCCTTCCAGGAGGCGCGGACCGACGAGGCGACCGGCGTCCTCACCCGCCGCCAGATGCTGGACCTGCGCGCCGGCGGCTGAGCCCGATCCCCCCGGCCCGCCCTTCGCGTCGGGCCGGGGGAGGCTCCTCCACGCACACCCACCCGTCGGGCGTCCGGCGCGCGTCGCTGGCCACGGGTCCGCCCTCTGTTCGCCCGGCGCGACGCTGGCGGCCGAGGCCCCGGGTCAAGCCCGGGGCGCGCCGTCGGGCCCGAGGCCGGCGGCGGCTCGCCATGAAGACCGGCCGCGCCCGGTGGGGGCGCGGCCGTCATGGGTCGGTCGGGGCGGCGCTCAGCCCGAGCAGCTCTCGTGGCGCGCGTTCACCGCCCGCAGCGCCTCGCAGGCGTCGAGCATCGGGGCGCCGTCGCGGGTCACCACGGCGGCCTCGAGCGCGCGGGAGATCTGCGCCGAGGTCAGCTCGGGCCGCACCGCCAGCAGCAGGGCCGCGACGCCCGCCACATGGGCCGTGGCGACCGAGGAGCCCGAGACGTAGTCGTAGGCCTCGCCGGGCGCCGCGCTGATCACGTCGATCTCGGGCGCCGGCAGGCCGCGGCGACCGTCGGTTCCGCCGGCCGCGATCACGCCGGGCATCGAGGCGGGGAAGGCCGGCTCGGCCTGCTCGCCCCAGGCCGCCACCACCACCGCGCCCTCGGCCAGCGCCGTCTCGATCAGCTCCGCGAGCAGGGGGTCGGGCGGGCCGCCAAGGCTGAGGTTCAGCACCCGGATGCGGTTGAGGATCGCGAAGTTCAGCGCGCGCGCCAGCGAGAAGCTGGAGCACGCGCCGCCTCCGTCCGGGCGCTGCCAGCAGGCGCGCAGGCCCACCAGCTCGACCTGGGGGGCGACGCCGACCATGCCGCGGGCGTTGCCGGCCTCGGCCCCGATCAGCGAGGCGACGGCGGTGCCGTGGGCCTCGGCCGCGACGCCGGGGACGGCCCTCACGAAATCGCGGGCCTCGGCCAGCCGGGCCGAAAGGTCGGAGTGGCTGGCGTCGATGGCCGAGTCCACCACCCCCACCCGCACGCCCGCCCCGGTCGAGCCCTGGTGCGCGCGCGCCGCGTTGAGCTGGGCAAGCGCGGTCTGGGCGGGAAACAGCGGATCGGCGTAGGTCAGCGCCAGCACCTGGAAGGACTGCATGCGCTGCACGGTGCGGATCTGCGCGTCGGCGCGCATCCGGTCGATCAGGTCCTCGAGGTCGGGAACCCCGCTCGCATCGATCACCAGGCAGTGGACCGAGATGGAATTCAGCGGCCATTCGGCGGCCAGACGCACGCCGTAGCGCCGCTCGATCTGCGCCGCGACGGCGGCGAGCGCGACGGGATCGCCCTGCGCCACCGTCAGGATCAGGTGGTCGCGCCGGTCGAGACTGTCGGCGTCGGCCAGCCGCCAGGTCGGCGCGCCGGCGCCGGGCGCGGCCTCCTGCGCCTGGGGGGCGCAGGCCGCGCCCAGCAGCAGCGCCCCGACCAGTCCCAGCGCCCGCACTGCAAGGACCGAGGGGCCCCGCGCGCTCATGACCCGAGCCCCCGCGCGGGGGGGCGCGGGCGGGGCCTCCGCGCAGGGGCGCTCATGGCTGCGTCTCGGGCGCCGCGAACAGGATCTGCGGGGCGGCCATCAGCGCCTGCGCGGCCGCCGAAAGGTCGGCGCCCTCGGGGGCCGCGGCGCGAAACACGCCGCCCTCGGAGGGTCCGCCCAGCAGGGTCAGGCCCTCGGCGGCCAGCAGACGCTCGAGCTCGGGGGGGGCCAGGTCGGGGGCGGTCTGGAAGCGGATCGCGAGACCGGCCTCGGACCCGGTCGGGGAGGCGGGCGAGGTCAGGGTGCGATAGGCGTCGTCGGTCCCGGCCGTGGGCAGGGTCACCGCCACCGCCAGCGCCGCGGCGCAGGCCACGCCGGCAAGCGCGAGGCCCCTTCGCGAGGTCAGGCGCGAGAGGAGCTGCGCAAGGCGCCCCTGCGCGGGGCGCGCGGGGGCGCGGGCGCGCTCCTCGGACTCGATCCGGGCGCGCAGGGTTTCCCAGCTGCGCTCGCGGGCCTCGGTCATCTGCGCGTCGTCGAGCATGCAGACCCGGGCCGCGACGCCAAGCTGGCGATCGACCTCGGCCGCGCACGCCTCGCAGACCTCCAGGTGGCGCCGGACCCTTTCGGCCTCGGGCGCGGCAAGGGTTCCGTTCACGTGCCAGGGGATCAGCGCCCAGACTTCGTCGTGACGCGCCTGCGGTGTGCTTTCCGCTGTCTCAGCCAAGGGCCATCTCCATCGCATCGCCGTCGTCGTCCGCCAGCATCTGCCGCAGGCGACGCCGCGCCGTCATCATGCGCGTCTTCACGGTGCCGACCGGACACTCGAGGATCTCGGCGATCTCGGTATACAGGCACCCGTTGAAATATGTCAGTTCCACCACGGCGCGAAGCTCGGGCTTGAGCTGCCCCATCGCGCCGGCGAGGTCGGTCCTCAGGATCACCGCGGCGGCCTCGTCGGCGCCGCCGCCGATCAGCTCCTCGTCCAGCTCCACGTCGTTCCTGCGACGGCCGAGCTTCTGGCGCGCCTTCAGCGACATCCGGTAGGCGATGCCGAAGATCCAGGTCGAGACCTTGGAGCGGCCCTCGAACCGGTCGGCGGTGCGCCACACGGTCATCAGCGCGTCGTTGGCGATCTCCTCGGCCGCGTCCTGGCTGTCGGCGATCCGGGCGGCGAAGCGCATCACCCGCGGGAAGTAGCGCCGGTGAAAGATCTCGAACGCCGCCATGTCTCCGCCGGCGATGGCCGCCAGGAGCGCCTCGTCGGTCTGCTGCATCCCGCCTCCGGACGGGGTTCGAACAGGTTTCAATCCACGCATTCCACCACTCGCACTTGCACCACCCTGGATAGGTGCCGCGGGATCGGAAGAAGGTTCGGTTCGGCGCGGGCGGATCTTGTCGGACGTGGGGGACATGGGGACGGCCTCGCTGTCGGAACGGCGGCGGACGGCCCGGGGCGGCCATCGGCGAAGTCGGGCGCGGGCCGTTGGGTCGGCCGTGGCGGCGTGGGGCGCTGCGCGGAGGACCGACGGACCCGGAGCCTCCGGGCGGGCTCGGCGCCTCGACCCCGGGGGGGCGGCGCCTGGCCGTCGTCGCCCGCCCCGATCGGCCGAGCCGTCGGGGAGGTCGCTCATCCGCGCCGGAGTGCAGATCCGGCCCGACGTCAGGACTAGACCCTCACCGTGGCGCCGAGCGTTGTAGCCAGCGTTGTAGGCAGGGTGGTTTCTTTGCGTGCGAACGATTTCCTGCCGCGCGCAGAGGGGCGGTCGCGCACGGGATTCGTTCATGCCGGCGGCGCCCCGGGCGGGCGTGCGGGCGGCGCCCCGGGCGGGACGGGCCGACAGACGAGGCGGCGCGGCGCGGCGAACCTTCCGCGGGGCGGCGGGCACACATGCTCGACATTGCGCCGCCTCGCTGACCCGAGCGGCGGCGCGCCCACCCCCCTCCTGCGACGGGAGATCGAGATGCTCCACCAGTCTCTCGCGATGGTCGACGTGATGCTGGCGCTGTGGCGCTGCGGCGGGGCGGCGACGCTGGCGCCGCTGCTGGCGGCGATGCTCCGGCCCCGGCGGGAGGCGCCCCCGGCCGACGCCCGCGCCCGCCCCGCCCCCGCCAGTCCCGCCTTCGCCAGTCCCGCGCCCGGCTGTCCCGCCCCCGCCAGCGCGGGAGAGGCGACATGAAGCTGCTGCCCGGCGCGCTGATCGCGCTGTCGATCGCCACGGCCCCGGTGGTCTGGAGCCTGGCGCAGACCCGCTGGCCGGCGCCCGCGCCGGGGTTGTCGCCGGCCGCGGAGACCCGCCTCTCGGCGCTCGAGGTCGAGGCGCAGGGGCTGCGCCAGGCGCTGGAGCGGCTGCGCGGCGAGGTCGCGCGGCTGGACGCCGGCCGGGCGGCCGCCCCCGAGCCGCGCCGGGAGCTTGCCGAGGGCAACGACGCGGCCTCGGACTCGCTGATGGACGCGTTCGCGCAGGTGGTGCTGATCGCCGACCGCCGGGCGGCCAACGCGGGGCTGACGGTCGCCACGCCAGGCTTCCTCGAGGAGGTCATCGGCCTGCCCCGCCAGGACCTGACCGACGACTGCCAGGCCGCCACCAATCCGCGCCTGAAGGACCTGCTCGAGACTGCGGACGTGGGCCCGATCAAGGCCCGCCTGCTGCGCCCGGCGCTGGTTTCGCTGCGCCAGGTCTTCGCCAACGTCCAGGTGTTCGAGCCGGAGCTCTACCGACGCATCGCCTCGGCCGGATCGCTGTGCGTACGGCGGATCCGGGGGTCGCAGGACAGCGCCTCGGCCCACGCCTACGGGCTGGCGGTGGATCTCAACATCGACGGGGTCCTCGACGAGCTGGCCGACGGGCGCACCCAGCTGGGGCTGATCCTGCTGGCGGACTTCTTCCGCAAGGAGGGCTGGATCTGGGGCGCGGGCTTCGGGCGCGAGGACTCGATGCACTTCGAGGTCAGCCGCGAGAAGCTGGAGCAGTGGCGGCGCCTCGACCTGATCTGATCCCCCCGATTCCGGCAGCGCCGCCCCCGGCGCCGACAAGATCGAGGGTTGCGAGAGCGAGGACATCCTCGAAGGCCAGAAGGGCGGCGTCATCGTGGTCGGCGGCGAGGGCGGCGACGTGCCGATCGGCGGGACCGGCGACGACGAGATGACCGGCGCCGCCCGCGCGGCCACCCTCGGGCCGGACGACATTCGTTTGCGAGCGCGGCCCTGCCGGAGAGGGGCCTCTCGGACCCCTGCTCCGCTCCGGCTCCGTCCGCGGTTTCGCGGGCGGGGCCGGCTGGCGTTCAGCGGGTCAGCGCCCGGTCTTGGCGCGCCAGGCGGCGTAGGCCTCGAGCGGGGCGTCCGACGTGGGGGGGTAGAGGCCGATGATCTGCGCCCCGCCCAGCACCTGCTCGAGCACGAAGTCCTCGTAGCTCTCCATGCCCAGGCACTCGTCGGCCAGGTCTTCGGCGAGGTGGGCGGGGACCACGATCACCCCGTCCTTGTCGCCCACCATCACGTCGCCCGGGAACACCGGGGCGTCCCCGCAGGAGATGGGGACGTTGATGTCCAGCGCCTCGTGCAGGGTCAGGTTGGTGGGGGCCGAGGGGCGGGCGTGGTAGGCGGGCATGTCCAGCTTGCCGATGCCCTCGGCGTCGCGGAAGCCGCCGTCGGTGACCACGCCGGCCGCGCCCCGGATCGCCAGGCGGGTGATCAGGATCGAGCCGCCCGAGGCCGCGCGCGCGTCCTTGCGGCTGTCCATCACCAGGACGTGGCCCGGGGGGCAGGTCTCCATCGCCACGCGCTGGGGGTGGTCATGGTTCTTGAACACCGTGATGGCGTTGCGATCCTCGCGCGCGGGGATGTAGCGCAGGGTGAAGGCCTGGCCGACCATCACCTCGTCCTTCGGGGCCACGGGCAGCACACCCTGGATGAACTGGCCGCGCAGGCCCCGCTTGAACAGGGCGGTCGCGAGCGAGGCGGTGGAGACGCGCTTGAGCTTGGCGCGGGTCTCGTCGGAGAGCACGTAGTCGGTCATGTCGGCCTCTCAGTGGATTTCCGGCTCGGGCACGGGGGGGCCGAAGTCGGTCAGCAGATAGTCGAAGTCGCAGCCCTGGTCGGCCTGCAGGATGTGCTCGGAGAACATCCACCCCCAGCCGCGGCCGTAGCGCTTCTCGGGCGGGGTCCAGGCGGCGCGGCGGGCGGCGATCTCCTCGTCGGGCACCAGCATGTCGAGCCGCCGGGCGGGCACGTCGAGGCGCACCGTGTCTCCGGTCTTCAGCAGCGCGAGCGGGCCGCCGACGAAGGATTCCGGGGCTACGTGCAGGACGCAGGCGCCGAAACTGGTCCCCGACATCCGCGCGTCCGAGAGGCGGACCATGTCGCGATGGCCCTGCTTGAGCAGCGCCTTGGGCATCGGGATCATGCCCCACTCGGGCATCCCCGGCCCGCCCTTGGGGCCGGCGTTGCGCAGCACCAGCACCGCGTCGGGGGTGATCTCCCAGTCCTCGTCGTCGAGCCGCTCCTTCAGCTCGGGGTAGCTGTCGAAGACCCAGGCCGGGCCCTCATGGACCAGGAACTTCGGGGCGCAGGCGACCGGCTTGATCACCGCGCCCGAGGGGCAGAGGTTGCCCTTGAGGACGGCGAGCGAGCCTTCGTGGTAGATCGGGTTGTCCATCGGGCGGATCACGTCGTCGTTCCACACCCGCGCGCCGGCGATGTTCTCGCCCAGCGTGGCGCCGGTGACGGTCAGGCAGTCGGTGTGCAGGCGGTCGCGCATCCGCTCCATCAGGGCCGCAAGGCCGCCGGCGTAGAAGAAATCCTCCATCAGGTATTCCCTGCCCGCGGGACGAACGTTGGCGATGACCGGGGTGATCCGGCTTTTCGCGTCGAGGTCGTCGAGCGTCAGGGGCACGCCCGCGCGCCGCGCCATGGCGATGATGTGGACCACCGCGTTGGTCGAGCAGCCGGTGGCCATGGCGACCGTCACGGCGTTGTCGAACGCCTCCGCGGTCAGGATCCGGTCGGGGGTCAGATCCTCCCAGATCATGTCCACCACCCGCCGGCCGCACTCGGCCGACATGCGGATGTGGTTGGCGTCCGGCGCGGGGATGGACGACGCGCCGGGCAGGCACAGGCCGCAGGCCTCGGCGATGGCGGTCATGGTCGAGGCCGTGCCCATGGTCATGCAGTGGCCGTAGGAGCGCGCGATCCCCCGCTCCATCCCCTTCCAGTCCTCCTCGGTGATCGTGCCGGCGCGGCGTTCGTCCCAGTACTTGAACGCGTCCGAGCCCGAGCCCAGCGTCTTGCCCTGCCAGTTGCCGCGCAGCATCGGCCCGGCGGGGAGGTAGATGAACGGCAGCCCGGCCGAGATCGCGCCCATCACCAGGCCGGGCGTGGACTTGTCGCAGCCCCCCATCAGCACCACCCCGTCGACGGGGTGGGAGCGGATCAGCTCCTCGGCCTCCATCGCCAGCATGTTGCGGTAGAGCATGGTGGTCGGCTTCACGTAGTTCTCGGAGACCGAGATCGCGGGCAGCTCGATCGGCCAGCCGCCGGCCTGGTAGACGCCGCGCTTGACGTCCTCGACCCGCTGCTTGAAGTGCAGGTGGCAGGGGTTGATGTCCGACCAGGTGTTGAGGATTGCCACCACGGGCTTTCCCACCCAGTCCTCCTCGCCATAACCCATCTGCAGGGTGCGGGAGCGGTGGCCGAAGCCGCGGAAGTTGTCCGGGGCCATCCAGCGGGCGGAGCGGAGCTCCTCATAAGTCTTGCGGGTCATCGGTCAGCCCCTGAAAGCGAAGATCAGCCAGCACACGAAGGCGGTGAGGATCAGGCCGGCGAGCTCCGGCCAATATCCGAAATCGGGGGGGTCGTGGCGCTCCTCGGCCTCGAACCGGGCGGCCGAGAGGTCCTCGTCCTGGCGGGTGAGATCGTCGGTCATGGGTCCCTCACTCGAACGTCGACGGCAGCCACAGGGCGATGTCGGGGATGAACAGGACCAGGAACAGACCCACCGCCTGCAGCCCGATGAAGGGCAGCACCGCGCGGAAGATGGTCTGCAGCTGGATCTCGGGCGGGGCCACGGACTTGAGGAAGAAGCAGGCCGGGCCGAAGGGCGGCGAGAGGTAGTAGATCTGGATGTTCATCGCAAACAGCACTCCGAACCAGACCGGATCGTAGCCGAGCGCGATCACCACCGGGGCGAAGATCGGCACGGTGATGAAGATGATCGCGATCCACTCGAGGAACGTGCCCAGCAGCATCACGATCAGCATCATCACCACCACCACCATCACCGGCGGCAGGTCGAGCCCCGCCAGGATCCCGCGCAGGAACTCGCCCCCGCCGATGCGGTTGTAGATCCCGATCAGCGAGACCGCGCCCAGCACCAGCCAGATGATCGAGCCCACCGTCAGCACCGTCTGGCGCATCGCGTCGCGGGCCATGCGCAGGCGCAGCTCGCCCCGCGCCGCGGCCACCGCAAGCGCGCCCACCGCGCCGATGGCCGCGGCCTCGGTCACGGTGGCCACGCCCGAATAGATCACGCCGAGCACGGTCGCGATCAGCGCGCTGGGCAGGATCACGCCCTTGAGGTGGCGCATCCGGCGCCAGAACGGGAGGGCGGTTTCCGGGATGTCGTAGATCGGCGCGAGGGCGGGGTTCAGCCGCACCCGGATCAGGATGTAGGCGATATAGAGCGAGGCCAGCAGCAGCCCCGGCACGGCCGAGGCCATGAACAGCTTGGTGATCGAGACCTGGGCCGCCAGCCCGTAGACGATCAGCACCACCGAGGGCGGGATCAGCGTTGCCAGCGCCCCGGCCGCGCAGATGATCCCGATGGACAGCCGCTGGTCGTAGCCCAGCCGCAGCATCTGGGGCAGCGCGATCAGGCCCAGCATCACGATCTCGCCGCCCATGATCCCCGACATCGCGGCCAGCACCACGGCCACGATGCAGGTCTGCACCCCGACCGAGCCGCGGAACCGCCCGCCGGCGATGGCCATCGAGTTGAACAGCGACTGCGCGATGCCGGATCGCTCCAGCACGTTGGCCATGAACACGAAGAACGGGACGGCGATCAGCTCGTACTTGTGCAGCACTTCCGAGACGTTGGCCGCGACGATGAAGAAGCCGCCCCTGGTCCCGAACCACAGGATCGCGGTGGCGAGCGACACGGCCAGCGTGGTGATCCCCAGCGGCACGCCCAGCGCCATCAGCGCCAGCAGCGCCGCCACGATCATCAGCGTGACGAGTTCAATGCCCATCCGAGCGTCCCCCGTCCGAGTTCTGCGCCCAGCGGATCACGTTCGCGCTGAGCTGGATCAGGTAAAGGACGCAGCCCACCACCATCATCACCTTGAAATACGAGGGCTGGATCGAGTTCATCGCGGTGCCCGAATGCTCGGCCCGCGCCAGCGCCTTCATGGCGGGATGCCACAGCGCCACCGCGAGGAAGAACACCGCGCCGAGCGCCACGATCATCTGCATCAGGCGGAACATCCGCCACACCCGCTCGCCCACCAGCAGCTCGAGCATGGTGATCGAGATGTGGCGGCGGCGTTCGGTGACGTAGCCCACCGACAGGATCCAGGCGGTGGCGCACAACGTCATGGCAAGCTCGGTCGACCACAGGGTCGGGGCGTCGAAGCCGTAGCGCAGCGCCACCTCGGCGGCCGAGATGGCGATGCAGGCGAAAAGCAGCGTCGAACAGCTCAGGCCGATGAAGACGCTGAACCGGTCGACGGCCTGCGCGTATCGCGCGAGGAACGTTCGCATGGGACGGGTCCGGGAGTTCGGGGACGAAAGGGGCGCGCCGGCCGCCTGGGCCGAAAGGGGGAGGAGACGGCGGCGGCCGGCGCGCGGTCGGTCAGGCGCCGGCGACCCGCGGGCCCCCGGCGCCGGCCGATCACTTCAGCAGGCCGATCGACTTCATGTAGTCGAGATGCGCCTGCAGGACCTCGCCGGCGAGCTCGCTTTTCTCGGCGTAGGATTCCCACTCGGCCCGGGCGACCTCGCGCAGCTTGTCGCGGTCCTCCTGGGCCCAGTCGATGACCTCGATCCTGTCGCCCTGGCGGTCGCGCTCGGCGAGCTTCTCGTCCTCCTCGTGGACGACGCGGGTCAGGTCCTCCATCGCCATGTACCACCAGTCGCGAAGCGCCGTCTGGTCCTCGGGCGAGAGGGCGTCCCACTTGGATCTGGTCATGGTGAACTGCATCGCGGCCATCGAGTGGATGCCGGGATACAGCGGATAGGGCGCCACGTCGTTCAGCCCGGTCGCGTCGTTGTTGACGTAGGCCGAGGCGTCGGCGGCGTCGACGATCCCCTTCTCGAGCGCGCCGTAGACCTCCGAGAACGGGATCGACACGGGGCTCGCCCCGGCGGCGGCGAAGACGGCGGCGGCCAGACCCTCGGGCGAGCGGATCTTCATCCCCTGCAGGTCCTCGAAGGTGCGGATCGGGGTGCGGGCGGCCAGCGCCTCGCGGCTGTAGGGACCGCAGGCGATGACCTTGACCTCGCCGTCGGTCAGCTCGTCGGCGGCCTTCTGCATCATCTCCTCGCCCACGCCGTCCTTGCAGAAGCCGAGCATCTGCCGGGGCGTGTCGTAGCCCGAGATCAGGTCGCCGAGCAGCGCGAAGGCGGGCTCGCGCCCCGAGAAGTAGTTGACCGAGGTGAAGTCCCCGTCGAGCACGCCGTAGGCCACCGCCTCGGGCGTCTCCTTGGCGGGCACCACCGAGCCGTTGGGGGTGAAGGCGATCTCCACGCGGCCGTCGGTCATCTCGGCGATCTTCGGCAGCCAGGTCTCGGACAGGTGCTGGGTCGAGAAGTCGCCCGCATTGAACGAGGTCTGGATCGTGTAGGTCTCGGCCTGGGCGGCGCCGGCGAGACCTGCGGCGAGGGCGGCGGTGACGAAGGCGGCGGGGGCGAAGGCGGTGGAGGCGAAGGCGGTGGAGGCGAAGGCGGTGGGGGCGGCGCGGCCGAGCAGGCCGGCGAAACGGTCGAGCGTCATGAGGTTCCTCCCTGGGGGCGCTTTGCGGCCCATGTCTGATGCACTAATATATTAGTGCATCGCGATCAAGTCGGGATTAGTCTCGGCTCACCGCGCAAGGACCCGGAGCGAATGGCCAAAGCCTTGAACACTCTTGTGGACGACCGCCCTCTTCCGCGCGACGGCGAGGGACGGGGCGGCGGCGCGCGTCGGCTGCCGCGGCGGCCGACGGCCTCGCAGATGCTCTACGATTCGCTGCGCGACCGGGTGCTGTCGCTGGAGCTTGCCCCCGGCGCCCCCCTGTCGCGGGCCGAGATCGCCGAGACCTACGGGGTCAGCCAGACCCCGGTGCGCGACGCGCTGCAGCGGCTGGAGGCCGAGGGCCTGGTCGAGACCTTCCCCCAGTCGCGCACCCTGGTCGCCAAGATCGACCTCGCCCACGCGCGGGAGACGCAGTTCCTGCGCCTGGGGCTGGAGCTGGAGGTGGCGCGGGTGCTGGCGGCCGCCCCCGACCCCGCCGCCGCCGTCGCCCCCGCCCGCCGCATCCTCGAGCGGCAGGGCGCGGCGTTGGCGGCCGAGGATCTGGAGGGGTTCGCGGCGCTCGACGGCGCCTTCCACCGGGCGCTGTGCGAGGCCGCCGGCCACCCGGCGCTGTGGGACCTGATCGCCGAGCGCTCGGGCCACATCGACCGGCTGCGGGCGCTGAACCTGCCCGATCCGGGCAAGCCGCTCGACATCCTCTCGCGCCACCGGGAGATCCTGGAGGCGGTCGCGGCCGGCGACCGGGCCGAGGCCGAGGCCGCCGTGCGCCGCCACCTCTCGGGCACGCTGCAGGCCGCCGAG
Organism: uncultured Albimonas sp.; assembly: GCF_963977235.1. Taxonomy (NCBI): domain Bacteria; kingdom Pseudomonadati; phylum Pseudomonadota; class Alphaproteobacteria; order Rhodobacterales; family Paracoccaceae; genus Albimonas; species uncultured Albimonas sp. Next base: position 70,039 of record NZ_CAXBOD010000006.1, read on the forward strand.
GCGATCCGGGCGCGCCGGCCGGACTGTTTCTGAGGGCGCGGGCGCGGCGCATTGACATGCGCCCTGCGGCGGCGAAACGCGCGGGCGCCCGACACGCAGGGCGCCCCGGGCCTGACCCGGGGCCTCCTGCGCGACGCCGCCACCCGGCGTCGGCGCGGGGATCGCGGCGCAGGGTCCGCCACGGGGCCGGCCGCAGCGCCTCCGGCCAGCGTCGCAGGAGGCCCCGGCTCAGGGCCGGGGCGCGCTTCTGGCAAGCGACGCGCCGATCCCCGACCGGGGGCCCGGGGCTGGCGTCCCGATGGTCAGCCGTTGGTCGGCGGGACCGGGCCCTTCTGGGCGGTGATGGGGCCGTAGTGGGCGGGCTCGCGGTGGGCGGCGAAGTTGAAGAAGGTCTCGCGGTAGATCCGGCAGAGGTCGAGGTCGCAGCGCGCGACCACCACCTCGTCCCCCAGCGTCGAGGCCATGGCGACGACCTCGCCCGAGGGCGCCACGATCATCGACTGGCCGATCATCGGCGAGCCCTCCTCGATCCCGCACTTGGCCGTCCCCACCACCCAGGTCGCGTTCTGGTAGGCGCCGGCCTGCATGGCGAGCTGGTTGTGGAAGTTCGAGAGCCCGTCGATCTCGGGATGCCCGGTGTGGTCGTTGGGGGTGTTGTAGCCCAGCAGCACCATCTCGACCGAGCGCAGGGCCATCACCCGGTAGGTCTCCGGCCAGCGGCGGTCGTTGCAGATGCACATGCCGAAATTGCCGCCCATCGTCTCCCAGACCGGAAAGCCGAGGTCGCCGGGCTGGAAGTAGCGTTTTTCGAGATGCTGGAAGGCGCGTTCGGGCCGGTGGTCGGCGTGGCCGGGGAGGTGGACCTTGCGATACTTGCCCACGATGGCCCCGCGGTCGTTCACCAGCACCGCCGTGTTGAAGCGCTTCAGGCCGGCGTCGGTCTGGGCGAGTTCGGCGTAGCCGAGGTAGAAGCCGATGCCGAGTTCGGCGGCGGTCTCGAAGAGGATGCGGGTCTCGGGGCCGGGCATCTCGCGCTCGAAGAAGACGTCGACCTCCTGGTCGGCCTCGAACCACCAGCGGGGGAAGAAGGTGGTGAGCGCCAGTTCGGGGAAGACCACCAGCTTGGCGCCGCGGGCGGCGGCCTCGCGCATCATCTCCAGCAGGCGGGCGACGCAGTCGGCGCGGGTCTCGCTCAGCGCGATGGGGCCCATCTGGGCGGCGGCGACCACGATGGGGCGGGCGCGGGGGTTGAGGGCGGCGGGCATCAGGCGGCTCCTTTGCGGGCGGCGTCTGTGGCGGCGGCGTCGAGCGCGCCGGAGGCGATGACCACGCCGTAGTCGGCGCGGGCCTGCTCGGCGCTCAACAGCCCGTCGAGCACGTCGTCCAGCACCGCCTGGGGGTCCCGCTCGAACGGGTTGCCGTAGCCGCCGCCGGCGGGGCCGGTGGCGACGAAGGTCTCTCCCTTCTTCGCCGCGCGATAGGGGACCTTGGAGGGCAGCGAGGACGCCCGGCCCTCGGGCGAGATGGAGGTCAGCGAGGCCGTGCCGCCCTGCCCGCCGCCCTGGAACCCCCAGGGACGGAACTCATGCCCCTCGCCCTCCACCGAGCCGCCCCCGTCGGCCAGGAACTCGAACCCGCGGATCGAGCCGAAGCCGCCGCGCCATTTGCCGGGGCCGGTCACGCCCTCGTTCAGCTCGTAGCGGGTGACGCGGAGCGGCAGGTGGCTCTCGATATCCTCGATGGGGTTGTTGCGGGTGTTGGCGTAGAGCGTGTCGACCGCGTCCATCCCGTCCATCCCGAAGCGCCCGCCATAGGCGCCCTCGAAGATCTCCATGTGCACCCAGTGCTCGCCCGAGGTCAGGCCCGAGAAGGCGATGACCTTGAGGTTGCCGATCCCGGCCGAGACCTGCTGGGGCGCGCATTGCGCCAGCGCCTTCATCACCGTGTCGGCGAGCCCGTTGCCCCCGGTGAAGCGCGCGATCACCGGCGCGGGGAAGGAGGGGTTCGCGAGGCAGCCCTTGGGCGCGAAGATGGTGATGGGGCGCGTCAGCCCCGAGTTCTGCGGGATGATCCCGTGCACCGCGCTGTCGAGCAGCACTGATCTCAGCGTCAGCCAGATCGCGATGTCGGTGGTGCCCACATAGGGCATGTTGATCGGCCGGTCGTCGCATTGCGGCGAGGTGCCGGTGAGGTCGACGTGGATCTCGTCGCCCTTGACCGTCAGCGTCACCGCCAGCGTGTAGTGGCGCCGCTCGGGGTCGTCGAGGAAGCCGTCGAGCTTCGTCTCAGCCTTGTAGACCCCGTCCGGCAGGGCCGCGATGGCCTGGCGCATCATCGCCTCGGAATGGTCCATCAGCGCGTCGACGGCGGCCTCGACCCGGTCCCGGCCGTGCTCGTCGATAAGGGCGCCGAAGCGCTCGGCCCCGATCTCGCAGGCGGCGATCTGGGCCTCCATGTCGCCGACGACCAGCTTCGGCGCGCGGACGTTGTCGCGCAGGATCTGCCAGACGGCGGCGTTGTCCACGCCCCGGTCGCGGACCTTGATGGCCTTGAACTGCAGGCCCTCGGCGTAGACGTCGATCGCCTCGACGATGCCGGCCGAGCCCGGGGTCTGCGCGCCGACATCCAGGTGATGAGCGGTGGTGGCGGCGAAGCCCACCAGCTGCTCGTCGCGGAACACCGGAACCAGGAAGGCGAAGTCCGGCCCGTGCGAGGCGCCCCCGTAGGGGTCGTTGTGCAGGATCACGTCGCCGGGGTTCACCCGGTCGCCGCGCGCCTCCAGCGTCTCCAGCACGTTCTGCACGTAGCCGGCGATGGGGCCCGACTGCAGGGGGGTGGACTGCATTGATTCCGCGATCTGGCGCCCTTGGGCGTCGGTCAGCGCGGCGCCGAAGTCCTCGGATTCGCGGATGATCGAGGAATAGGACATCCGCATCAGCTTGTAGCCCATCTCGACCGCTATGGACTGCAGCGCGCCCTGGATGACCGAGGCGGAGATCGGGTCGATGGTCGAGGCCCTGGAAGTCGTGGAGGAGGTCATTCCCGTCATCCCTTCTGCGCGACGCGGATCAGCAGGTTGCCCCCGGCGTCGGCGACGAGGCTGTCGCCGGGCCGGAGCATCGAGGTCGTGTCCTTCTGGGTGATCAGCGCCGGCCCCTCGATCACGGTGTCGAGCGGCAGGCGGTCCCGGCGGTAGACCGGGGTGGTCATCCGGGTCATGGCGCCGCCTGTGCGGAAGGCGATCTCGGCGTCATGGAGGTGGGCGGCCTCGAGGCTGCCGCCCGCGGGGGGCGCGGGTTTCTCCAGCACCGGCATGGCGCCGACGCCGCGGACGCGGACATTGACGATCTCGATGGGGGTGTCGTTGACGCGGCCGTATTCGCGGCGGTGCTGCGCGGTGAAGTCGGCGAAGATCGCCTGCATGGCCGGCGCGTCGAGGGCGGCGCCGGGGAAGGCGCAGCGCAGCTCATAGCCCTGGCCAACGTAGCGCAGGTCTCCGGCCCGCTCGAAGCGCATCTCGTCCGGCGCGAAGCCGTCGGCGGCGAGGCGGGAGGCGAGCTCCGCCTGCATCTCGGCCAGCAGCGCCTCCAGCGCACCCGCGTCGGCGTCGGCGGACGTGACGAAGGCGGTGCGCACGAGGTCGTATTTCATGTCCGTCGCGGTCAGGCCGACGGCCGAGGTGATCCCCGGCGCCGGGGGCACGATGACCTCCGGGATCCCGAGGATCGCAGCCACGTCCACCGCCTGCAGCGGCCCGCCGCCCCCGAAGGCCATCAGCGAAAACGCCCGCGGATCCAGCCCCTTCTGCACGGTGCGCGAGCGCACGGCGTTGGCCATGTTGGCGTTGACCACCGCGAGGATGCCGTCGGCGGTTTCTTCGAGGCTCATGCCGAGCTGTTCGGCCAGCTCTCCGACCACCCGGCGGGAGGCCTCCACGTCGAGGCTCATCGCCCCGCCCAGGAAGGCGCGCGGATCGAGCCGGCCCAGCGCCACGTTGGCGTCGGTGACGGTGGGCTGCGTTCCGCCCCGCCCGTAGGCCGCCGGCCCCGGCACGGCGCCGGCCGACCGCGGCCCCACCTTGAAGCCCCCCGCCGCGTCCACATGCGCGATCGAGCCGCCGCCCGCCCCGATGGTGTGGATGTCGATCATCGGCGCCAGCACCGGGAAGCCGGCGATGGAGGTGTCGCGGGCCGAGGCCTCGGCGAAGGCCCCCTCGCGCACGATGCCGATGTCGGCCGAGGTGCCGCCCACGTCGAAGGTGATCAGGTTGCTCCGCCCCGACAGCGCCCCCGCCCAGGCGCCCCCGATGATCCCCGCAGCCGGCCCCGACAGCAGCGTCAGCACCGGCAGCTCGGAGACCATGCGCGCGGTCGCGGCGCCGCCGTTCGAGCCCATGATGTGCAGGTCGGCCGCGAAGCCGGCCTCGGAGAGGCGGCTCTCCAGCCGGCTCACGTAGTCGCGCACCTTGGGGCCGATGAAGGCGTTCATGGCGGTGGTGGTGAAGCGCTCGAACTCGCGGAACTGGGGGGAGACGGTCGAGGAGGTGGTGACGAAGACGCCGGGCGCCTCGGCCTCGACGATGGCCTTGGCGCGGGCCTCGTGGGAGGGGTCGAGGTAGGAGAACAGGAAGCAGATGGCGATGGCCTCGACGCCGGCCTCCGCCAGCTCCCGGGCGGCGGTCGCCACGGCGGCCTCGTCGAGCGGCGCGAGCTCCACGCCCGGGGGCGCGATGCGCCCGCCCACGGTCTTGCGATGGCGGCGTTTCACCAGGGGGCGGTCCTGCCAGGGGATCTCCTGGCGGATCGAGTAATGCTGCGGCCGCTGGTGGCGGCCGATGTGGAGCACGTCGCGGAACCCCTCGTTGGTGATCAGGCCGGTGACGGCGCCGTCATGCTCCAGCACCGCGTTGGTCGCGGTGGTGGTGCCGTGCAGGACGTGGTCGACGGCGGCCGGAGAAACCCCGGCCAGCTCGCAAAGCTCGCTGACCCCGGTCAGCACCCCTTCGGAGGGGTCGTGGGGGGTGGTGGGGACCTTGTGGACCGTGCTCTCCCCGCTCTCGGTCTCCACGAGCACGAGGTCGGTGAAGGTGCCGCCCACGTCGACGCCGATCAGTTTCATCGCGGATATCCTTCGAAAATCACTGCCCGGCGGGGCGGTTGTGGCCACGGATCGGGAACACCGGCGGCATCGCCGCGTCGGCGCTGCGCCCGGCCCAGTCGCGGGTGTGCACGAGGTCCATCGAGCGCTTCTGCGCCGCCTCGACCCGCACCATGGCGTCCTCGTAGTCGATGAAGACCGCGCGGCCGTCCTCGACCACCTTGCGCCCGTCCACGTAGACGTCCCTGATCGGCCGCTCCCCGCCCGAGAAGATCAGCGCGCGCACCGGATCGCGCAGGGGGCGCAGCGAGGCGTGGGTGATGTCGACCAGCACCAGGTCGGCCTTGGCGCCCGGCTCGATCTTGCCGATGTCGTCGCGCCGCAGGGCCTTGGCGCCGCCGACGGTGGCGGCGTGGAACAGCGCCTCGGCGGTCGGTTTGGCGGCGTTGCCCGAGATGGTGCGGGCCACGTAGATCGCGGTCTTCAGCTCCTCGACCATGTTCTGGGGGTGGGTGTCGGTGCCGATGGTCATGTTCACCCCCCGCTCCTGATAGGCCGAGAAGTGCTGGAGCGAGATCCCCCGTCGCACGAACACCGTGGGACAATGGGCGACCGAGGCGCCCGCGTCCGCGATCAGCCCCAGGTCGTCGGAAGACGTCGTCCACCCCACCTGCGGATGGCTGTCGAGGAAGATCCCGTGGCCGATCAGCGTGCGCTCGTTGAGGATGCCGATGTCCTCCATCCAGCGGATCGGGGTGACGCCGTGGCGGCGGATCATCTCGTTGAACTCGATCACGCCCTGGGCGGCGTGGATGGTGAAGGGGAGGTCCCGGGCCTCCGCCTCCTGCATCGCTTCGCGCAGCAGGCCCTCGAAACAGGTGTCGATCTGGCTCGGCGAGACGACGCCGGAGACGCGGCCGGAGGGGTGCTTCGCCGCCTCGTCGAGGCAGGCCATGGCGGCCTTCATCGACTCCTCGCCCCGTGCCTCGTCCAGCTCGTAGTAGACCGAGTGGCCGTTGGCGGTCTTCCACGGCCCGTTGCGGAACATGGGCGCGGCGAAGGCGCGGATGCCGGTGGCGGCCAGCCCGTCCAGCCAGCCCTCATGCGCAAACGAGATGTCGCAAAGGGAGGTCACGCCCGACTGCAGCAGCTCGGCCAGCGCCACCTGGGTGGAGGCGCGCATCCCCTCCTCGTCGATCTCGAACAGCGTCAGGAACTCGTAGAGCGAGCTCATGTAGAATTTTGGGGAATAGACCTCCTCGGTCAGGCCCTTGAGCATCGTCTCGAAGCTGGGGTGGGAGTGGACGTCGACGAAGCCCGGCATCACCATCCGCTCGCGCCCGTCGATCTCGGCGTCGGCCGGCCCGGTCCAGGGTCCGTCGGCCGAGAGGATCCGGTCCCCCTGGAAGACCACGTCGACGCCGCGGGCGTATTCGTGCCGGCCCGCCTCGGCGTTCCAGACGACCGCCCAGGCGGCGTTGCGGATCACGGTGATCGGGGTGTCGGGGATCGGGGCCTCGGGGGCGGTCGGGTCGGTCATGCGGGGCTCCGGGTGGGGGACGGTCAGGACAGCTCGAGGCCGACGTAGCGGGCGAAGGCCTCGATATGGTCGTGGAAGGCCTCGGCGAAGCGGCCGGCGGCGGGGTCGTCGCCGGCGGCCACGGCCTCGCCGATGCGGATGTGGAAGTCGGTGATCTCGGCCGGGTCGAAGCGGTCGGTGCGCTGGTGATGCGCGAGCCAGAAGCGGCGCGAGATGGCGTAGAGCGGCACGATCCCGTTCAGGAACGGGTTGGCCGCGCAGTCCAGCAGCAGGTCGATGAAGGCCCGGTCGTGGCGCAGGACGGGGACATGGTCGGCCTGGCCGCGCATCCGGCGGAACTCGCCGGCCATGGCGGTCAGGCGCTCGGCCTGCGCGGGGGTCCGACGGCGGGCGGCGGCGCGGACCATGGCGACTTCGAGGGCGCGGCGCGCCTCCAGCACGCGAAGCTGGGTGTGCACGTCGATCTCGCAGACCACCATGCCGCGGCGGGGGCGGTTCACCAGGATCCGATCGGCGGCGAGCCTCTGCAGCGCCTCGCGCACCGGGGTGCGCCCGATCCCCAGCCGCTGCACCAGCGCGGGCTCCGAGACGCGGGCGCCCGGCGCCAGCTCCATGGTCACGATCAGGTCCTCGATGGCGCGATAGGCCCGGTCGGCGAGGCTCTCGTCCGCAGCCAGCGGGCGCGGCGCCGGCGGCCGCGGGCGGGCGGCCTTGCCGGGGGCGGCGTCCATCTCGGGCGTCTTCGCGGTCACCTCGCCGCCCCCGGGCGCGAGGGGCGGAGCGCGGGGCGCCGAGGGGCGGGGGCGTGGCGCAAGAGGCGCGTCCTTTCGGGACGAATCGTCGGATCGAAGGTCGGTGAGACGAGGCTACGGACGCCCTCGATGCACCGCAACAAAATATACGATTCCCGGATTTTCGCCTACGGCCGCCAGGCGCCCGCTCCGGGCCCCTCCTCGCCGCCGCCCCCCTGCCCCGGCTGCGCGCATTCCCCGCGCCCGGGCCGCCCCCGCCCTGTGCTAGGGCGTGCCCGCGACAGCGGGAGAGGCGAGATGGCCGAACTGACGATCAAGGGCCTGGGCAAGCGGTTCGACGACGGCTCGCGCGCCCTCGCGGGGCTCGACGCGACCATCCGCGACGGCGAGTTCTTCGTGGTCCTCGGCCCCTCGGGCTGCGGAAAGTCCACGCTGCTGCGCCTGATCGCGGGGCTCGAGACGGCAACCGAGGGGAGCATCGCCTGCGACGGAACCCCCTGGTCCGGCCCCGGCGTGCACCTGCGGGCCGAGGATCGCCGCGTCGGCTTCGTCTTCCAGTCCTACGCGCTGTGGCCCCACATGACGGTCGCCGAGAACGTGGCCTTCCCCGCCGAGGCCGCCGGCCTCAAGCGCCCCGAGCGCGAGGCGCTGGCCGCCCGCTGCCTCGAGACCGTGGGCCTGACGCCCCATGCCGCCCGCCGCCCCGCCGAGCTCTCGGGCGGGCAGCGCCAGCGGGTGGCGCTGGCCCGCGCGCTCGCCTCGGACGCGCGGCTGGTGCTGATGGACGAGCCGCTGGCCAACCTCGACCCCCACCTGCGGGCTGCGATGGAGGAGGAGTTCCTGCGCGTGCACCGGGTGGGCGGCGCCACGACCCTCTACATCACCCACGACCAGCGCGAGGCGATGGGGCTCGCGGACCGGATCGCGGTGATGATGGACGGCCGCTTCGCGCAGGTGGCGGCGCCCGACGACCTTTACTGGCGGCCCGCGAGCGTCGCCGTCGCCCGCTTCGTGGGCCGCGGCGCCCTGCTGCCCGCGACCCGCCGCGGCGGCCTCGCCCGCCTCGAGGGCCTGGGCGAGGTTCCGTTGCGCGAAGGCGCCCCTGACGGCCGCCCGGTCCCCGAAGGCCCCTGCGGTCTGTTCGTGCGCCCCGAGGAGGTCTCGCTGGGCGCCCCCGGCCCCGGCTTCGCCCCCGCCCGCGTCCTGCGCGCCACCTACCGCGGCGGCCTGCGCGAACTGACGCTGGAGACGCCCGAGGGTCTGACCCTTGAGGCCATCGCCACCGGCCCCGTGGCGGCCGGCGAGACGCTGGGCGTGGCGCTGCGCTCGGGCTGGGCCCTGCCCGCGCCGGAGCTGGCGGCCCTCGCCCCCGCCGCCCGCGACCGGGTCGAGGCCTGAGGACCGGCGTTCAGTCCCGCCCCGCGCTCAATCCCGCCAGGGGATCGCGCCCGCCGGCAGCCGGCGCCCCAGGCGCGTCAGCGCGATCATCAGCCCCGCGGTCGCCGCCACCGTCACCGTGGACATCGCCGCGGCGAGCGAGGTGTAGCCCCCGTCCTCGTAGTTGAAGATCGCCGTGCCGATGGTCTCCGACCCCCGCGACCACAACAGGGCCGAGACGGTGACCTCGTTGTAGGCGGTCATGAACACCAGGATCGCCCCCGAGGCCGCCGAGGGCAGCACCGCGGGCAGGAAGATCCGCCGCAGCCGCAGACCCAGGCTCGCGCCGGCCACCCGGGCGGCGTCGTCGAGACTGGGGTCGAGCTGCGCATAGGCCGCCGCCACCGGCTTCAGCGCCACGGTCAGGAAGCGGACCAGGTAGGCGAAGAAGATCACCGCCACCGAGCCGTAGAGGCTGACCCCGATCCACGGCAGCGGCGCCACGAACACCAGGATCAGCGCGATCGACAGCACCAGCCCCGGCAGCGCATAGGCCACGTCCGCCATCCCCGAAGCCAGCGCCGGCAGCGGCCCCGCCCCTCGGCTGCGCGAGACATGGCCGAAGACCACAGCGAACAGCCCCAACGCCAGCGCCGCGCCCCCCGCCGCGAGGAAGGAGTTCGCAAAGGCCCGCCCCGTGGCGGCCTGGCGGAACAGCACCTCCTCGAAATTCTCCAGCGTCACGGTCTGGGGCGACAGCGTCACGCCATAGGCTCCCACCAGCGCCGTCGAGACCAGCGAGGCCAGCGGCAGCGCCAGCGTCGCCAGCACCACCAGCGCCAGCCCCGCCTCGGCGACCGGCCGCGCCGGACCCAGCGCGAAGGCCAGCGGACGCGAGGGCGGGCCGATGGCCTGCGCCCCCGCCCGCCGCTCCAGCGCCCGCTGGGCCAGCGCCGCGGCGAGGGCGACCAGCGCCATCACGCTCGACAGCACCGCCACCTCGCCCAGCACGCCCGGACCGAAGCTCGACAGACGCTCGTAGATCAGCACCGGCAGGGTGGTGTAGCCGGCGGGGATGCCCAGCAGCGCCGGAATGCCGAAGTTGCCCAGGGCCGAGACGAAGGCCAGCATGAAGGCCGCCGCCAGATGGGGCGCCAGCATCGGGGCGAGGATCCGGCGGAACAGCCGCCCCGGCCGGGCGCCGGCGATGCGCGCGGCCTCCAGCGCCTCGCGCGGGAGGGCGCGCAGGCCCGCGCGCACCAGCAGCATCGCCAGCGGCGCATGCTGGATCGCCAGCAGCAGCACGATGCCCGAGGGCGAATAGAGCGGATGCGTCGAGCCCAGCGGCGGCGCGATCCCCAGCGTGCGCAGCAGCACGCTCGAGGGGCCCAGCGACTGGATCCAGGCGATCGCCGTCACATGCGGCGGGATCATCATCGGCGCCAGGATCAGGAACACGAACGCCGTCTTGAAGCGGACGTTGGTCAGCCCCAGCAGCAGCGCATAGAGCGTGCCCAGCCCCAGCGCCAGCAGGGCCGAGAGCAGCGAGGTCTCCAGGCTCCGGCGCAGCGCGCGCAGCACCGTCTCGTCGCCCAGCGCCTGCGCCAGCGGCGCCAGCGAGGCGCCCTGGTCGCCCGAAAGCCCCGCCGCCATCAGCCGCAGGAACGGCCCGCCGACGATCGCGAGCACCAGCGCCGAAAGGGCGGCGGCCCCCAGGCCGCCGCCCCCGATGTCGCGAAGACGCGGCCGCGTCATCAACCGCCGAAGATCTCGGTGAACGTCGCCTTGTTGGCCTCATCCTCGGCCAGCGCCGTGGCGGGGTCGAAGTCCATCAGCTTGATCGTCTCGCGCGCGGGAAACCCCTCGGGCGCGGGGACCGAGGCGTCGGCGGGCAGGTAGCCCATCTGCGCCGCCAGCTCCTGGCCCTGGGCGGACAGCAGGAAGTCGATGAAGGCGCGCGCCGCGTCGGGGTTCTTCGCGGTCGAAAGGATCGCGGCCGGCTCGGTCACCGCCGAGACGCCCTGGGGCGGGAACACGAAGGCCACCGGGGCGCCCTTGCGCGCCTCGCGGATCGGCAGGAAGTCGACGACGATCCCGCACAGCTTCTCGCCGCCGGCCACCGCCTTGAACACGCCCCCGTTGCCGCCCTGCGCCACCGCGCCGGTCTCGGCGAGCCTGCGGTAATAGTCCCAGCCCAGCTCGGGGTTGGCCGTCAGCGCGGCCATGTGGATGGTCGCCGCCCCCGAGGTCAGCGGCGAGGGCATCGCCACCTTGCCCGCGCAGGGCCCCTCGACGAGGTCGCCCCAGGTCTCGGGCCTTGCCTCCGAGGCGGTGTTGTAGACGATCCCCGAGGTGATCAGCTTGGTCGAGAACCAGGTCTTCTCGGCGTCATACAGCCCCGGCGCCAGGCCCGAGACGTCGGCCCCCTCGTAGGCCATCAGGCGGCCCTCGGCCTTCAGCCCCTCCATGGTCATGGAATCGGCGATGAACAGCACGTCGGGCTGGGGGTTGCCCGCCTCGATCTCGGCGCGCAGGCGGGCCATGATCTTGGTGGTGCCGTCGCGGACCCAGTCGACCTCGATCTGCGGATGAGCGGCCATGAAGGCGTCGATCGTGGCCTGCGCATCCTCGTTGGGCTGCGAGGTGTAGACGACCAGGGACTCGGCCTGCGCGGCGAGGGGGGCGGCGAGGGGGGCGGCCGCCAGCGCGGCGATGGCGATCAGGTGGCGTCTCATGGAGGCTCCGGTGTCGGGATTCGTCAGGAACCCGCTTGGTATCGCGATCTTGTTGCAGTCGTGTGTCGGTTCGGCGCCAAACCCGCGCCCCGCCCGCCGACGCGCGTCCCCGACGGGGTCGGCGGGCGGGCGCCTCGCGGGCGCAGCCCGCGACAGAGCCGTCCCGCCGCCCCCGGATAGGCCCCCCGTCCGCCACCTCCCCGAACCCCGCCTCACGCCAGATCGTTGTAGCGATAGGGAACCGGATCGTCGGCGAACCCGCGAGAGCGGTGCTCGTCCTCGAGATGGGCGACCAGCCGCTCGGCCATCGCCCAGGTCGCGGCCTCGGCCCGGGTTTCGGGGCGCGCGAGACTCTCGTCGATCTCCGCCATCACCGCCTCGCGGTCGATCCCGGTCACGCGGCCATCCTGCACCACCACGCGCCCGCCCACCAGCACCGTCTCGACCGCCGCGCGAGAGCCGCGGTGCAGCACCGCCTCGGCGATCGGCGTGCGCGGGCTGATCCGGGGCCGCCCGATCCGCGCGAGGTCCAACAGCGCCACGTCGGCCGCGTAGCCCGGCTCCAGCCGGCCCGCGATCCCGCCGAACCCGGCCGAGACCGCGCCATGCTCGCTCGCCATCTGCAGGACCGCGGCCGCGTCCGGGCGCGCGCCGAACATCCCGGCGCCGCGGTGCAGCGCCCAGACCAGCTTCATCTCCACGTTCATGTCCCGGTCGTCGACCAGGTTCGACTGGTCGATGCCCAGCGCCACCCGCGCCCCGCGCGCCCGCAGCGCGTTCACCGGCGCGATCCCCGAGCCCAGCCGCAGTCCCGAGGAGGCGTTGTGGCAGATCGTGCAGCCGCAGCCCGCCACGATGTCGAGCTCGGCCTCGCTCATCCAGTTGCCATGGCCCAGGGTCACGTTCGCCCCCAAGAGGCCCAGCGCATGCAGATGCTCGACCGCGCCGCGGCCCAGACGCTCGCGCGCGAAGTCGCGCTGGCGGCGGGTTTCGAGCAGGTGCATGTGCACCGGCGCGCCGGCCTCGGCGGCCGTGCCGAAGATCTCCTCCAGCGCCCCGTCGCTCAGCCAGTGCAGGTTCGCCGGCGCCAGCGCCGCGCGCACGTGATCGGGCCGCGCGCCCTCGCGCCGCGCCTTGAGCCGGCGGAAGAAGTCCATCTGCGCGGAGACCGGCACGCGCGAGGCCGCGAGCCCCGCGCCCGCCCAGGCCGCCAGGTCGCCCGGCATCCGCCCCAGCACCTCGGCGTCGGGCGAATAGGCCAGCACGTTGCGGTCGCGGATCATCCAGGAGAACGCCGCCCGCATCCCGATCTCCTCATAGGCGTCGAGCACGGCGTCGGCGGTCTCGTCCCAGACCTCGCGATCCGCGGGCAGGCTCGAGAAGATGTGGTGCACGCAGGTGGTCCCGCTCTCGAGCATCTCGATGGCCGAGAACAGGGTGTCGAGCCGCAGCGGCAGCTGGCGCATGGCCCGGAAGCGGGGCAGCCACAGCTCCAGCGGCGCGAAGGGCACGCCGGCCATCAGCGGCGTCAGGCCGAAATGGTGGTGGCCGTTGGTCAGGCCCGGCATCGCCACCATGCCGGGGCCGCCGACCCGCGGCAGGTGTTCGCGCCCGCGCAGGATCTCGGCGCGCGGTCCGATCTCGGCCACGCGGCCCGCCTCGACGCGGATCGCGGCGCCCTCGTCGACGATCATCGCGCCCGCCGCGTCGAGGCCGCGCAGGACGTGGCCCGCCTCCACGATCAGGTCGGGGCCGGGGTTGGGGGTGGAGCCGGGGTTGGGGTCGGGCGCGGGCGGGACGGCGGGCATGGCGGCTTCCTGGATCGAGGCGCGGCGGACGCGAACGGCGCGGGTCCGAGCCTTCCACGCCCGGGGCCGCGCCGTCCATGGCCGCAGAGCCCGCCGCGGCCCGCCGCCCGGCCCGACCGTCAAACCCCGCCGCCCGACCCGGCCCCCAGGCGGGAGGCCGCGCCGAGCGCAGGCGCCGCGCGCAAGCCTCCGCCGCCCCGGCGGCCCCGGCGGCAGCTCGCGCCGGGGCAAGGCCTGTTGCGTCGCGCAACAGTCTCGCGCTTGTGAGATGCCATCCCGCTGTGTGCGCTTGCAGAATCAATCGTTGCTGGGAGAACTTGATCTGGTTGACGTCACGCTGGGTCCGGGGGGACGCGCGGCGGCTGGGGTCGGGCGAGAGTCGCCTGATCAACTGGTCTTGGGGAAACGTCTTGTCCTTCATCGTTATCGAAACGCGCGCCGTCGGCGTGCGATCGCGGCTGCGCGCCGGTCTGCTCGGCACCTGCTGCGTCGCGGCGCTCGGGCTCTCCGCCGGCGGGGCCTCGGCCCAGAGCCTCGCGAACTGCGAGACCGGCTCAACCACCGACGGCAGCGGGCGAAGCTGCGATATTCCCGAGGGCGCGGCGGTCTCCGGCGCCCAGGTGTTCTACACCGGGCCGCAGGCGCCCAGCAGCGACGACCGCGATGCGATCCAGGCGGGCGCCTATGCCCTGAGCAACCGCGCGATCCTTTCCGGCCCCGCAGCGCCGGGGCAGTTCGCCGTCCTGGGCGTGCAGGCGCGCGGCGGCCAGGGCTCCAACGAGGGCTCCGACGCGGGCGTCAGCGGCGCGGGCGGCGTGGTCACCGTCGAGAACTTCGCCGCCCTGACGCTGACCGACCTGCTGTTCTCGGCCAACAGCGGCGCCGGCGCCGTGCCCGGGATGTGGAGCCGGGACCGGGTGATCTACGGCATTCACGCCGCCGGCATCGGCGGCCAGGGCATCAACGCCAAGTCCCAGACCATCGGCGGCGGCGACGGCGGCCACGGCGGCGCGGGCGGCAACGCCAGCGTCGCCAACCGCGGCGCGATCCTGCTCGGGGCCGGCGCAGCCGACGACGGCGGCCCGCGCGTCGGCGCCATCGGCATCCTGTCCTCCAGCACCGGGGGCGACGGCGGCCAGCGCGACACCACGGCGGGCGAGGATCCCCGCGGCGGCAACGGCGGCGACGCCAAGGTCGTGCAGGTGACGAACGTCGCCTCGATCCAGGTCTGCGGCGCCACCGTCGAGGGTTGCGAGACGGGCGACCGCGCGCTGCGCGACGTGGCGGCCGGCATCTTTGCCCAGAGCATGGGCGGCCGCGGCGCGAACCCGACCTCCAGCGGCGGCAACGGCGGCCTCGTCGACGTCCGCAATGAGGGCGACATCACCGTCAACGCGCTGGTCGAGCGGGACGGTGGCGCCTGGGGCATCTATGCCGCGAGCCAGGCCGGCTACGCCTCGATCGACTCGGTCTCCAACGGCGTGCCCGGCGGCGCCGGCGGCGACTCGAAGAAGGTCACGGTCGGGCATGACGGCGCGATCGTCCTGCGGGCCGGCGACTTCGACGCGCCCCAGGCGCAGACCATCGACCGCGCCTGCGTCGACGGCGCGAACTGCGCGGCCGACGCGCACCCCGCCTTCGTGAGCCAGTCCGCAGGGATCCTCGCGGCCACCTACGGCGCGGCCGCGGGCGCGTCGAAGGACGGAATCTCGGGCCAGAACGGCGGCAAGGGCGGCGACGCGAGCGTCAGCGAGTCCGGCGAGGCGTTCGAGGTCTCGGGGGTCGCGCTGGCCGACAACGCCTCGGTCGACGTGGCCGGCGACAACGTCATCGGCGTGGGGGTCTTCGCGCAGGGCGGCCTCGGCGGGCTGGGCAACTCGACCAACTCCTTCGGGGGCGACGGCGGCGACGCGGGCGACCTCGAGGTCTCGCTCGGCGCCGGGTCGAGCATCGCGACCGACGGCGAGAACGCGGTCGGCCTGATCCTTTACGCCAAGGGCGGCGCGGGGGGCGGCGTGCGCGCGCCCGGCGGGCTGGTCGACTTCAACGACGACTCCGCCGGCCAGGGCGGCGACTCGGGCCTGTTGACCCTGAAGGGGCCGGGCGCGGGCGCCGAGGCCGCGCGCATCTCCACCCGCGGCGACCGCGCCCTGGGCGTGGCGCTGCAATCGCTGGCCGGCGGCGGCGGCTCGGCCGACGCGGATTATTCGATCATCGACACCGGCTCGACCAACGGCGGCGCGGCCGGCGTCTCGGGCGGGGTCGACGTCTCGGGGCGGTTCGACATCTTCACCTCCGGGCAGGGCGCGCACGGGATGCTGCTGCAGTCGATCTCCGGGGGCGGCGGGTCGCTGACCTCGGACAACGGCTTCGTCGCCGTCTCCGGCGGCGGCGGCAGCGAGGGCGCCGAGGGCGGCACGGTCCGCTTCGTCAGCGAAGGCGGGCGGATCGACACCGCGCAGACGGCCTCGATGGGCCTGGTGGCGCAGTCGATCGGCGGCGGCGGCGGCGACGTGATCGGCGAACCGTCGCTGAGCATCGTGACCGTGGGCGGCCAGGGGGGGCCGGGCGGCGCCGGCGGGCTGGTCGACCTGACGTTCAACGACGGAACCGTGACGACGACGGCGGGCGACTATTCCTTCGGCCTGGTCGCCCAGTCGATCGGCGGGGGCGGGGGCAACGGCGGCAACGTCTTCAGCATCGACGTGGTCCTGCCCGCCACCGCCGTGGGCGGCGACGGCGGGGTGGGCGGCGGCGCCGGGCGGGTGAACTTCTTCACCGGCGCGAACGCGGCCGGCGACCGGCACCTGGTCTCGACGCTGGGCGGCAACGCGCACGGGGTGCTGCTGCAGGCCATCGGCGGCGGCGGCGGCACGGGCGGGGACGCGCGCTCGACCAGCCTGGGGCTGATCGCGCTGACCTCGGTCGCCATGGCCGGCGGCGGCGACAGCGGCGGCGCGGGGGGCCTGATCGAGGGAACCCTGCGCGCCACCGACATCGTCACCTCGGGCAGCCACGCGCGCGGCCTGATCGCCCATTCGGTGGGCGGGGGCGGCGGCGCGGGCGGCGCGGCCAACAGCCTCGACGTCAACTTCGGCCTCGCGACCGCGGTCGGGGTCGGCGGCAAGGGCGGCGACGGCGGCGCGGGCGGCGCCATCTCGATCGACCTGACCGACGTGTCGATCGCCACGGGGGTCGAGCGGCCGGACTCGGACTCGGACTCCGACCCCGAGTCCGACCCCGAGAGCGACTACGTGGCCAACAACCACGGCATCGTCGTCCAGTCGATCGGCGGCGGCGGCGGAACCGGCGGCTCGGCCGACGCGCTGGCCTATGCGCTGGACCTGCCGATCCCCGAGGCCGACGTCCAGATCGCGATGGCCGGCGCCGCGAGCGTGGGCGGAACCGGCGGAACCGGCGGCGACGGCGGGGCGGTCGGCCTCTCGCTGACCGACACGAGCGTCAGCACGCGGGGCGACGGCGCCCACGGCATCCTCGCGCACTCGGTGGGCGGGGGCGGCGGCGACGGCGGCGACAGCAGCTCGCTGGCCGTGGGCTCCCTGCTGCTCAACAAGCTCCTCGAGCTGGTCCCCGGCGAAGGCGAGGGCGGCGAGGAGGAGGCCGGCGGGATCAAGATCAACGTCTCGGTCGCGGTCTCGGTCGGCGGCCAGGGCGCGAGCAGCGGCGCGGGCGGCGACGTGGACCTGACGCTCGACGGGACCACCCTGGTCGAGACCTTCGGGCTGAACTCCAACGCGGCCATGGCGCAGAGCGTCTCCAACGGCGGCGGCAACGGCGGCGTGGCGGGCGCCTCGACCAACAAGTTCGGGGAGGGGTCGGGCGTCAAGACCGCGATCAGCGTCGGCGGCATGGGCGGCAACGCCGCCGAGACCGCCGGCGACCTCCATGTCCGGCTGGGCGAGGACACGGTCCTGCGCACCCATGCCGAAGGCTCCCGCGGGCTGATGATGCAGACCGTCGGCGGCGGCGGCGGCGCCTCGCAGAGCGCGTCGGTCTCGTTCTCCTCGAAGCTGACCGACGCCATCGCCCAGAAGCTGGGCGGCGTGAAGGCGCCCCGGCTGAGCGTGGGCGTGGGCATGACCGGCGGCGCGGGCGGCGCCGGCGGCGACATCGGCGCGCTGGAGCTCGACGGCGGGATCGAGACCTTCGGCGCCGACGCCGACGGCGTGCTGGTGCAGACCATCGGCGGCGGCGGCGGCATGGGCGGCGGTTTCGGCGGCGGCGGCACGGACGAGGACGGCGACCGCTCGCTGCTCGACTTCGGGCTGGAGCTGAAGGAGATCAAGGAGCAGATCGAGCGCCCCTGGGCGCTGAACGTCAACGTCGGCGGCCGCGGCGGCCTGGGCGGGAACGGCGGCGAGTTCGCCGTCGTCGGGACCGAGACCGACGCCTGGCGGATGCCCACGCTCGACGGCGCGGTGATCACCCATGGCGACTATTCCGACGGGGTGGTGCTGCAATCCATCGGTGGCGGCGGCGGCGTCGGCGGCGGCGCGGTGCCCCACGATTCCATCGGCGTGCTGGACCTGTCGCTCCGCCTGGGCGGCACGGGCGGCGACGGCGGCGCCGGCGGGAACGTTGGCTTCCGCCTGGGCGAGGACGCGGCGGTCTCGACCGCGGGCTTCGGGGCGCATGGCGTGGTGCTGCAATCCATCGGCGGCGGCGGCGGCATGGGCGGCTCCGCCTCGCGGCTGGTGGCCAACCTCGGCATCGAGGCCGAGACCACGGCCCCCAGCAACGGCGATGGCGAGACCTTTACCAACGACGATCCGGCCTTCGACGAGCTGAACCTCGACGAGATCCTCGGCGACGGCGAGGAGCCCCTGGCCGCGGCCGTGGTGCGCCTGGGCGTGGGCGCGAGCGGCCCCGGCGGCGGCGGCGCCAGCGCGGCGCGCGCCGAGGCCAACGGCGAGGGCGGCCTGATCCAGACCACCGGCGGCTCGGCCTTCGGGCTGACGGTGCAGTCGGTCGGCGGCGGCGGCGGCATGGGCGGGGTGGGAACCGCGCCCCTGACCGCGGCCGAGCTTGCCATCGACACGCTCGACCCCGACGACCGGCAGCCCTTCGCCGACGCTTTCAACGCGCTGTTCCGCGGCGCGCATCTCGACTTCATCGCCGGCGGCGACGGCGGCCGGGGCGGCAACGGCGGCGCCGCGGTCGCCCAGGGCGCCTTCACTATCCTGACCGCCGGTCCCCGCAGCCCGGCCCTGCTGGTGCAGTCGGTGGGCGGGGGCGGCGGCGCGGCCGGCGTCGAGGGCGCGCGCCTGCTGCGCAACGGCGCCCAGGGCGCCGTGGGCAACGCCGGCGCCGTCCGGACCCAGCTCGAGGCGGGCACGAAGATCAACACCGACGGGCTCGCCTCTCACGGGTCGATCCTGCAGTCGGTGGCCGGCGGCGGCGGCACGACGCTGGCGACGCTGGCCTACGGCTCGGCGCTGCGCCGCTACGATCCCGATGCGCCGCCCGCCACGAAGCTCGACCTGCTGTTCGAGCTGGCGCTGGGCGCCGGCGACCAGTCCCTGGCGCAGGGCCGGGCGGGATCGGCCGTGTTCATCCTGCGCGACGACATCACCACGCGCGGCGACGGGGCCTATGGGGCCATCGTGCAGTCGATCGGGGGCGGGGGCGGCGTGGTCTCGCTGACGCCGGCCGAGATCGACCGGGCGACCACCACCTCGCTGTCCTCTGGCGAGGTCGTGATGGGCTCTGCCGCGCAGTGCCAGGTCGGGACCGCCTGCGGCGGCGCCGACCGGTTCGACGTGACGCTCGGCGAGGACTCGTTCATCACCACGCTCGGCGCAGGCTCGCGCGGGGTTGTGGCCCAGAGCGTGCAGTCGGGCGGGGGCGTGGCCACCGGCTTCGAGCTGCTCGAGCGCGCCACCGCCGGCGAGAGCGCGAACCTCATCCGCGAGATCTCGATCCTGGGCGCCAACGCCTTCCCCGACGCCCTGCCCGTCGATGCGAGCTTCGTGGCCGACGGCGACATCCAGACGCTCGGCGCGGACGCCGACGGGGTCGTGATGCAGGCGATCGCCGGGGGCGGCGGCGTGATCGGGGGCGCAGGCGGCGCCTCCTGGACCTACGACGAGGACAAGGACAAACGTCAGCCGCCCGCGCCGGTGAGCCATGTCACCGACCCGAATTCCTACATCATGAGCATCGACCTGGGTCAGTCGACGGCCCAGGCCGGGATCCAGAACCTGGGCGTCACCGCCGAGCTGGGCGGCGCCATCCGCACCTGGGGCGACTATGCCGAGGCGGCGATCGTGCAGTCGATCTCGGGCGGCGGCGGCGTCGCGGGGCTGAGCCACGATCAGACCTCGGATTCCACGGCCTCGGTCTCGGTGCGCGTGGGCGGCTCGGGGACGAGCTCGGCCGGGGCGGCGGACCGGCAGCGGGCCCAGGGGCTCGACGCCAATGCGGCCGCCGGCGGGATCGCGGCGACGCTGACCGGCGACTTCGTCACCTCCGGCTGGGGCGCCAACGGCGTGGTCCTGCAGGAGATCATGGGCGGCGGCGGCATCGCGGCCGTAGGCTCGACCACGGTGCGGGCCGTCGCGAACAACGGCCAGCACGGGCTGCTGGTGGGCGGCGACTATGGCGGGACCTTCGGCTCGGCCGCGCTTGCGGCCACGATGAACGAGGGCGCGCGGATCCGCACCGCGGGCGCCGGCGCGACCGGCCTGCTGGCGCAGAACATCGTGGGCGGCGGCGGCGTCGGCGCCCTGGGGAACGCGATCCCGATCAAGTTCGGGCAGGCGCAGGGGGTGGTCGAGGCACGCCTCGGCGGCTCCAATTCCACCGGCCAGGCCAACGGGAACGGCGAGACCATCGCAGCCCCCGGCGTCGTGACCCTCGAGATCGGGGACGCGATCCTGGTGACGCGGGGCATCGGCGCCTCGGCGCTGCTGGCCCAGTCGATCGGCGGGGGCGGCGGGCTGGCCCTGCTGCCGGCGCCCTGGATGTCGCGCGCCACGCTGGGCGCTTCGGGCGGCGGCACGTCCTACGGCGGGGCGATCGGCCTCGAGATGGGCGTCGACGCGGCCGGTCCCTCGCTGGTGCAGACCGCCGGCAATCTGTCGCGCGGGGTTACGGCGCAGTCGATCTCGGGCGGGGGCGGCCAGCTCTCGGCCCCGTCGTTCGACGCAGACTGGGCCGACAGCTCCCTGCCGGTGCAACTGGGCGCGACCGGCGCCGCGACCGGCTGGAGCGACACCGTGGACGTGCTGTTCGGCGGCGCCATCGCCACCGCGGGCGACCATGCCGACGGGCTGGCGGCGCAGTCCATCGCCGGCGGCGGCGGCATCGCCGACCTCGGCAAGACCTACCGGGGCGGCGAGCCCGACGTGTACATGACCCTCGGCCAGACCCAGGGCGGCGGCAAGGCGGGCGCGGTCCGGCTTCGCCACACCGGGCGGGGCGAGGATGGCGGCGCCATCTTCACCCTGGGCGAGGGCGCCTACGGGATGCTCGCGCAGTCGATCGGCGGCGGCGGGGGCCTTGCGACCTTCTCCGACCTGGCCGGCGGCGCCCGCCTGAGCCTGGGCTCGACCAGCACCAGCGGCGACGACCGCGCCTCGGGCACGGTCCGGATCGTTCCCGAAACCATTTCCCAGAGCACCAGCGGGACGGTGACCAGCTCGCTGGGCCAGGTCCTCACCCAGGGAGATGACGCCCACGCCATCGTGGCCCAGTCGATCTCGGGCGGCGGCGGCGTGGCGCGGCTCGGCGAAGCCAGCGGCAGCCTGGCGCTGCAACTGGGCGGCCATGGCGGCGACGGGGCCAACGAGTCCGGGGAGACGACCGTCGAGATGAACGGCCGCGTGGTCACCACCGGCGACCGGGCCATCGGCGTCGTCGCCCAGTCGATCTCGGGCGGCGGCGGGCTCGCCACGACCGGGGGGGCGAACGTCTCCGACCTGCGTCTCGGCGGGCTCCAGGGCTATGTCGGAGTCGCCGAGGCGGGCGACGTCAGCGTCACCCTGGGCGCGCCTGAGAGCTGCTCGCTGAAGGCGCTCGACACCTGCGCGATGACCTTCGGCGAGGGCGCCCACGGCATCGTCGCCCAGTCCATCGCCGGCGGCGGCGGCATCGGCGGCGACATCTCGCTCGCGAAGGGGCTGAGGCTGGTCAACAACCACGTCGGCGGCCTGCCCGACACCTCGATCGAGCGGATGTACGGCGCCGGCGACGCCGGCCGCGTCGGCGTCTTCGTGGACGCGCCCCTGATCACCCACGGCGACGGCGCCTACGGCGTCATCGCGCAGTCGCTGGGCGGCGGCGGCGGCCTGGGCGGCGGCGGCGCGGCCGGCGGCTTTGCGGGGCTCAACACCACGGGCAGCGTGGGCAAGGGAAACAGCATCACCTTCATCATGGACTCGACGACCATGGTGGCGGCCAACGGCGTCAGCAGCACCGCGGTGTTCCTGCAGAGCCTGGGCGGCGGCAACGGCCGGGGCCTCGAGAACGTGTTCATCGACGCCTATGTCGGCGGCCTGGTGCAGGGCGGCTCGGGCGACTCGGCCTACGGCATCCTGATGCACGGCGGGGGCGAGAGGAACACGATCCGGGTCTACTCCCGCGGCACGGTCACCGCGCTGTCGGGCGAGGCGATCCGCTATGTCAGCCGCGACGACCTCTACGATTCGCATGTCTCGATCGAGAACTACGGCGTCATCGACGGAACGATCTCCTTCGTCAGAGGCGCCTTCGTGACTGAGGAAGACGGGTCGGAGTTCGGCCCGGACGGTCAGGAGCAGTCCGGCGCCTCGGCGCGCGGGGCGATCTCGGCCGCCGCGCGGCGCCCCGTGGCGCTGGCGGTTCGGCCGACGCCGCTCCAGGGCATCGACCTGATCAACCATCGCGGCGGCGTGCTGATGGGGGCCGAGCGCTACGACGCCGACGTCCTCAACCGCGGGCTGCTGGTGGCGGGCGATTCCAACGACCACTCCGAGCTCGCCATCTCCGGCGATTTCGAGATGGGTCCGCGGGCGGTGCTGGCCGTCGACGCCAACCCGATGCGGGCGAAGGGCGACCTGATCTCGGTGGGCGGCGACGCGCGGCTGGACGGCGAGATGGCCTTCGCCGCCCGCTCCCTGATCGGGGGGGCCGAGCATCGCGTGATGGAGGTCGAGGGCGACATCTCGGGCGCCTTCGACCGGGTCGCGGGGGCCCTGTTCCGCTTCGAGCAGACGATCGAGAACGGCGGCCTGACCCTGCGCGCCAGCGGCATCGAGATCGAGCGCCAGCCCGGCGTCGAGGGCCAGGAGGCCGCCGCCGCCCGCTACCTCGAGCGGCTGTTCCTGTCGGGCGAGCGCGACTTCGCCCGGTTCTTCGGGCGGCTGGAGGCGGCGGCGGCCGGTGGCGCGCTGCTCCCGGCGCTGTCGGGGATGACGATGGGCGCCTCGCTGGCCGGCGAGGCCGCGACCTTCGAGCTCGCCCGCGACCGCTTCGACGCGCTGCTCGACTGCGGGACCGGGGGGCGCTCCGTCTCCTGGGGCGGCGAGGGCGCGGGCTGCCTGACGATGCTGGGCGCCGGGCGGGACCTGTCGCAGGACGGGAACGGCGCCGCGGCGGGCTATGATGGCCAGGCCTGGACCGCGGGCTTTGCCGGCTCGATGCAGGTCGCGCCGGGGTGGCGGGTCTCCGGCGCGCTGGGCTGGGAGACGCTGAACCTCTCCGAGCAGGGCGGCGGGTCCTCGGTCGACGGGACCTCGGGCTTCCTCGGCGCGG
Source organism: uncultured Albimonas sp. (assembly GCF_963977235.1). NCBI lineage: Bacteria > Pseudomonadati > Pseudomonadota > Alphaproteobacteria > Rhodobacterales > Paracoccaceae > Albimonas > uncultured Albimonas sp. The sequence goes on from NZ_CAXBOD010000006.1 coordinate 93,101, forward strand.
GGGTCACCCGGCAGATGGGGGCGCTGGCGCTGAGCGCCGCCGCCACCGCGGGCTGGTCGGAGTTCGACACCTCCCGCGGCGCCGGGATCCTGGCGCCCGGCGGGGCCGAGGCCGAGCACGGGGCGCTGAGCCTCGGGGCCCGGCTGCGGGCGGACTGGACGCAGGAGCTGGACGGAGGCTGGCTGCGGCCCTCGCTCGATCTCGACCTGATCCACGTGGCGGCCGAGGGCTACACGGAGACCGGCGCCGGGCGGCGCTCGCTGCGGGTCGAGGACAGCGACGCCACCGCCTTCGTGCTGACCCCCGCGATCGAGGCCGGCCTGCGCCGCGACCTCGGCGACAATCTGGGCCTGCGGGCCTGGGCGCGGGTCGGGGTCAGCCTGTCGAGCCTCGACAGCTACGAGGCCACCGCGCGCTTTGCCAACGACGCCACCGGGGTTCCCGGCTTCGTCAACGGCGCGGCGCAGTCGCAGGCGGTGGGGCGGATCGGGCTGGGCGCCTCGCTGCAGGCCGGCGAGCGGGTGGACGTGGGCCTCGGTTACGAGGGCGCCTTCGCCGACGGCTACACCGGCCACACCGGCCGGGCGAGCGTCACCGTCCGCTTCTGATTCCGCGCCCGTCCGCCCGCCCGCCCGGCCGCCCGGCCGGGCGGGCGCTGAGCCTCCGACTTCCGGATCCGGCATCGACCCCGCCCCGCCGCTCGCCCGAGCGGCGGGGCGCGCTATCTCGCCCCCTGCCCCGGGACGCTGCGCCGCAGCGCAACATTCTTTACATTTGTAAAACAGTCGGCCATATCCCGTCCATGGACCCCAGACGCTGCCGCAGCCGAGCCCGCCTCCAGGACGCCCTGCGCGAGATGCTGCGCGAGGGGCCGGCCGCCGAGGTTCGCATCGACGACCTGTGCCGGCGCGCGCAGGTCACCCGGCCGACGTTCTACGCCAACTACGGCTCGGTCCAGGCGATGCTCGAGGCCTGGCTCGACACGCTGCTCGCGGGGATGCTCGCGCGGTTGAACGCGGTGGCGGCCGCGCGCGCCGATCCGCCGACGGCCGCCTGGATGCACGCCAGCACCCGCGACTTCCTGCTGTGGTTTCTGGCCCATGTCGGCCATGACGAGCCGCGGCTGCGCTCGCTGCTCAGCGAAAGCCCCGCCGCGGCGGTCGAGAGCCGGATGGTGGCCTTCCTGCTCGGCGGCGCGATCCAGGTGCTGCCGCTGCGCCCGCTCGACCCCGCCGCGCCGCCGGGGCCCGAGCGGGACGTCAACGCCCGCTTCTTCTGCGGCGCGTTCCTGGCCACCGTGCGCCTGTGGCTGGAGCTGCCCGCCGACCTCGATCCCGCCCCCCTGGCGACCCGCTTCGCCGACCTCGCAACCTATGGCCGCGCCGGAGAGCTTGGTCTGAACGAGGCTTCAGCCCCATGATCGCACCCCATCGCTCGCGCCCCCGCCCGACCCGTCGCTCGACCCTCGCGCGACGCGCGCTGGCGCTAGTCGCGCTCGCCGCCGCCGCGCTGGCGCCGCTCGTCCCCGCGGCGCAGGAGGCCGCGGCCCCCGCGCCCGAAACCCTGCGCCCGGCCAAGCTGATGCGCCTCGGCGAACGCTCCGCGCCGGTCGAGCGGGTGTTCTACGGCCGCGTCACCGCCCGCGCGACGGTGGACATGGCCTTCCAGGCCTCGGGCCAGCTGCTGCGCCTGCCGGTCGAGGAGGGCGCGCGCGTGGACAGGGGCGCGCTGCTTGGCCAGCTCGACCTCGGCCCGTTCGAGCGGGCCGAACGCCGCGCGAGCGCCGAGCTGAACCGTGTGCGCACCGACCTGAACCGGCTGCAGAACCTCGGCTCGGACGTGGTCCCCCAGACCCGGATCGACGACACCTCGACCCAGCTGGAACTCGCCGAAGTGCAGCATGAGCAGGCGCTCTACGACCTCGAACACGCCACCCTGACCGCGCCGTTCGACGCGCTGATCGCCAGTCGCCAGGCGGAGGTCTACGCCACCGTCTCCGCCGGCCAGCCGGTGGTTCGCCTGCATGACATGAGCGAGCTTCAGGTCGAGGTCGAGGCGCCCGAGATCCTGTTCCGCCGCGTCGGCGGCGCCGCAGAGGTCGAGGCCCGCGCCCGCATCGCCGGCGCTCCCGAAAGCTGGCGCCTGACCCTGCGCGAGCTGAAGACCGAGACCGGAGACCGCGGCCAGACCTACACCGTCACCTTCGCCTTCGCCGATCCGCCGCCGGCCTTCCTGCTGCCCGGGGCTTCGGTCTCGGTCAGCGCGCGCCTGCGCACGCCCGACCCCGACGCGCCCCCCGCAGCGCCGGCCGCAGCGCTGCGCTACGACGCCGCCGGCGAGCCCCAGGTGCTGGTCTTCGAGCCTGACGCCCAGGACCCCGACGCGGGCGTGGTGCGCGCCGCGCCGGTGACGGTCGAGGTCGCCTCGGACGGCGCGCTGCGCATGAGCGAGGGGCCCGGGCGGGGGACCGAGATCGTCGCCTCGGGCGCCTCGCAGCTCGAGGACGGGATGCGGGTGCGCCGCTGGACCGGCCTCGCGACCGGGAGAGCGGCGCGATGAACCTGGCCCGACGCTCGATCGACGCGGCCCTGCTGACCTGGATCCTGATGCTGGGCTGCCTGGCGGGCGGGGTCTGGGGCTACGCCACCATGGGCCGGCTCGAGGATCCGGCCTTCACCATCAAGCAGGCGGTGGTGACCACGGCCTATCCCGGCGCCTCGGCCGAGCAGGTGGCGCTGGAGGTGTCCGAGCCGCTGGAATCGGCCATCCAGCAGATGTCCCAGCTCGACCTGCTGACCTCGTCCAACAAGCCGGGCGTGTCGCGCATCTCGGTCGAGATCAAGCCGACCTACCGCGGCGAGGAGCTGCCCCAGATCTGGGACGAGCTGCGCAACCGGGTCAACGATGCCCGCGCCGACCTGCCCGACGGCGCCGCCGCCCCGCGGGTCAACGACCGGTTCGGCGACGTCTACGGCCTGTTCTACGCCGTCGCCGCGCCCGGCTTCGAGGACGCCGAGATCCACGAGATCTCCCAGTTCCTGCGGCGCGAGCTGCTCACGGTCGAGGGCGTCTCGGACGTCTCGCTGGCGGGGCTGCCCGAGGAGGCGGTGTTCGTCATGCCCGACATGGCGATCCTGTCGAACCTGGGCGTCTCGCCCGCCGCCATCGTCGGCCAGATCCAGGCGACGGCCGAGGTCTCGCAGGCGGGATCCGTCGCCTCCGGGCGGCGCCGCCTGACGGTGGACGTCCCCCAGGGAACCGACGGCGTGCAGGCGCTGGCCGAGCTGACGGTGGGCGTCGGCGGCGAGGTGCTGCACCTGACCGACATCGCAGAGGTCGCCCGCGGCCGCATCGAGACCCCCCGCCAGATCATCCGCTTCAACGGGCGGGAGGCGTTCACGCTGGGCGTCGCCGGCCTCGCCTCGGAGAACATCGTCGAGGTCGGGGCCCGGGTCGAGGCGAAGCTCGACGCCCTGCGCGCCGACCTGCCCTTCGGGGTGGAGCTGCATCCGATCTACCAGCAGCACGAGGTGGTCGACGCCTCCTCCTCGGCGTTCCTTGCGAACCTCGCGGCCTCGGTGGCGATCGTGATCGTGGTGCTGGCGCTGTTCATGGGCTGGCGCGCGGCGGTGGTGGTGGGCGCGACCCTGCTGCTGACCGTGGTCGGCACGCTGTTCTTCATGGCGCTGGCCGGAATCGAGATGGAGCGGATCTCGCTCGGCGCGCTGATCATCGCCATGGGCATGCTGGTCGACAACGCCATCGTGGTGGCCGAGGGCATGCAGATGAAGATGCAGGCGGGGCGCAGTTCGCGCGAGGCGGCCGACGAGGCGGCGGGGCGCGTGCAGATCCCGCTGCTGGGCGCGACCGTGATCGGCATCATGGCCTTCGCGGGCATCGGCCTGTCGCCCGATTCCACGGGCGAGTTCCTGTTCTCGCTGTTTGCGGTGGTGGGCATCTCGCTGCTGCTGTCCTGGGTGCTGGCGCTGACCGCCACGCCGCTGCTGGCGCATCTGGTGTTCAGGCGCGGCGAGGCGGAGGACACGGCCGCCTACGACGGCGCGGTGTTCTCGGCCTATCGCCGGGTGCTGCGCGGCGCGCTGGCCTGGCGGCGCACGGTTCTGGCCGCGCTCGTCGCGATCACGGCGGTCTGCTGGTGGGGCTTTGGCCAGGTCGAACAGCAGTTCTTCCCCGATTCCGACGCGCCGCTCTTCTACGCCCACTACAAGCTCCCCCAGGGCGCCGACATCCGCCAGGTGGCCGAGGATCTCTCGGCCGCCGAGGACTGGCTGCTGGCGCGCGAGGACGTGGTCTCGGTCTCGACCTTCGTGGGCGGGGGGGCGACGCGCTTCATGCTGACCTATTCGCCCGAGGAGTCCCTGCCCAGCTACGGCCAGCTGATCGTCCGCACCGCCTCGACCGAGGGCATCCCGCGGGTCCGCGGCGCGCTGGACGCCTTCGCGGCCGAGGCCCTGCCCGAGGGCGAGTTCCGCACCGAGCGTCTGGCCTTCGGACCCGGCGGCGGCGCCCCGATCCAGGCCCGGTTCTCGGGCCGCGACCCGCAGGTGCTGCGCCGCCTGTCGGAGGAGGCGATCGCGGTCCTGCGCGCCCAGGACGCCGGCCTCGAAAGCCTGCGCACCGACTGGCGGGAGCTGGCGCCGGCGATCGTGCCGCTCTACGCCACCGACCGCGCGCAGGCGGCAGGGGTCAGCCGCGGCGACCTCGCCGACGCGGCGCTGATGGCGACCGAGGGGATGCGCGTGGCCGTCTATCAGGAGCGGGACCGCCGCATCCCCATCGTGCTGCGCGCCCGCGGCTTCGAGGAGGGCGCCGACATGGCCGGCCAGCTGGTCTGGTCGGAGGCGGCGGGCGACTTCATCCCCTTCGCCCAGCTGGTCGACGGCTGGCGGCTCGACCCGCGCGAGACCCTGCTCCAGCGCCGCGACCGGGTGCCCACGATCACCGTCGAGGCCAGCGTCGCCCCCGGCCTGAACACCGCCGCCGCGTTCGAACGGGTGCGCCCCGCGCTCGAGTCCATGGCCCTGCCCGCGGGCTACCGGCTGGAATGGGGGGGCGAATACGAGGACAGCCGCGACGCGCAGGCGAGCTTGGGCCAGCAGCTGCCGTTGTCGCTGCTGGTGATGGTGCTGATCTCGATCTTCCTGTTCGGCCGCCTGCGCCAGCCGCTGATCGTGTGGCTGCTGGCGCCGATGGCGGTGAACGGGGTGGCGATGGGGCTGCTGGGCACGGGGCTGCCGTTCAGCTTCACCGCCCTGCTGGGGCTGCTGTCGCTGTCGGGGATGCTGCTCAAGAACGGCATCGTGCTGGTCGAGGAGATCGACCTGGTGCGCGCCGAGGGCCTGCCCTTCCGCGAGGCGATCGTCGAGGCTTCGACCTCGCGTCTGCGTCCCGTGGCGCTGGCCGCCGTGACCACGATCCTGGGCATGGCGCCGCTGCTGCCCGACCCGTTCTTCGCCTCGATGTCGATCACAATCATGGGGGGCCTGGCCTTCGCCACGGTCCTCACCCTGGTCGCCGCCCCGGTCCTCTACCTGGTGCTGGTCCCCGACGACGGCGAAGGCGGCCGCAAGGCCGTCTGAGGGCGTGCGCCCCGACCACTGGCCGGGGCGCAGCCGTCTGAAGGGGCGCGCCCCGGCCTGTGGCCGGGGCGGGGCCGTCTGAAGAGGGGCGCCCCGGCCTGTGGCCGGGGCGCCCGGGATCACTCGCCCTTGCCGCGGGCGCGCAGCGCCTCGCGCCGGGCCTCGACCACCTCGCCGGCGGCGTAGCGCTGGTCGGCAAGGCCCGACATCACCGAAACGAGGCAGGAGTCGCGCAGCGCCTCGAACTCGCGCAGCGAGGTCCCGCCGGCCTGGTCGTCGGACTGGGTGGCGACCGCGTCGATCAGCTCCTCGGTCAGCTCGGGCGCCTCCAGCTTCGTCCAGGGCAGCTTCAGGGCCGGGCCGAACTGGGCGAGGAAATGGCGCATCCCGTCCTCGCCCCCCGCCAGCCGGTAGGTCAGGAACGTGCCCATGAACGACCAGCGCAGGCCGGCGCCGTAGCGCACCGCATCGTCGATCTCCTCGACCGTCGCGACCCCGTCGTTGACCAGCCACAGCGCCTCGCGCCACAGGGCCTCGAGCAGGCGGTCGGCGATGAAGCCGTCGATCTCCTTGCGCACCCTAAGCGGCTTCATGCCGATCGAGGCGTAGATCCCGGCCGCCGTCTCGCAGGCGGCCTCCGAGGTCTTCTCGCCCCCGCAGATCTCGACCAGCGGCAGCAGGTAGACCGGGTTGAACGGGTGCCCGACGACCAGCCGCTCGGGGCGCGCCATGCCGAGCTGAAGCCGAGAGGGCAGAAGGCCGGAGGTCGAGGAGCCGATCACCGTCTCGGCCGGCGCGGCGGCGTCGATCTCGGCCAGAACCCGGATCTTGAGGTCCTCGCGCTCGGGCAGGCTCTCCTGGATGAAGTCGGCGCCGGCGACGGCCTCGGCGAGGGTCGCGGAGTAGACAATCTCGCCCTCGGCCGGCAGGGGGGCGCCCTTCATCAGCTCGGCCTGCGCCGTGCGGGCGTTCTTGAGGACCTCCTCGGTCTTGCGGGCGATTTCGGGGTCGGGATCGAACAGGCGCACGTTCCAGCCGTCGAGCAGGAAGCGCGCGGCCCAGCCGGCGCCGATGACGCCGCCGCCGACCAGCGCTGCGGTTCGGGGCGCTGCGGTCTTGCGGTCAGTCATGTTTCACCAGCTTCAGTTTCTCGCGCACCTCGGCGGGGCCCATGACGCGGGCGCCCATGCCCTCGACGACGCCCCGCGCCCGCTCGACGAGCTGGGCGTTGGTCGCCTTCACACCCTTGTCGAGCCAGAGGTTGTCCTCGAGCCCCACCCGCACGTTGCCCCCCGCAAGCGCGGCCATCGCCGCATAGGGAAGCTGGTCGCGCCCGATGGAGAAGGCCGAGAACTGCGCCCCCGCCGGCAGGTTGTGGACCAGCGACATCAGGGTCAGCGGATCGTTGGGCGCGCCGTAGGGGATGCCCATGCACAGCTGGATCAGGAGGGGGTCGTCGAGCAGCCCCTCGCGCTGCAGCTCCTTGACGAAGACCAGGTGGCCGGCGTCGAAGACCTCCAGCTCCGGCCGCACGCCCAGCGCCTGCACCTGGCGGGCCATCGCCCGCAGGGTCGAGGGCGTGTTGGTCATCACATAGTCGCCCAGCGCGAAGTTCATCGTGCCGCAGTCGAGGGTGCAGATTTCCGGGCGCAGCTTCGCGACATGCTCCAGCCGCTCGGTCGGGCCGACCATGTCGGTGCCGGCGGGGTCGAGCGGCAGCGGGGTCTCGCCCGAGCCGAAGACCACGTCGCCGCCCATGCCGGCGGTGAGGTTGATGATCACGTCGACGTCCGAGGCGCGGATGCGGGCCACGACCTCCTCATAGAGCTCCAGCCGGCGGGCGGCCTGGCCGGTCTCGGGGTCGCGGACGTGGATGTGGGCCACCGCGGCGCCGGCGCGGGCGGCCGCGATCGAGGCCTCGGCGATCTGCTCGGGGGTCACCGGGACGTGGGGGCTCTTGCCCGCCGTGTCGCCGCCGCCGGTGACGGCGCAGGTGATGAAGACGTCGCGGTTCATGGACATCGCGCCTCTCGGTCAGGGAAAGGAAGTCGGCGCTTGTGCGCCGTCAACGACACCCTCGCGGCTTTCGACGACGCCTGCCTCGCGTCGCGCGACAGAGAGTTGTCGCAGAACGACGGAGTTGCGGCCCGCGCCCCAAGATTGTCGCTTAAGGCAAACCCAACGTCGCCCTGCGCATGGATAGTCGAATTCCGACCTCTATGATGCCGAAAGCGCCACTGCGACCGACCGATTCCCCGGGGTCGCGGCGGCGGCCCGCGCCGCCTGTCCGTCGCTGGGGACGCACGGGGGGGACGCACGGGCGCCCGGGCCGCGCCGGTCGAGAGCGGAGCCGCAAGGCGCCCGCCCGGCCGGCGCAGACCGGAGCCGACACGACCCGCGAAGCCGCACAGGAGAGACCCGCCGCATGCCCGCCGTCGCCCACGTCCCGCATCCGCGCCCGCCCCGACGGGCCGGCCTTCCCGAGGTCCGGTCATGAGCGGCGGTCTCGCCCGCATGATCGCGGTGCGCATCGGGCTGGGGCTGCTGACGCTGCTGCTGATCTCGGTGCTGATCTTCGGCGCCATGGGCCTGCTGCCGGGCGACGTCGCCGAGGCGATCCTGGGCCAGAACCGCACGCCCGAGACGGTGGCGGCCCTGCGCACGCAGCTGGGCCTCGATCAGCCGGCCTGGGCGCGGTATCTCGACTGGATCGGGGGCATGGTGACGGGCGATTTCGGCAAGTCGCTGGCCTCGGGCCGGCCGGTCGCCGAGCTGATCGGCGGGCGGCTGATCAACACCCTGTCGCTGGCGGCCTACGCGGCGCTGATCTCGGTGCCGATCTCGATCGCGCTGGGGCTGCTGGCGGCGCTGTGGCGCGGGCGGCTGGCCGATCGCGGCATCTCGATCGGGGCGCTGACCGCAATCTCGATGCCCGACTTCTTCGTCGCCTACGTGATGATCTTCTTCTTCGCGGTCAGCTGGGGGGTGCTGCCCTCGCTCGCCGCCGTCACCCCCGACGCGGGGCTGGGCGAGTGGCTCTACCGCGCCACCCTGCCCGCGCTGGCGCTGACGCTGGCGACCTCGGCGCACATGCTGCGGATGACGCGGGCCTCGATCGTCAACGTGCTCGCCTCGCCCTACATCGAGATGGCCCGCCTGAAGGGCCTGACGCCGGGCCGGGTGGTGGTGCGCCACGCCCTGCCCAACGCGCTGGCGCCGATCATCAACGTGGTGGCCGTCAACCTCGCCTTCCTGATCGTGGGCGTCGTGGTGGTCGAGACGGTGTTCGTCTACCCGGGCCTCGGCCAGCTGCTGGTCGACTCGGTCGCGGCCCGCGACGTGCCGGTGGTGCAGGCGGCCTGCCTGATCTTCGCGGCCGCCTACGTATCGCTGAACCTGATCGCCGACGCGCTGGCGATCCTGACCAACCCCCGCCTGAGGACCGCCCGATGACCGCGCTCGCCTCTCTTCGCACGGCGCCGCCGACGGCGCTGTTCGGGCTGGCGGTGCTGACCGCGGTCGCCCTGCTCGCCCTCTTCGCCCCCTTCGCCGCCCCCTACGGGGAGCGCGAGGTCGTCGCCGGCCCGTTCGAGGTGTGGTCCGACGTCCATCTGCTGGGCACCGACAACCTCGGCCGCGACATGCTTTCCCGCCTGATCTGGGGCGCGCGCAACACCATCGGCATGGCGCTGATCACCACGATCATCGCCTTCGTCGCGGGCGCCGCCGCCGGGCTTCTGGCCGGCACGCTGGGCGGCTGGGCCGACCGGCTGCTGGCCTGGATCGTGGACGTGATCATGGCCATGCCCTCGCTGATCCTGGCGCTTCTGCTGCTGTCGATCTTCGGGCCCTCGACCGGGATACTGATCGGCATCATCGCGGCCATCGAGGCGACGCGCGTGTTCCGCCTGTCGCGCGCGGTGGCGATGAACATCACCGTGATGGAATACCTCGACGCCGCCCGCCTGCGCGGCGAGAGCATCGCCTCGATCCTGTGGCGCGAGGTGCTGCCCAACGCCTCCGCCCCCCTGGTGGCCGAGTTCGGACTGCGCTTCTGCTTCGTGTTCCTGTTCGTCTCCTCGCTGTCGTTCCTGGGCCTCGGCATCCAGCCGCCGACGGCGGACTGGGGCTCGATGGTGCGCGACAACGCCACCCTGATCACCTACGGCGACGTCACCCCCCTGCTGCCGGCCGCGGCCATCGCGCTGGTCACCGTCTCGGTGAACCTGGTGGTGGACTGGGTGCTGCACCGCTCCTCCGGCCTGAAGGACTGATGCGATGAGCGAGCCTCTTCTCAAGATCCGCGGCCTGACCATCACCGCGCGCTCGGGGGGCAAGACCTCGACGCTGGTCGAGGACGCGAACCTCACGCTCGCCCGCGGCGAGGTGCTGGGTCTGATCGGCGAATCCGGCGCCGGCAAGTCGACGCTGGGCCTGGCCGCGATGGGATTTGCGCGCGACGGCTGCCGGCTGGCCGAGGGGTCCGTCGTCTTCGACGGCATGGACCTGGTCAAGATGCCCGAGCGCCGGCGCCGCCGCCTGCGCGGGGCGCGGGTGGCCTATGTGGCGCAATCGGCCGCCGCCAGCTTCAACCCCGCCCGCACCCTGCTGGAGCAGACCATCGAGGCGCCCCTGCGCCACGGCCTGATGGGGCGCGAGGAGGCCGAGCGCGAGGCCATCGCCCTCTACACGCGCCTGCGCCTGCCCGAGCCCGAGAGCATCGGGCGCCGCTATCCCCACCAGGTCTCCGGCGGCCAGCTTCAGCGGGCGATGACCGCGATGGCGATGATCACCCGTCCCGACCTGATCGTCTTCGACGAGCCGACGACCGCGCTCGACGTCACCACCCAGGTCGAGGTGCTGGCCGCGATCCGCGACGCGGTGGCCGAGCTCGACACCGCCGCGATCTACATCACCCACGACCTCGCCGTGGTGGCCCAGATGGCCGACCGGATCATGGTCATGCGCCACGGCCGCGTGGTCGAGGAGGGCGAGACCGCCGCCCTGATGTCCAATCCCCAGGCCGACTACACCCGGTCCCTGTGGTCGGTGCGCGAATTCCGCGCCGCCCTGAAGCCCGCCCCCGTCGCCGGCGCCGCCCCTCATGTCGAGGCGGCGGGCGTGGTGGCGGCCTATGGCGACACGCCGGTGCTGCACGGCATCGACGTGGCGCTGCAGCCCGGCCGGACGCTGGCGGTGATCGGCGAGAGCGGCTCGGGCAAGTCGACGCTGGCCCGCGTGATCTCGGGCCTGCTGCCGGCGCGCGAGGGCGAATGCCGGCTGGACGGCGAGGCGCTGCCCGCCTCCTACCGCCAGCGCTCGCGCGAGGATCTGCGCCGCGTGCAGATGATCTTCCAGATGGCCGACACCGCGCTGAACCCCAAGGTGAAGGTGCGCGACGCGCTGGGCCGGGCGCTGACCCGGCTGATGGGCCTGCGCGGCCGCGCCCGCGAGGAGCGCCTGCACCAGCTGATGCGCGAGATCGACATGGATCCCGCCGCCTACCTCGACCGCTATCCCGGCGAGCTTTCGGGCGGGCAGAAGCAGCGCGTCGCCATCGCCCGGGCGCTCGCCGCCGAGCCCGAGTTCCTGATCTGCGACGAGGTCACCTCGGCGCTGGACCAGGTGGTCGCCGAGGAGATCCTGCGCCTGCTCGACCGCCTGCAGCGGGAGCGGGGGCTGACGATGATGTTCATCACCCACGACATCGCCACGGTGCGCGCGCTGGCCGACGACGTGGTGGTGATGAAGGACGGCAAGGTGATCGCCTCGGGCCTGAAGGACGACGTGCTCGACCGGCCCACCGACCCCTATGTCCGAACCCTGATGGAATCCGCGCCCGAGATGGACCCCGCCTGGCTGAACCGCCTGCTGGCCTCGCGCGCCGCCGCCGCAGCCTGAGGAGCCGCCCCCATGAGCCACTCGCATCCCATGCCCGCCGACCCCGAGGTCGTGGAGTTCATCGAGCAGACCCTGTCGTGGTATCCCGCCGACGCCTACGCGATGTCGCTGGAGGAGAACCGCCGCCTCTACGACCGCATGGCCGAAGCGTTCCGCGCCCCCCGCCCGGAGAGCGTCGCGGTCGAGGACTTCGAGGTGACGGCGCTCAACCCCTCGCGCGCGATCAAGTGCCGCCGCTATCTCCCGCAGGGGGTGGACCGCGCGGGGCCGATGGTCCTCTACGCCCACGGCGGCGGCTTCGTTCTGGGAGGGCTCGAGAGCCACGACGACGCCTGCGCCGGCATCGCCGAGCAGACCGGGCTGGAGGTGGCGGCGGTCGACTACCGCCTGGCGCCCGAGCATCAGCATCCCGCCCAGGGCGACGACGTCGAGGCCGCCTTCCTGCACGTGGCGCAGGGCGGGCGGAAGGTGATCATGGCCGGCGACAGCGCCGGCGGCAACCTGACCGGGGCCATGGTGCTGCGCCGCAAGGCCGCCGGCGGGCCGCAGTTCATCGGACAGGTGCTGATCTACCCCGGGCTCGGCGGCGACCGGACCGCGGGCTCCTACATCGAGATGGCCGACGCGCCGCTGCTGAAGGCCAAGGAGGGCGAGACCTACGCCGGCATCCGCACCGGCGGGACCCTGAGCGAGGCGCAGCGCAACGACCCCGACATGGCGCCCCTGCGCGCCGCCGACCTGACGGGCCTGCCGCCGGCCTTCGTGGTCACCGCCCATATCGACCCGATCCGCGACGACGGCCCCGCCTGGGTCCGCCGCCTGACCGAGGCCGGCGTGCCCGCCGAATGGCGCGACGAGCCGGAGCTGGTCCACGGCTACCTGCGCGCCCGCCACATGTCGAAACGCACCGCCGCCAGCTTCGCCGCGATCTGCGATGCGATCACCCGCATGGCCGAGGGCCGCTTCGCCCCGGCGCCCGCCTCCGCAGGCGCCTGAGTGGATCTCCCGGCGCCCGCCTCCGCGCGCGCCGGAACCGAGACCCCGGGCCTCCCTTGGCGGGCGCCCGAACCGCGATCCCCGCGCCGGCGGGACGCCGAACCCCGGCCGCGCGCCTCGCAGGGCGCGCGCCCAGACCAAGGCAGGGCGCGCGCGCCCAGACCAAAAAACAGAGAGGTGAGACCATGTCCCGACTGATCCTTCCCCGCCAGGGCATTGCGCCCAGCCGCCGCGCCGTGCTGGCCGGCGGCGCCGCCGTCTTCGCGATGGCCGCAGCCCCCCGCGCCCGCGCCGCCGAGCCCAAGAAGGGCGGCGAGTTCCGCCTGGTCGCCACCGGCAACACCTCCGACAGCCACGATCCGGCGACCTGGGGCACCTCGGGGATCATCAACATCGGCCTGTGGGGCGCGGTCTACAACAACCTCACCGAGGTCGCCCCCTCCGGCGAGGTGATCGGCGAGCTGGCCGAAAGCTTCGAGCCCTCGGCCGACGCCAAGACCTGGACCTTCCGCCTGCGCGACGGAATCAGGTTCCACGGCGGCCAGACGCTGGAGGCCGCCGACGTGGCCGCCTCGATCAACCACCACCGGGGCGAGGCCACGACCTCCTCGGCCAAGGGCATCGTGGCGCCGATCGCCGACGTCCGGACCCCCGACGCGCAGACCGTGGTGTTCGAGCTGCACCAGGGCAACGCCGACTTCCCCTTCATCCTGACCGACTATCACCTGGTGATCGGCAAGCAGGACGAGGGCCGCATCGACTGGCAGACCCCCAACGGCACCGGCGGCTACACCTTCGTCAGCCACGATCCCGGCGTGCGCATGGTGCTCGAGCGCAACCCGGACTACTGGAAGGACGGCCGCGCGCACTTCGACCGGGTCGAACTGATCTCGATCCGCGACCCCGCCGCCCGCATGAACGCGCTGGTCACCGGCGAGGTCGACGCGATCTCCTCGGTCGACATCAAGTCGATGTCCCTGCTTGGCCGCGCGCCCGAGATCGAGGTGATGGAGACGCCGGGCACCCAGCACTACACCTTCCCGATGTGGTGCGACACGGCCCCCTTCGACGACGTCAACGTGCGCCAGGCGCTGAAGCTGGGCCTCGACCGCGAGGCGATGCTGCAGACGATCCTGCAGGGCCACGGCTCGGTCGGGCGCGACAGCCCGATCACGCCGGCCAACCGCTTCTTCGACCCGGAGCTGGCGGTCCCGACCTACGACCCCGAGAAGGCCAAGGCCCTGCTCAAGAAGGCCGGGCACGACCGGCTGGCGGTGGATCTCTCGGCGGCCGACGCCGCCTTCGCCGGCGCGGTGGACGCGGCCACCCTGTTCCAGGAAAGCGCCTCGGCCGCGGGCATCGACCTCAACGTGATCCGCGAGCCGGACGACGGCTACTGGTCGAACGTGTGGCTCAAGAAGCCGTTCTGCGCCTGCTACTGGGCCGGGCGTCCGACCGAGGACTGGATGTTCTCCCAGGTCTACGCCTCGGACAGCCAGTGGAACGACGCCCACTGGAAGAACGCGCGGTTCGACAGCCTGCTGCTGGAGGCGCGCGCCGAGCTCGACCAGGACAAGCGCGCCGAGATGTACGGCGAGATGCAGCGCATCGTGGCCACGGACGGCGGCACGATCATCCCGCTCTACGCCAACTACGTCGACGCGCGGAACACCCGCATCGCCACCGGCGAGGAGGTTTCGACCGCCAACGCGCTGGACGGCTGGAAGTGCATCGAGCGGTGGTGGGTCGCCTGACCGGGGGCCGCGGCCCCCTGACCCCGTCGGCGGCGCGCGCGCCCGCCGACGGGCCCGCCCCCGGCGAGGGGACGCGGGGCCGCGCGCCCTACGCCCCCGCCGCCGAGGGCCCGGACCCCGCCTCGCGTCCGCCCGCCGAGACCGAGCGGATCGGCTTCCTGCTGATCCCGCAGTTCTCGATGATGGCCTTCATGTCGGCGACCGAGCCGCTGCGGGTCGCCAACCGGCTGGCGGGCGAGGCGCTTTATGCGTGGACCGTGGTCTCGCCGGACGGGGAGGCGGTGGTCTCCTCCTCCGGCCTGACGGTGATGGCCGACGGGCCGCTGGAGGCGGCGCGCGAGCTGCCGACCCTGTTCGTGGTGGCGGGGTTCGAGCCCGACGACCACGCCGCCCCGCCGCTGCTGGCCGGCCTGCGCCGGATGGCGCGGCGCGGGGCCGCGATGGGGGCGCTCGACACCGGCGCCTGGCTGCTGGCCCGCGCCGGCCTGCTGGACGACGCCCGCGTCACCCTGCACTGGGAGGCCGCGCCGGCCTTCCGTGAGACCTTCCCCGACATCGAGGTCAGCCAGGACCTCTATGAGCTCGACGGCCGCCGGATCACCTGCGCGGGCGGCACGGCGGCGATGGACATGATGCTGGACATGATCGCGGCCCGCCACGGCCAAGACCTGGCGGTGGCGGTGGCGCGCCAGTTCATCCAGGACGGGATGCGCGCCCGCTCGGTCCGCCAGAAGGGCCGCTTCCCGGCGATGCGCGGGCGCCCCGACCGCCGCCTGACCGCGGCGCTGGAGCTGATGCAGCGCGAACTGGACCGCCCCCTCTCGCCCGCCGAGATCGCCGAGGCCGCCGCGCTCTCGGTCCGCCAGCTCGAACGCCTGTTCCGCGAGCGGCTGGGCGAGTCCCCCGCCGCGGCCCACCTGCGCCTGCGCCTCGAGCGGGCGCGAGAACTGCTGCGCCAGACCGACCTGCGGGTGCTGGAGGTGGCGACCGCCACGGGGTTCTCGTCGGGCGCCTCCTTCGCGCGCGCCTACCGCTCGGCCTTCGGCGAGGCGCCGCGCAACGACCGCCGGGAACCCGACCTGCCCCGGGCCTGACCCGGGGCCTCGCGCCGCGCGCCGGCGTCAGGGGTGGGCCGCGACCAGCGCGGCGCAGGCCTCGCGCTCGAGCACCATCTCGGCGAGCCCCAGCGCCTGCGCAAAGCCGAGGCGGTCGTAGAAGCGGCGGGCGTGGGGGTTGTCGTCGTAGACCTGCAGCTTGAGGAAACTCGCCCCCCAGGCCGCCTCCCCGTCCGCCAGCGCCGCCGCCAGCAGCCGCGGGCCCAGCCCCTGCCCGCGCGCCTGCGCCGAGGCCCAGAGATCCGAGACGAAGATCCCTGCCGAGCCCCGGATCGTCGAGAAGATCGGCGAGTAGAAGATCGCCCCCGCCAAGGCGTCCGGCCCGACCTCCGCGACCTGCGCCCGGCACAGGGGCGCGGGGCCGTGGAGGGCGCGGGCAAGGTCGGCCTCCCTCGCCGCGAACGGGTCGCCCATGGTCTGCGCGAGGCTGGCGAGCGCGTCCCGGAGCCGGGCGACGTCGGCGGGCTCTGCAAGGCGGATGGCGGTCATGTCGCGGTCCTTTCGGCGGCTTTCAGGCTCGGCGCGGGCCTCGGCGAGGAGAGGCCGGCGCGCCGGACACGGCCTGCAGGAGGCGCGGCGCGGGCGCAAGGCGCCGAACGAGGACCGGCGCGGCCTGAGGCGGGCGGGGAGAGGCCCCGGATCGGGTCCGGGGCGCCCGAGGGGCGGGCGGCGCCGCCTCACCCGGTTCGCAGCGCCGGGGCCAGCTCGTCGGCGAGCGCGGCGAGCGCGGCGTCGAGGCCCTCGACGATCTCGTCGAGATGGGCGGGCTCCAGGATCAGGGGCGGGCAGACCAGGATGTGGTCGCCCTCGGTCCCGTCGCGGGTGCGGCGGGAGTAGACGATCAGACCGCGCTCGTAGGCGAGGTCGACCAGCCGCTGGTGGGCGTTCAGATGCGCGGGCAGCGGGGCCTTGGTCGCGCGGTCGGCCATCAGCTCGAAGGCGGTCAGCAGGCCCTTGCCGCGGACGTCGCCGATCAGCTCGTGCTTCTGCATCAGGCCGTGGAGGCGGGCGATCAGCGCCTCGCCCATCGTTTCGGCATTGGCGCAGAGGTTCTGGCGGGCGATCTCGTCCAGCACCCCCAGCCCCGCGGCGCAGGCGAGCGGGTTGCCCGCGTAGGTGAAGCCATGGGCGAAGCCGCCGGCGTCGAGCACCGGCTCGACCAGCCGCTCGTGCGCGATCATCGCGCCGAGCGGCGCGTAGCCGGCGCCCAGACCCTTGGACATCACCACGATGTCGGGGCGGGTCCCCCAGTGCTCGGCGGCGAGGAACCGGCCGGTGCGCCCGGCGCCGGTCATCACCTCGTCGAGGATCAGCAGCACGCCGTGGCGGTCGCAGATCTCGCGGATCCGCTCCATGTAGCCGGCCGGCGGGACGAGGGCGCCGGTCGAGGCGCCGCCGACAGGCTCGACGATGAAGGCGGCGACCGTCTCGGGCCCCTCGGCGAGGATGGCGGCGTCGAGCAGGTCGGCGTAATGGCGCCCGGTCTCGGGGTCGTCGGGGTCGAGCCCGTCGAGATAGGCGCGCGGGGCCGGGACCTTGGGCATCGCCTGCATCATCGGCGCGAACGGCGCGGTGAGGGGCGTGTAGGAGGTCACCGCCAGCGCCCCCAGCGTGCAGCCATGGTAGGAGGGCGCGCGCGAGATCACCTTCCAGCGCCCCCCCTGCCCCGTGGCCAGCGCGTGCTGGCGGGCGAGTTTCATGGCGCTTTCCACCGCCTCGGAGCCGCCGGAGACGAAGAACACGCGCGAGAGCCCCTCGGGCATCAGGGCGGCGAGGCGGGAGGCCAGCGTCTCGGAGGCCTCGGTCTCGAAATGCAGGCGGTAGCCGAAGGTGGCCTTCTCCATCTGGCGCTGCATGGCGGCCAATACGTTGGGGTTGGAGTGGCCGATGTTGCAGACCATCGCCCCCGAGGAGCCGTCGAGATACCGCCGCCCGTCCTTGTCCCAGATATAGACGCCGCGGGCCTGCTCGAGCACCGGCTTCCGGCCGCGGCCCTGGTAGAAGAGGTGGCTCATCTCAGGCCCCCGCGAGCGCGGCGCAGTCGCGCGGGCGGAAGGCGGCGACGACCGTGTCGCCCTGTGCGAAGGGGCGGACGTCGATCATGTTGATCGCCTGCATCTGGCGCTCGCCCAGGCGCACGAAATAGCGGACGGTCTGGCCCTGGTAGTCCACCGTCTCGACGGTGGCGGGGGCGGAGATCATGCCCTCGGGGGCCGCGCCCGCGGGCAGCAGCTGCAGCTTCTCGGCGCGCAGCACCAGCTTGGCGGGGCCCTGCCGCACGCCCGGAGCGCGCGCGGCGGCCACCTCGACCGGGCCGAAGACGGGCGCGTCGAGGGTGACGCCGTGGGGCCCGGCGGCGAGGCACGGGGCTGCGAAGATGTTGGAGGCGCCCAGGAAATTCGCCACGAACTCGGAGGCGGGGGCGTTGTAGACCTCTTCGGGCGTGCCGACCTGCTCGACGTGGCCCGCGCTCATCACCACGATGCGGTCCGACAGCGCCAGCGCCTCGGACTGGTCGTGGGTGACGAAGACAGTGGTCACCCCGATGCGGTCCTGGATGCGCTTGAGCTCGACGCGCATGTCCTCGCGCAGGTTGGCGTCGAGCGCCGAGAGCGGCTCGTCGAGCAGCAGCACGTCGGGGTTGACGACGATGGCGCGGGCGAGCGCGATGCGCTGCTGCTGACCGCCCGAAAGCGCCTTGGGATGGCGGTCGCCGACATGGGGCAGCTGCACCAGCTCGAGCGCGTCCGTCACCCGGCGCGCGATGTCGGCCTTCGAGACACGGCGGTATTTCAGCCCGAAGGCGACGTTCTCGGCCACCGTCTTGTGGGGGAACAGCGCGTAGTTCTGGAACACGATGCCGAGGTTGCGCTTGTGGATCGGCGTGTCGTTCATCCGCTTGCCGCCGATCTGGATCTCGCCCTCGCTCGGGTCCAGCAGGCCCGCGATCATCCGCAGGTTGGTGGTCTTGCCGCAGCCAGAGGGGCCGAGCAGCGTCACGAAGGCGCCGTCGGGGATCTCGAGCGTGGTCTTGTGGACGGCGGTGAAGTCGCCGAAGCGCTTCACGATGTCCTTGAGGACGACGGAACTCATGGGGACCTCATGGGGCGCGGGCCTCCGGCTGGGGCGCCCCCCTCGCAAGGGGGGCGCGGGCGATCAATAGCCCTTCTGGACGCGGCCGAAGGTCTTGGACCACTCGGCCTCATGGCCGTTCCAGTAGGCGGGATCGGCGAAGGTCAGCCCGTCGAGCGTGCCCGAGGGATCAAACGCGGGAAGCTTGGGGATCTTCTCGCCGAGATCGACCTTCTGGGGGTCGAGCGCGGGGGGATAGTTCTGGCCCTCGGCCACCGCGATCGCGGTCTCCGGCGCCAGCATGAAGTTCAGAAGCTCCTCGCAGGCGGCCATCGGCGAGCCCTTGAGCACGAACATGCACTCCTGCCAGCCATAGCCGTTGGGGGGGTCGTAGTAGCCGATGTCGTGGCCCTGCTCCTGCAGCGCGTAGATGCGGCCGGACCAGCCCTCGGTGACGTGGATCTCCTCTTCGGCGAGCAGGCTCATCAGCTCCGCGCCCGAGGTCCAGTATTTCAGGGCGAGGTCGCGGTGGGCGCGGATGGCGTCCCAGCAGGCGTCCTCGTCGGTAACGCCGTTGGGGTCCTGGTCGGTCTGCAGCGAGGCGTACCACATGCGCGTGCGCCAGTCCGACCAGCCGCCGATCTTGCCCTTGTGCGCTTCGTCGATGAGGATCTTCGCGCCCTTCTCCTTCATCTCCTCGTCGGAGATGTGCTTGCGGTTGTAGGCGAGCCCCGTGGTTCCGTAGTCGTAGGGCACGCACGACAGCGTGCCGTCGGAGACCTTGCGGAACACGTCGACCAGCTTGGGGATCACGTATTCCAGGTTGGGGATGTTGGCCTCGTTGAGCTCCGAGGTCAGCCCGAGGCCGTGGTAGCGCGCGTAATCAAAGACGCCCGAGAGGTGGGCGATGTTGTACTCGCCGGGCTGGGAGGCTTTCACGCGGCTCAGGTATTCGTCCCCGCCGCCGAAGGTGCCGTCGACCACGGTGACGCCGGTCGCCTGCGTGAACGGGTCGAAGGCGTTGGCGCGCAGGGCCTCGGAGACGACGCCCCCCCAGCCGTCGAAGCGCACTTCGGAGACGTCCTGGGCCAGCGCGCGATAGGGGGTGACCAGGCCATAGGCGGCGCCGGCGGCGCCCAGCAGGCCGAGGAAATGGCGGCGGTCGAGGTCGCCGTTCCTGAAGCGCTCGCGCAGGCGTTCGTAGCGGGTGGTGTCGTCCAGTCTGCGGGTCATCGTGGTCTCCTTGTCGGACGGGATGTTGCGGCCGGGCGTCTGGCGGCCCGGTCCGCGAATGGGGTCTCAGCCGCCGCTGCGGGCGGCGATTCTGACTTCAACCGCCGCTGCGGGCGGCGAGGCGTCTGGCGACGGCCGCGCCGATCAGCGGCAGGCCGACGGTCATCACGATCATCACCGTGCCCAGCGCGTTGATCTCGGGACTGATCGAGTTGCGCAGCATGGCGAAGATCTGGGTGGGCACGGTCTCGACGCCGCCGGGCTTCCAGAACAGGGTCCCGGTGATGTCGTCGAAGCTGATGGTGAAGGCGAAGAGGGCGCCCGCCGCCACCGCCGGCGCCATCAGCGGCAGGGTCACCTGGAAGAAGGTCTGGACGGGCGAGGCGCCCAGGCTCTGGGCCGCCTCCTCGAGCTCGGGCTTGATCGAGACGAGGCGCGCCTGCACCACCAGCACCACGAAGGGCAGCGTGAAGATCACGTGGCCGAACAGCAGCAACGCGAAGCTCTTGTGCAGGCCGAGGAAGTTGAGGAACAGCAGCAGCGCGACCGCCAGCACCACCTCGGGCACCAGGATCGGCGCGATCAGCAGGGTCGAGACCGCGTTGGCCCCGGGCACCCGGTAGCGGACCAGCGCGAGGCTCGCCAGCACCCCCAGCGTGGTGGAGATCGCCGCAGTCAGCAGGCCGAGGACGATCGAGGTGCGGAAGGCGCGCAGAATCGCCTCGTTCTCGGCGAGCTCGACGAACCAGCGGAACGAGAAGCCGGTCATCGGGAAGGCCCCGAACTGCGAGGCGTTGAAGCTGAGCAGCACCACCACCGCGACCGGCAGGAACATGAAGACGTAGACCAGCACGGCCCATGTCGAAACGGCCGCCCAGCCGAGGGAAACTCCGCGCATCAGCCCAGCCCCTTCATCAGCTGCGCCATGCCCAGATAGCGGTTGTAGATCGCCACCAGCAGCCCCAGCACCGCCAGCAGCATCAGGCTGAGCGCCGAGCCGAGCGGCCAGTTGAGCTGGGTGATGATCGCCTCGAACACCAGATTGGCGAACATCGCGTCCGTCGGCCCGCCCAGCACCAGCGGCGTGATGTAGGTCCCCGCGCCCAGCACGAAGCACAGCAGCCCCCCGGCCGCGAGGCCCGGCAGCGACAGCGGCAGCGTCACCTCGAGGAAGCTCTGCCAGCGGGTCGCGCCCAGCGAGGTCGCGGCGTCCTCGAGGTTGGTGTCGATCCCCTCGAGGCTGACGAAGATGTTGAGGATCATGAACGGCAGCAGGAAATGCACCAGCCCCAGGATCACGGTCGTCTCGTTGTAGAGCATGTTGATCGGCTCGGAGATCACGCCGACCGCCATCAGGGCGGAGTTGATCGCCCCCGAGACGCCCAGGATGTTGATCCAGCTCATCGTGCGGATGATGTAGCTGATCCAGAACGGCAGCATCAGCAGCAGCAGCAGGATCATCTTGTTGCCGCGCGATCGCGCGATGAAATAGGCTGCCGGATAGCCCGCCAGCGCGCAGACGAAGGTGGTGATCGCCGCGATCCGCAGGGTCGAGAGCAGGATGTCGCGGTAGAACGCGTCGCTCAGCGCCTCGGACCAGTTGTCGAGGTGAAACCCCGCCACGTCCGCGCCCGTCGCCGTGCGCAGCCAGAAGCTGTAGACCACGATGAAGATCAGCGGCACGAACAGCAGCAGCGCCACCGCGCTCAGGGCGGGGGACAGAAGGATCCAGGGCTGGCGGGCCTCGCGGGTCTCGACGGACGACATGGAACAGTTCCACCGTTGGTCTGTGGCGAAAACGATGGCGGCGCCGCGCATCATAGATCAAATAGATATCGAGAATTGTCGCTAGAGGTTCGATCTATGGCCCGCCCCGCTCCCACCCCGCGACCCGAGCCGGAGCGCATCGCGCGCGAGCTCGACTGGAACCTGTTGCGCACCTTCGTGGTGCTGGCCGACAGCCCCTCGATCACCGAGGCCGCCAACCGCCTGCGGCTGAAGCAGCCCTCGCTGTCGGCGGCGCTGAAACGGCTGGAGGACCGGATCGGGCGGCGGCTGATCGACCGGGCGCCGGGGCGCTATGAGCTGACCGACGCGGGACGGCTGCTGTATCGCGAGGCGCTGGAGATCAACGGCTCGGTGCTGCGGCTGTCCACGCTGATGCGCGAGCTGACCGACGAGGTGCAGGGCCATGTGCGCGTGAGCCTCGCGAGCCACGTGGTCTGCCCCCTCTTCGACGAGGCGCTGGAGGGCTTCCATGCCGAGCACCCCCACGCCACCCTCTCGATCGACGTGCTCTCGAGCGCGGACGCCATCGGCGAGGTGATGGCCAAGCGCGCCTCCTTCGCGGTCTGCCTGGTGCGCGATCACAACCCGCGGCTGGAGTATCGGCGGCTGTATCGCGAATACTTCGGCCTGTTCTGCGGGCCGCCGCATGCGCTGTTCGGGCGCGACGACCTTCAGGTCTCGGACCTGGCGGGCCACCACTCGGTCAGTTTCGAGACGGACCGGCTGCAGGACGTGCTGCGCCCGGTGACGCTGATGCGGGCCGAGGCGGAGCTGGGGCAGAAGATCACCGGCCTGTCCTCGCATCTCGAGGAGGTGCGCCGGATGATCGTGGCGGGGCTGGGCGTGGGCCCCCTGCCCCTGCACGTGGCTGCGCGCGACGTGCGCGACGGGCTGTTGTGGCAGGTCCCGCCCTACACCGGCCTGCCCGCGATCGACGTGCATGTGGTGTGGAACGAGCATGCGGTGAAGAACCGGGCCGAGGAGCGCCTGCTCGCCCGCCTGCTCGCCGCCATCGAGGCCACCCCGATCGAGGATCGCACCTACGTCTGAGCCGGCCGCGCCGCGACGTCGCCCGAAAAACCGTTCGGCGCCTTCGCGGTTTGGTCCTAGCGTGCCCTGCAGAGGACCGGGAGCGGGAGCGACGACGTGGCCAGCCTTTCAAGGACGACAATCGGAGCCGGGGACGCGGACCGGGCGCTGCGCGACCGCGCGGCGCAGGTGATCCCGGGCGGCATGTACGGGCACATGGCCACCACGCTCGCCCCGCCGCGCGCCCCGCAGTTCTACGCGCGCGCCGAGGGCTGCCGGCTGTGGGACGCGGATGGGCGGGACTATGTCGACCTGCTCTCGGCCTACGGGCCCAACCTGCTGGGCTATGGCGAGCCGCGGGTGCTGGCCGCCGCCCGCGCGCAGATGGAGGTCTGCGACACGACCTCGGGCCCCTCGGGGCTGATGGTGGAGCTGGCCGAGGCGATGGTCGCGCGGATCGCGGACGCGCAGTGGGCGATGTTCTGCAAGAACGGCTCGGACGCGACCGGCATGGCGGTGATGATCGCGCGGGCCGCCACCGGCCGCCGGCGGATCCTGACCGCGCGCAATTCCTACCACGGCGCCCAGCCCTGGTGCACGCCCCGCCCCGTCGGCGTGCTGCCCGAGGAGCGCGCCCATATCGCCCATTTCGACTACAACGACCTCGAGGGGCTCGAGGCGGCGGTGGCGGACGCGGGCGAGGATCTGGCCGCGATCATCCTCACCCCTCACCGGCATGAGACCTTCGAGGATCAGGTGGACGTCGACGCGGCCTTTGCCCGCCGCGTGCGGGCGCTGGCCGACCGGAGCGGCGCGCTGCTGATCCTCGACGAGGTGCGCACCGGCTTTCGCCTCGCCGCGGGCGGCGCGTGGGAGGGGCTGGGCGTCGCCCCCGACCTGACCTGCTGGGGCAAGGTGCTGGGCAACGGGCAGCCGATCTCGGCGGTGACCGGCGGGGCGCGGGCGCGCGAGGCGGCGGGCTCGGTGTTCGTGACCGGATCGTTCTGGTTCTCGGCCGCCCCGATGGCCGCGGCGCTCGAGGTGATGGCGCAGGTCGCCGAGGGCGGCTACCTCGCCCGCCTCCAGTCCGCCGGCCGGCGCCTGCGCGAGGGGCTGGCCGAGCAGGCCGGACGCCACGACTTCCCCCTGACGCAGAGCGGGCCCGCGGCGATGCCGCT
Organism: uncultured Albimonas sp.; assembly: GCF_963977235.1. NCBI lineage: Bacteria > Pseudomonadati > Pseudomonadota > Alphaproteobacteria > Rhodobacterales > Paracoccaceae > Albimonas > uncultured Albimonas sp. Next base: position 116,767 of record NZ_CAXBOD010000006.1, read on the forward strand.
GTTCCGGTTCGAGGACGACGCCGACCTGCGCCGCATCTACCGCTTCTGCGACGTGGCGATCGCGAACGGGGCGCTGCTGAGCCCCTACCACAACATGTTCACCAACGCCGCGATGACGCCGGCCGACATCGACCGGGTGCTGGAGGCGACCGAGGCCGCCTTCCGCGACCTGCGCGCGCGCAACGCCGACCTGCCGCCGGTCCCCGCCCCGGTCGCCGCGCGCCTGGCCGCCATGGCCCGCTGAGCCGCCCTGAAGGAGCCGCCCCTTGACCGATCCCGCCACGGACGCCGATCTCGGCTTTGCCAGCGCGCGAGAGCTTCGCGCCCTTTACGACGCGGGCGAGGTCGCCCCCTCGGAGGCCGTCGCCGCCGTGCTGCGCCAGGTGGCGGCGAGGAACCCCGCGCTGAACGCCTTCTCCTGCGTGATGGAGGCCGAGGCGATGGAGGCCGCGCGCGCCTCCGACGCCCGCCTCGCGCGGGGCGAGGGACGGGCGCTGGAGGGCGTGCCGGTCACCATCAAGGACTTCTACGACGTGGCGGGCCAGCCGACCGAGACCGGCTCGTTTGCGCTGCGCAAGGGCGTGGCGGGCGCGGACAACCCGGTGGTGACGCGCCTGCGCGAGGCGGGCGCGGTGGTGATCGGCAAGACCACGATGTCGGAGTTCGCCTGGTCGGGGATCAGCCGCAACCCGGTGACCGGGGTCACCCACAACCCCTGGGGGCGCGGGCTGAACGCGGGCGCCTCCTCGGCCGGGGCGGGGGTGGCGGCGGCGGCGGGGTTCGGACCGCTGCACCTGGGCTCGGACGGGGCGGGCTCGATCCGGATGCCGGCGCATTTCTGCGGGGTCTTCGGCCTGAAGCCCACCTACGGACGGGTGCCTCACATCCCGGTCAGCAACAACGACTACGGCACCTACATCGGCCCGATGAGCCGCACGGTCGCGGATTCGGCGCTGATGCTCAAGGTCATGGCCGGGCCCCATCCGCTGGACCACACCAGCGCCGAGGCGCCGCCCGCCGACTATCCCGCCCGGCTCGACGCGCCCCTGAAGGGCCGGCGCATCGCCTATTCCCCCGACTTCGGCCACGCCCGGGTGGATCCGGAGGTGGCCGAGGTCGTCGCCCGCGCGGTCCGGACGCTCGAGGATCTGGGGGCCGAGGTCGAGGAGATCTCGCCCCCCTGGGGACCCGCCGGTCCGGCCATAGGCCGCTTCTTCTGGGCGGCGTTCCTCGGCCGCCGCGCCGCGCTGCTGGAGGATCACGCGGACCGGATGGGCGCCGACCTCGTGGCCTGCATCCGCGAGGGGGCGCATTTCTCGGCCACCGAGTATCTCGACTGGCGGGAGCGCAAGTACGCCTACGTGGCGGGGATCGCGCAGACGCTGCAGGCGTTTGACTTCCTGGTCTCGCCCGCCTGTTCGGTCGCGGCCTTCCCGGTGGACCGGGTGCAGCCCGCCCACTGGCCCCAGCACCCCTGGGACTGGCTGTCCTGGGCCGAATTCTCCTACCCGTTCGACATGTCGGGCGACCCGGCCTGCTCGGTTCCCTGCGGCTTCACGCCCTCGGGTCTGCCGGTGGGGCTGCAGATCGTGGCCCGGCGCTTCGACGACCTCGGCGTGCTGCAGGCCGCCCACGCCTTCGAGCAGGCGAGCGGGCTGGCCGGCCGCCGCCCGCCGCTGTCAGCCTGACCGCCCCCCGCACAGGAGCGCCGATGCCCCGACCCCTCGCCCCGCCCGACGCCGCCCCGGTTCTCGTGACCGGCGGAACCCATGGAATCGGCGCCGCCTGCGTGCGCCTGCTGGCAGAGGAGGGCTTCCCGGTTCTGTTCTGCGGCTGCGACGCGCAGGCCGGCGCGGCGCTGGCCGCCGAGGTCCCGGGCGCGACCTATTTCGAGGCGGATCTCGGCTCGCCCGCCGGCATCCATGCCGCCGCCGACCGGGCGCTGGAGCTGTCGGCGGGGCGGCTCGCGGGGCTGGTGAACAACGCGGGCGTGGGGGTGCGGGCCGAGTTCGCCGCCACCGACGACGCGCTCTATGACCGGGTGATGGACCTGAACCTGCGCGCGCCCGCGATGCTGACCGCCCGCCTGCTGCCGGCGCTGATCGAGGCGCAAGGCTCGGTGGTGATGATCGCCTCGGTCGCGGGCAAGGCCGGCGAGCGGGGGCTCGCGCTCTACACCGCCTCCAAGGCCGCGCTGATCGGGCTGACCAAGAGCCTGGCGCTGGAGCTGGGGCCGCAGGTGCGCATCAACGCCGTCTGCCCCGGCCAGATCGAGACCCGGATGATGGGTCGCACCCTGTCCCTGCCCGGCCGGCGGGAGCTGCTGACCGCGCGCATCCCCCTGGCCCGGCTGGGGCTGGCCGAGGACGTGGCCGAGGCGGTGGCCTGGCTGGTCTCGCCCCGCTCGGGCTACGTGACGGGCGACGTGATCACGGTGGACGGCGGCGAGACCGCCGGGCTGATGGTCCCGCAGGACTGAGGAACGGATATGTCGATCGAGAGCTGGGCCGCGGCCCTGACCGCCGCCGTCGCCGCCCGCGACGCGAAGGCCGCGCAGGCGCTGTTCCTGCCCGGCGGCTTCTGGCGCGACTTCGTGGCCGTGGGCGGCACGCTGCAGACGCTGGAGGGCGCGCCCGCCATCGCCGCCTTCGCCGCCGGTCCCGCCGCGGACGCAAACCTCGAGGTGACGGCCGAGGCCCCGCCCCTTCTCCCCGGCGCCGACCCCGCGCAGGAGGGGTTCGTCGCCTTCGAGACCACGCTCGGCCACGGCCGCGGCTATGTGCGCCTGCAGGACGGGCGCTGCCGCACGCTGCTGCTGTCGCTCGAGGGGCTCAAGGGCCATGAGGAGCCGCTGGGCGCCCGCCGCCCCTCGGGCCTGATCGACGATCCGCAGGGCCGCAACTGGAAGGAGCGGCTGGCCGCCAAGACCAACGCCTTCGGCAAGGGCGCGGAGCCCTGGGCGCTGATCGTGGGCGGCGGCCAGGCGGGGCTCGCGCTGGCCGCGCGGCTCGAGATGCTGGGCGTGCCCTACCTTGTCGTCGACAAGCATCCGCGGGTGGGGGACCAGTGGCGCTCGCGCTACAAGGCGCTGACCCTGCATGACCCGGTCTGGTACGACCACATGCCCTACATGCCGTTCCCCGAGTTCTGGCCGGTGTTCACGCCCAAGGACAAGATGGGCGACTGGCTGGACTCCTACGCCCATGCGCTCGAGCTCGCGGTGTGGACCGGCACCGAGTGCCTGGGCGCCGCCCGCCCCCCTTCGGGCGAGGGCTGGACGGTGACGCTCAGGCGCGAGGACGAGACGGTCACGCTCTCCCCCACGCATCTGGTGATGGCAGTGGGCAACGCGGGCTTCCCCAGGACGCCCGAGATCGAGGGCCAGGCCGATTTCGCCGGCGTGCAGATGCATTCCTCGCAGTTCGCCTCGGGCGAGGGGCTGGCGGGCAAGCGGGTGATCGTGGTGGGGGCCAACAACTCCGCCCATGACATCGCCGCGGATCTCGTCGGCCATGGCGCGCATCCGGTGATGATCCAGCGGTCCTCGACGATGGTGGTCCAGCAGCGCACGGTGGTCGAGACGATGCTGGGGCCGCTGTTCTCGCAGGGCGCGGTGGAGCGGGGGCTGACCACGGATCGGGCGGACCTGATGCTCGCCTCCTCCCCCTTCCGGGTGCAGGAGGAGAACGCCCGCGGCCTCTGGGCCCGGGTGCGCGAAGACGAGGCCGGGTTCTACGACCGGCTCGCGGCCGCGGGCTTCGCGCTGGATTTCGGCGAGGACGGCACGGGGATGCTGAAGTATCCGCGCACCGCCTCGGGATACTATTTCGACGTGGGCGCCTGCGCGATGGTGATGGACGGGCGCATCGGCCTGCGCTCGGGCACGGGGATCGCGCGACTGACCGCCGGGGGGATGGAGCTGGAGGACGGCGAGGTCCTGGAAGCCGACATGATCGTCTACGCCACCGGCTTTGGCGCGATGGAGGAATGGGTCGCCCGCCTCGCGGACCCAGCCACGGCCGAGCGGGTCGGTCGCTGCTGGGGCTACGGCTCGGGCGCGCGCGGCGACCCCGGGCCCTGGGAGGGGGAGCTTCGCAACATGTGGAAGCCCACCGCGGAGCCGGGGCTCTGGTTCATGGGCGGGAACCTGGCGCAGTCGCGATTCTACTCGCGCCTGCTGAGCCTTCAGCTGAAGGCCCGCCACGCGGGGCTGAACCTGGGCCCCGCGGCGGGCTGAGGCGCGGCGCGCCCGCAGGGTCCGTGCAGGCGGCCCCGGCCCCGGTTCCCGATTAACCCGCTCGCCACCCTCTCGCGCCTATTCCCGTGCGCGGGAGGACGCGATGGTCCCGACGGTCTGGAGTTTCCGGGGGGCGGCCCTGCTTGCCGGCGCGGCGCTGCTCGCCGGCCTGGCGGCGCTGCGCCCGCCGCCCGAGGCGGGCGACCGGGCGCTCGCCAGCCTGCACCTGCCGGCGCATGAGGCGCGCTCGGTCGCGCTGATGATCTCGGGGGCCGAGGGCTGGACGCCGGGGCTCGAGGCGCGGGCGGCGCGGCTGGCGCGCTCGCGCGCGCTGGTGGTGGGGGTCGATCTGATGCGCCTGCCGGGCCTTGCCGAGGGCGATTGCGACAGGGCCGGGCGCGCCGCGCTGGCGCTGGTTCGCCGCGTCATGGCGCATGCGGGAAGCGCGGCGATCCCCCCGACGCTGACCGCGCGCGGCGAAGGCGCGGGCCTCGCGCTGCGGATGGCCGCGGCGGATCCCGAGGCGTTCCAGGGCCTGGCGACAGACCGCTTCGCCCCCTTCCCCGCCTGCCCCGAGCCCGCCGAGGCCGCGCTCGCCGGGCGACTGCCCAAGGCGCCGCTGCGCTGGTTCGACCTGGCCGACGCCGCGGGCGGAGCCGCCCTGCCGCGGCTGCCGGGGGTGACGACGCTGGCGGCGGATGGACGGCGGATCCGGGCGAGCCCCTCGCCGGCGGAGGGGCCGGCGCCGCGCCCGCCCGCGCACGGGCCCGCCGCGCGCCAGTCGCCGGCGCGCGGGCCGGAGGTCTCGACGGGGTTCCTCGAAAGCTACTGGTCGGTCGCCGGCGCCGATTTCGCCTTCCGCGCGGGCGCGGCGGACGAGCCGTTGCCCGTGGTCCTGCACCTGCCGCCCCCCGGCGCGCCGCAGCGGGAGATCTTCGCGATCTTCCTGTCGGGCGACGGCGGCTGGGCCGCCTTCGACGCGGCCCTCGCCGACCGGCTGGCGGCCGAGGGCGTGCCGGTCGCCGGGGTCTCGCTGCTGCGCTGGCTGTGGCGCGAACGGACGCCCGAGCGGATCGCCGGGGATCTCGCGGGCCTGATCGAGCGGCGAAGCGCGACCTGGGGGCCGCGGCGGGTGCTGCTGGTCGGCTTCTCGATGGGGGCGAACGTGACGCCCTTCGCCCTGCGCCGGCTGCCCCCGAAACTGCGCGCCCGGCTCGCCGGCGTGGCGTTGCTGGCGCCCGAGCGGCGCACGGGGTTCGAGATCTCGCCCGCCGGCTGGCTGGGCGGCGCCACAGGGGGCGCCGACGTGGGGGCCGAGCTGGCCGATGCCGCGGCCGGTCCCGGCGCCCCGCCGATGCTGTGCATCCAGGGCGAGGACGAGACCGGCTCGGCCTGCGATCCGGCCCCGCCCGGCGTCGCGCGTCTGGTCCTGCCCGGCGGACACCACCTGGGCAAGGCCCACGACCTCCTGGCCCGCGCGATCCTGGAGCTGGGCGGCGCCGCCCCCTGACCGGGCGGGGCCGGGAGACGAAGGGACCGACTAGAGCAGGATCGAGGCCTCGACCACGATCGCCAGCACCACCGCCACCGTGATCGCGATCGAGATCGCGCCGGCCGCCAGCCCCCCCAGCAGCACCAGTCCGTCCTGCTCGATCAGCCCGAAGGCGCAGATCAGCAGCGAGATCGCCGGCCCCCAGGCGCTGAGCGGGATCGGAAGGAACAGCGTCACCGAGATCAGCAGCAGGAGCGCGCCCAGCAGACGCTCGCGCCCCGGGGCGAAGGGGGCGGGGAAGCGGGGCTTGAGCACCCGCTCGACCGCGCGCATCACCGGGCGCAGCCGGTGCACGCCGCGCCGGAAGGCCTGGCGGCTGACCTGCAGCGCCATCACCCGGCGCGGCAGGGCCACGCTGCGCCGGCCGAGCGTCAGCTGCAGCGACAGGATGATCAGCGGAATCGCGGTCAGCAGGGTCGAGCCGATGGGCAGCGGCAGCATGTTGACGATAGCGAACAGCAGCATCGTCCACCCGAACGAGCGCTCGCCCAGCGCCTCGAGGATCTCGCCGACCGTGATCTTCTGCGCGCCGCGACGCACGTTCACCGCGCGCAGCAGCGAAAGGACCAGCGATGGCCTGCCGAGCCCGCCCGACGCCTGCATCTGTCGCCTCGATCCCTTGCCAGCCGCCGGAGGGAGGGTTCCCGCCGGACCGCTCAGTTGGGGGCGACGCGCCGCAGGTCGACTGCGACCGGACGTCTCCCGCTCGCCGGGCGGCGCGCACCCTTCCGGCAAGGCGTTTGCGACGAACCGGGGGCGGGGGCAAGCCCTGTCGCGCTGCGCAGACCGCGCAGGGGGGGCGCGAGACCCCGCGGCGACGCTCCCCCGGCCCCAGGCGAACGCCGGCGGCCGAGGCGGAACGGGGCGTGTTTCCGGGACGCGCGCGCCCTGTTTGAGGGCGCGCGCCCCGGGCGGGCGGGGTGGGTCGGGGGCGTGGCCCCTCAGAAGGGGAGGCTGCGGGGGCAGA
>NZ_CAXBOD010000007.1:0-117151 GCF_963977235.1 uncultured Albimonas sp.
CCCGCAGACCTTCGCGACGCTCCCAGAAAAGCGCGACAAATGCCGGGCGGGACAGGACCGGGGGCGTTCGAGGAGAGATGGGCCGGAACGCCGGCATGATGCGGTGGCCTTCGACCAGGCGCTCGCGTGCAGCCGGCGGCATCCGTCGCGCGGGTCCACGAGGAGACCATCGAGCAGCGCGCAGCCGGAAGCTCTGCGCTCCGGGGACAGGATGAAGGGTCCCGAGCGGGTCGTCGCGCCCACCGCACGAACGCGGCGCCTGCAGGCGGCAACGACTTCGATGCTCATGGACGCGACCCGGCATCGGGGGACATGGTCGAGGCGCGCGAGGGGGGCGACGCCTGCTCGATGCTCCCGAGCTTGGCGGTCCCCGCGCGGGCGCCGCGCCCGGCGCTATGGGGTCGGCGCTATGGGGTCGGCGGGGCGGCCGGGGGGGCTGCGTGGAAGACCCGCCCCGCGAACAGCAGGCGGGCGGTGCGGTAGACCGCGCCGCTGATCGCGCGCGCGCCGCCGGGCTCAGGCGCGGTCTGCGCGTCGACGAGGACGGATCCCGAGGGGTGGGCGAGGGTCAGCGCCGCCTCGTCGGGGCGGGCGCAGTCCGCGGGGATCGACCCGGGCAGGCGGCAGGCGAGGCCGAGGCAGAGGGCGCCGGTGATCGGAACCGCCCGGTGCGCCTGGCCCATCGACATCATGCGCACGTGAAGGTGCATTGCCTCCGCCGGCAGGACCCGCCCGGACAGGAGGCGGGCCTCGGCCGGCGGCGCGACCATCGCGACCTTGGGCAGGCTCGCCATCCGCGCGGCGGCCGGGAGGTCGGCGGTCAGGCCCATGCGGACCGAGCCCGCCTGGCGGATCGCCTCGATCCGCGCAAGGAAGGCCGCGTCGGCCTGCAGATCGTCGGGATGCTCGGTCCCGGTCTTGCCGAGCGCCGAGGCCGCCACGAAGACGCAGGGGTTGGCGGCGTCGACCAGCGAGGCCTCGATCTCGGCGCCGTCGGGCAGGTCAAGCCGATCGCGCGCCCGGCCCGTCGGCAGGAGCTTGCCCGTCTTCGCCCCGCCAGGGTCGAGGAAGTCGAGCCGGATCGGCGCGGCGGTCCCGGCCACGCCGTCGATCTCGAGGTCTCCGGCGCCGGCCAGCAGCCCGTCCTCGAGCGGGAAGGTCGCCGCCACGATGCGCGCGGTGTTGGTGTTGTGGATCCGCACCCGCGCCTGCGCGCCCTCGGCCCTCAGCAACCCGAGGACAAGCGCGGCCGGGCCCATGGCCGAGGCCATGTTCCCGCAGTTCCCGGCATAATCCACCGAGGCCTCGCGGACCGAGACCTGGGCGAAGGTGTAGTCGATGTCCGCGTCCGCACGGCTGGGCGGGGCGAGCACGCAGACCTTCGAGAGGGACGACACGCCCCCGCCCATCCCGTCGAGCTGACGCCCGTCGGGATCGGGCGAGCCCATCGCCGCGAGGAAGATCGCATCCCAGTCGGCGCGGTCGGCGGGCAGGTCCCGGCTGTCGAACACCAGGCCGTTCGACGTGCCCCCGCGCATGAACAGCGCGGGCAGGGAATGCAGTGGCATGGCTGGCCCTTTCCGGATCGGGACGACTCAGGACCCTTCGTAGCGCGCGACGAGCGCGTCCAGCTCGGGCTTGCCGACCATGCGCTGGCGCTCCTCGAAGGTCGCCAGGCGGTCGCCGACCTCGCGCAGCGAGCCGTTCTTGAGCAGCGAGGCCAGAACCTCCTGCTGCGCCTTGACCGAGGCCTGCAGCGCGGCGTTGGCGAACAGCACCAGCGAGAAGCCGGCTTTCTCGAGCTCCTCGACCTCCATCATGGGGGTCTTTCCGCCGACCACGAAGTTCACCAGCTGAGGGGTGGGCAGCGCGCCGATCGCCCGGATCTCCTCGACGCTTTCGGGCGCCTCGATGAACAGCACGTCGGCGCCGACCTCGGCCATGCGGTGGGCGCGGTCGAGGGCCGCCTCGAACCCCTCGATCGCGCGGGCGTCGGTGCGCGCGACGATCAGGGTGTTCTCGTCGGTGCGGGCGTCGAGACAGGCTTTCAGCTTGCCCAGCATCTCCTCGATCGGGATCACCGCCTTGCCCGCGAAGTGACCGCACTTCTTGGGGAACACCTGGTCCTCGATCTGGATGGCCGCGGCGCCCGCGCGCTCGAGCTTCTGGACCGTGCCGTAGGCGTTGAGCGCGTTGCCAAAGCCCGTGTCCATGTCCACGAGGACCGGCAGGCGGCAGACGTCGCTGATCCGGGCGGTGGTCTCGGCGATCTCGGTCGCCGTCACCAGCCCCAGGTCGGGAAGCCCGAGCTGGGTGTTGGTGACGCCCGCGCCGGTCACGTAGACGGCCTTGAAGCCGACGTCCTCGATGATGCGCGCCGACAGCGCGTTGGCCGCGCCGGGCAGCAGCGCGGCGGACCGGGATTCGACCATGCGACGGAAGGCCCGGCGGCGTTCCAGCGGCGTGTCGTGACCGTGCGAACCCTGGTCCGGCACTGTGTCGGGCATTCGTCCGTATCGCATCGTCACTCCTATCTCAGGCTGCCGCACGCTAGCGTTGCAAGGCGTCGGTAGTCAACTGTTGACATTATGAAGGTCGAAACTTACTGCCTTCGCCATGGCGACGAAGAGCGGGTGATGCGATGCGAGACTATGGTCTGTTCCTCGACGGAGCGTTCACGGGCGAGGGCGCGGGGCCGGTGTTCGAGTCCCTCAACCCTTACACCGGCCAGCCCTGGGCCCGCCTGCGGGAGGCCGGCGCGTCCGAGGTCGACGCGGCCGTTGACGCCGCGCGGCGGGCCCAGCGCGCCTGGTGGCGGCTGAACGGCGCGGCGCGGGCCGAGATCCTGCACAGGATCGCCGACGCGATCACCTCTCATGCCCTGAGCATGGCGGTCTTCGAGTCGACCGACAATGGCAAGATCATCCGCGAGACGCGCTCCCAGATGCTGTTCGCGGCGCGATTGTTCCGGTTCTTCGCAGGCTATGCCGACAAGCTCTGCGGTCAGACGATCCCGATGGATCAGGCGACCCTCTTCGATTTCACCGTCCGCGAGCCCTACGGGGTGATCGGTCTGATCACCGCATGGAACTCGCCGATCACGCTGCTGTGCAACAAGCTGCCCGCGGCGCTGGCGGCGGGCAACTGCGTGGTGGTCAAACCCTCCGAGCACGCCTCGGTCTCGACGCTCGAGCTGTGCCGGATCTTCCAGGAGGCGGGCCTCCCCGAGGGCGTGGTCAACGTGGTGACCGGCGGGGCGGCGGTGGGGGCGGCGATGGTCGACCATCCGGGCATCGCCAGGATCAGCTTCACCGGCAGCCCCGCGGTGGGGGCGAAGATCGCCGCCCAGGCCGGCGCCCGCCTCAAGCCCGTCACGCTGGAGCTTGGCGGGAAATCGCCCAACATCGTCTTCGAGGACGCGGATCTCGAGGCCGCGACCGTCGGCGCGCTCGCCGGCATCTTCGCGGCCACCGGACAGACCTGCGTGGCGGGCTCGCGCCTGCTGGTGCAGCGCAGCGTCAAGGATCGTCTGGTCGCGCGCCTGGTCGAGCGGGCCGGGCGGATCCGCATGGGCGATCCCCTCGACGAGGCTTCTGAGATGGGGACCGCGGCCAACCGCCCGCAGTTCGACCGGATCATGGAGCGGATTGCGAAGGCGCGCGAGGCCGGCGCCAGGCTCGTCGCCGGCGGCGGCCGGGGCGAGGGGGCGGGGCTCGAGACCGGACTGTTCATCCAGCCCACCATCTTCGACGAGGTCTCCAACGACATGGAGATCGCGCGCGAGGAGATCTTCGGCCCCGTCCTCTCGGTGATCCCCTTCGACACCGAGGAGGAGGCGGTGCGCATCGCCAACGACACGCCCTACGGCCTGGCTTCGGGGGTGTGGACGCGCGACCTCGGCCGGGCGATGCGGCTGATCCCGCAGCTCGCGACCGGCGTGGTCTGGGTGAACACCTACCGGGTGGTCGCGGCCCAGGCGCCGTTCGGCGGCATGAAGGAAAGCGGCTTCGGCCGCGAGCGGGGCGAGCAGGGGCTGCTCGAGTTCTCGCAGACCAAGAACGTGATGATCGACTGGTCCGGAGAGATCCGCGACCCGTTCGCGATCAAGAACTGACACGCGCCGACAGGCGGGAGGACGACATGACCCTCAAGGGCGGACGCTTCGTGGTGACCGGCGGCATCAGCCTGATCGGCTCGCATGTGGCCGAGCAGCTTCTGGCGGCGGGCGCATCGCACGTCGCGCTTCTGGACAACTTCTCGCTGGGCTCGACCGAGATGATCGGCCACCTGCTGGACGACCCGCGGGTGACGCTTGTGCGGGGCGACATCACCCGGCTGAACGAGCTGATGGACGCGTTCGAGGGCGCTGCGGGCGTCTTCGCCATCGCCGGCTTCCTGACCCTGCCGTTCAGCGCCAATCCGGGTCTGGGGATCGAGGTCAATGCGCTCGGCCACTTCAACATCCTCGAGGCGGCGCGGCATCGGGGGGTGAAGAAGGTCGTGTTCTCCTCCTCGGTCGCGACCTACGGCGACCCGGAGCCGGGGCTGATCGACGAGACCCGGCCTTACCGGTTCCACACCATGTCCCCGCCGGGCGTGCTCTACGGCGCCACCAAGATCATCGGCGAGACGCTGGGGCGGCTCTATTCGGACCGGCACGGGGTCCGGTCCGTCTCGCTGCGCTACGCCACCGTCTATGGCGAGCGGCAGCACTATCGCGGGGTCAACGCGCTCTACATCATCGAGGCCTACGACAGGATCGCGCGCGGCGAGGCGCCGGTCATCCCCGGCGACGGCAGCGAGGTGCACGACTATGTCCATGTCTCGGACGTGGCGCGCGCCAACCTGATGGCGATGGACAGCGACGTGACGGGCGAGGTCTTCAACGTGGCCACCGGCAAGGCCACCTCGCTCAACCGCCTGGTGGAGATCGTCAACGAGGTGACCGGCGCGAACATCGCGCCCGTCTACCAGGAGACGGCCGGCGCGGTGCGGGTGACGACGTCGAGCGAGCTGACCTTCTCGATCGACAAGATCGCGAAGGCCATCGGCTGGGCGCCGGAGGTGAGCATCGAGGAGGGGATCGCGCGGCTGATCGCCTGGCGTCGGGGCTGAGGCCACGGCCGCCCCCGGGCGTTCCCTCGGCGCGTTCCGTCCGACGGCGCTCGCCGGGGGGTCGGCCGGGGGGCGTCGGACGTTCAGTCGTTCGTGCGCGTCTCGCCGGTCTCGCCCAGGGCCAGTTTCGCGTAGATCCGGGCGTTGCGGATGTGCTCGCGCATCGCGGCCTCGGCGGCGTCGGGATCCTGGGCTGCCAGCGCCGCCACGATGCGCCGGTGCTCCTTGAGCGCCTCGGCCGCGCGTCCGCCCATGGTCGAGGACTTGTAGCGGTAGACCCGAAGCAGGTCGTAGAGGTCGCCGGTGATCATCGAGATCAGGATCTCGTTGCCCGAGGCCTTGGCGATCCGGAAGTGGAAGTCGAAATCGCCGCTCTGCTGATAGTAGCCCTCGCCGGCGGCCACGTCGTCCTTCTTGGCGTGGCTTTCGATCATGTCGCGCAGGTCGGCGACGTCGTCCTGCGCGATGTTGGTCGCGGCGATGCGGCAGGCCATGCCTTCCAGCGCCTCGCGGACCATCAGCAGCTCGTCGAGCCGCTGGGGCGAGAGCTCGGCGACCCGCACCCCGATGTTGGCGCGGCGTTCCAGCAGGCGACGCCCTTCCAGCCGGCGGATCGCTTCGCGCAGCGGCCCGCGGCTGATGCCCATCTGGGCGGCGAGCACCTGTTCGAAGATCCGCTCGCCAGGCTCGAGCTCTCCGGCGATGATCGCCTGCTCGAGACGTTCGGTCACCGCGTCGACAAGAGAGGTCGCAACGATCTTCGGGGACGAGATGTTCTTGGGAGGCGGCAATTTCAATCCAGTTTCTGGCGTGTTCCCGACAATCGGCGCATTGCGCACTGTCGACACTATCGCTGACGATCCTGAATTTCAATACGTTTCGACCGAGGGGCCGGGGCAGGGCGCGTCCTCGCTTTCTGTCCTCATTCAACTGTTGACATTACACCTCTCCCGTTGTCAGCGTCCCTTACGGAGAGCGGGACAATGTCAGCCAGTCAGATCACCCCCCCTGGGGCGCCTCGAAAGGTGCTCGTCGCCAACCGCGGAGAGATCGCGGCCCGGATCTGCCGCAGCGTCTTCGACTGCGGCTGGGGCAGCGTCGCGGTCGTGGCGAAGGGCGAATCCCGGCTGGGTCACGCGGCCCGGGCGGACGAGGCGGTGGAGCTTCCGGGCGCAGGCGCGGCGGCCTATCTCGACGCCTCGGCGCTGGTCGAGGCCGCCCTGCGGTCCGGCTGCGACATGGTCCATCCGGGCTACGGTTTCCTGAGCGAGGCGCCGGCCTTCGCCGAGGCCTGCCGCGACGCCGGCCTGATCTTCGTGGGCCCCTCCGCGCAGACGCTGGCCCTGTTCGGCGACAAGTCACGGGCGCGCGCCGTCGCCGCGGCGTGCGAGGCCTCGCCCCCGCCGGGCGGCGGCGTGCTGGCCGACGTCGCCGCGCTGGTCGCGTTCATGGCGGGCCAGGGCGGGCCGGTGATGCTCAAGGCCGTCTCCGGCGGCGGCGGCCGCGGGATCCGCATCGTCCGCGACCCCGGCCAGGCCGCAGAGGCGTTCGCCCGCTGCCGCTCGGAGGCGGAGACGGCATTCGGCGACGGGCGGCTCTATGCCGAAGCGTTGATCGAGGGCGCGCGCCATGTCGAGGTCCAGATCGCGGGCGACGGAACGGGCGCCGTGGCGATCCTCGGCGACCGGGAGTGCAGCCTCCAGCGCCAGCGCCAGAAGCTGGTCGAGTTTGCCCCCGCAAGCGGCCTTTCCCCCCAGCTGCGCCACAGGCTGTTCGAGGCCGCGCGGCGCATCGGCGCCCATGTCGACTATCGCGGCATCGGCACGGTGGAGTTCCTGGTCAAGGGCGAGGGCTTCCATTTCCTGGAGGTGAACCCGCGCCTGCAGGTCGAGCACACGGTGACCGAGGCGGTGACGGGCCTCGATCTGGTCGCCCTCCAGTTCCGGCTGGCGCTGGGCGGCCGGCTGGAGGACGAGGCGCTGCCGGCGCCCGACGCCCCCCGCAGCTGCGCGGTGCAGCTTCGCGTCAATGCCGAGACGATGTCGGCGGACGGCGCCTGCCGCCCCTCCGCCGGCCGCCTCGCCGTGTTCGATCTGCCCAACGGGCCGGGCGTGCGCGTCGACACCGCCGCGGGCGTGGGCCACGAGGTCACCCCCGACTACGACGCGCTGCTCGCCAAGCTGATCGTGCACTGTCCGGGCGACGACCGGCGCCTGCTGCTGCGCCGGGCCTGCCGGGCGCTGTGCGAGACGACGATCGAGGGGGTGGGGGTCAACCTCGACTTCCTGCGCGCCCTGCTCGTCGACCCGCAGGTGCTCGCCGACGAGGTCGACGTGGGCTTTGTCGATCGCAACGCGGGCCGCCTGATCGCCGCGGGCGAGGCGCATCCGAGCTACGTCTCGCGCGCCCAGAGGTCAGGCCAGGACGTCGAGCCGCACGCCTTTGCGCCCGCGCCCGCGGGGCTCGCCGCGATCCGGGCCGAGATCGACGCGCGGCTGACGGCGATCTGCGTGGCCGAGGGCGACGCGGTGGTCCCGGGCCAGGTCGTCGCGATCCTGGAAGCCATGAAGATGGAGTTCTCGGTTCTGGCCGAGCAGGGCGGCGTCGTCCGCGGGATCGAGGCCGCGCCCGGCGCGGCCGTGCGCCAGGGCGCGCCCCTGATCCTGATCGCGCCCGACGGGCGGCTGGCCGAGGACGCGGAGCATGAGGAGGCGGTCGACCTCGCCCATGTCCGCGACGACCTGCGCGCGATCCTGGAGGCGCGACACCGGCTGAGCGACGCCGCGCGGCCCGAGGCGGTGGCGCGACGTCGGGCGGCGGGCCGGCGCACGGCCCGGGAGAACATCGCCGATCTCTGCGACGCGGGAAGCTTCCACGAATACGGAGGCTTCGCCCTCGCCGCCCAGCGCGGCCGCCGCAGCCCCGAGGAGCTGGCGGCGATGAGCCCCGCCGACGGCATGGCGATGGGCGTCGGCACGGTCAACGCGGCCGCGTTCGGCGAGGATCGGGCCCGCTGCGCGGTGCTCGCCTACGACTACACGGTGTTTGCGGGCACCCAGGGCGTGAACGCCCATATCAAGAAGAACCGCCTGTTCCGGCTGGTCGGCAAGCATCGCCTGCCGCTGGTGATGTTCGTCGAGGGTGGGGGCGGCCGGCCGGGCGACACCGACGATCACGGGTTCCTCAAGCTCTACAATCCGACGTTCCACGCCGCGGCGAAGCTGAAGTCGCGGGTCCCGATCATCGCGATCGCCGCGGGCCCCTGCTTTGCGGGGAACGCGGCGCTCGCGGCCTGCGCGGACGTGGTCATCGCCACGCGCGACGCCTCGATCGGGATGGGCGGACCGGCGATGATCTCGGGCGGGGGGCTGGGCGAGGTCGCGGCCGCCGACGTGGGCCCCGTCTCGATGCAGGGTCCCAACGGGGTGGTCGACCTGGTGGTCGAGGACGAGGCCGAGGCGGTCGCCGCGGCCAGGGCGATCCTGTCTTTCGTGCAGGGCGACGGCGCGCCGGGGCCGGCCGGCGATCAGCGGGTCCTGCGCCATGTCGTGCCCGAGGCGCCGCGCCGCGCCTACCGGATGCGCGACGTGATCGCGGCGCTCGTCGACGGCGAGAGCTTCGTCGAACTGCGCGCGGCGTTCGGAACCGGCATGATCACCGGCTTCGCGCGGATCGCCGGGCGCCCCTTCGCGATCCTCGCGAACGATCCCCTGCATCTGGCCGGCGCGCTCGACGCCGCCGCCGCGGCCAAGGCCGCCGAATTCGCGCCGCTGGTCGAGAAACTGGGCCTGCCGCTGCTGAAGCTCGTCGACACGCCCGGCTTCATGGTCGGCCCCGCCGCCGAGGCCGAGGGGCTCGTTCGCCAGGCCGGCCGGATGTTCGCCGCCGGCGCGATCCTGAGCGTGCCGCAGTTCACCGTGGTGGTGCGCAAGGCCTACGGGCTCGGCGCGCTGGCGATGGTGTTCGGCAACGCCCATGAGCAGGTGCTGACCGTCGCCTGGCCCAGCGGACACTTCGGCAAGATGGGCCTCGAGGGGCAGGTGCGCCTCGCCTATCGGAAGGAACTGGCGGCGCTGCCCGACGACGCCTCGCGGCAGGCGCGCCTGATGGAGATGGTCGCCGCGCTGCACGCGCAGGGATCGCCGCTGAACGCCGCCGCCTACCTGTCGGTCGACGAGGTGATCGACCCGCTCGAGACGCGCGACTGGCTGCTGTCGGGGCTGAGTCTGGCCCGCTCGGCCCCCGCGATGCGCGACCCGGGGCTGGAGGAGCCGTCGTCATGGGATCTTTGAGCGGACTGCGGGGCGTGCTCCGCCGGGCGAACGCCGCGCGCGAGGCGCGCGACCCGATCGGGAGGGGGGGCGCATGAGCGAGGCCCAACGCAGCATCGTCTCCGGCGACCGGCGCCGGACCTGCGCCGAGGTCCATGAGCGTTCGGCGCGCGCCGCCGCGGGCTTCCGGGCGCTGGGGGCGGGCGTCGGGGACGCGGTCGCGATCCTGATGCGCAATTCCATCGAGTTCCTCGAGGCGACCCACGCGCTGGGCCGGATCGGGGCCTATGCCGTGCCCCTGAACTGGCATCTCGCGCCCGAGGAAGTCGCCTACGTGCTCGAGGATTGCGGCGCGAAGGCTTTGGTCGCGCATGCCGATCTGCTGCCCCTCGTGCCGGGGCGGCTTCTGGGCTCGCTCGCCCTGATCGTGGTCGACGTGCCGGCGGAGGTCGCCGCCGCCTACCCGGCCGCCGACCAGGCCCCTGCGCCCGCGCGGGCGCTGCGCTGGGAGGACTGGCTGGCCGCGCAGGCGCCGCTCGGCGAGGCGACCCTGCCCGACGCGCGCGAGAGCATCATCTACACCTCCGGCACCACCGGGCGGCCCAAGGGCGTGGTCCGCGCGCCGGCGACGCCCGCCCAGCGCGCGGCGCTGTCGCGGATGCGGGCCGAGACCTACCGCCTCGACGAGGGCATCCGGCTGCTGGTTCCGGCGCCGATGTATCACGCCGCCCCCAACGTCTTCGCCCAGCGCGGGCTGGAGGTGGCGCAGACGACCGTGATCCTGCCGCGCTTCGATCCCGAGGATTTCCTCCGGCGGATCGAGGCCGAGCGGATCGACACGGTGGTCGCGGTCCCCACGATGTTCATCCGCCTGCTGCGTCTGCCCGAGGAGGTGCGGGCGCGCCACGACCTGTCCTCGCTCCGTTCGGTGCTGCATGCGGCGGCGCCCTGTCCGCCGCAGGTGAAGCGGGCGATGATCGACTGGCTGGGGCCGATCCTGCACGAGTGGTACGGCACGACCGAGACCAGCGCGGTCACCCGCTGCGACAGCCACGAATGGCTCGCCCGCCCCGGCACGGTGGGCCGGGCGATCCCCGGCGCGCGGGTCGAGATCCTCGACGAGGCGGGCCGTCGGCTGCCGGCCAACACGCCGGGCGAGATCTTCATGATCCTCGAGTTCATGCCCGACTTCACCTACCGCGGCCGCCCCGAGGACCGCGCCGCGGCCGGCCGCGACGGGATGATCACCGGCGGCGACATCGGCTGCCTCGACGAAGACGGCTACCTGTTCGTCTGCGACCGCAAGAAGGACATGGTGATCTCGGGCGGGGTGAACATCTACCCCGCCGAGATCGAGGCCGCGATGATCGGCCTCGACGGGATCGAGGACTGCGCCGTGATCGGCGTGCCCGATGCCGAGTACGGCGAGGCGCTCCACGCCCTGGTGGTGGCGCGCGACGGGATCGCCGAGGACGCGATCCGCCGGTTCCTCGCCGGGCGCCTCGCCCGTTTCAAGATCCCGCGCAGCTTCGAATTCCGCGCCAGCCTGCCGCGGGACGACGTCGGCAAGCTGCTCAAGCGGCGGCTGCGCGAAGACGTCCTCGCCCGCCGGGGCGAGACCGCGACGCCGGCCGGGCGGGGCCCGGCCTGAAACATCCCCAACCTCACGGAGAACAACGTGGCAGACGACAAGTGCATGGACGGCCAGGTCATCGCGGTGACCGGCGCCGGGCGCGGCATCGGGCGCGAGATCGCCCTTCTGGCGGCGCGCGAGGGCGCGAGCGTCGTGGTCAACGACCTCGGCGGCAATCCCGACGGGGACGGCGAAGACCTCGGGCCGGCGCAGGCGGTGGTCGACGAGATCGTCGCCGCCGGCGGCAAGGCGGTGGCCAACGGCGCCAGCGTGGCCGACCCCGCGGGCGCGGCCTCGATCGTGCAGAACGCGGTCGACGCGTTCGGGCGGATCGACTCGGTGGTCAACAACGCCGGCATCCTGCGCGACCGCATCTTCCACCGCATGTCGATCGTGGACTTCGAGATGGTCATCAAGGTCCATCTCTTCGGCGCCTTCTACATCGCCCGCGCGGCCGCCCCCCATTTCAAGGAGCAGGAGAGCGGGTCGATGATCCACTTCTCCTCGACCTCGGGGCTGATCGGCAACAACGGCCAGGCGAACTACGCGGCGGCCAAGATGGGGATCGTGGGGCTCTCGAAGGTCATCGCGATGGACATGGCGCGCTTCAACGTGCGCTCGAACGTCATCGCGCCTTTCGCGTGGTCGCGGCTGATCGGCACCATCCCGACCGAGACCGAGGAGGCCGCGCGCCGGGTCGAGAAGCTCAAGGAGATGGGGCCCGACAAGATCGCGCCGCTGGCGGTGTATCTGGCCAGCGACCTTTCGAAGGACGTGACCGGGCAGATCTTCGCGTCGCGGATGAACGAGATCTTCCTGTTCTCCCAGAACCGGCCGATCCGCTCGGCGCACCGCGACGGCGGCTGGACGCCCCAGACCATCGCCTCGCACGGGATGCCGGCGATGAAGCCGGACATGTATCCGCTGCAGCGCACCTCGGACGTGATCGGCTGGGAGCCGGTCTGAGCCATCCCCGGCCGGCAGGCGGCGGAGGCGGAGCCGCGGCCGAGGCCGGGCTTCGATCCCTTTCCCGAGGCCGGCGCACGGCCTCGGGGCCCCGCTTCGCCGATCTATTCGTAAACTGTTGACAGTTTGATGGACCAAACCTAGCGTGGCGGCGGCGAGGGGAGGAACCAACGCATGAACAAGATCGCTGTGGTCGGAATCGGCCTGATGGGCGGCGCCATGGCCCAGGCCCTGCAGGACGCGGGCCTCGAGGTCATCGGCTACGACGTCAGTGAGGAAAGCGTCGCGCAGCTTCGCGCGCAGGGGGTCGAGGCGACCTCGGACCTGGGCAGGGCGGTGGCCGAGGCCGAGGCCATCGTCTGCAGCCTGCCGAACTCCGGGATCGTGCGGACCGCGCTGATGTCGGAGGGCGGGGTGCTGGACGCCGCGAAATCCGGCGCCGTGCTGATCGAGATGAGCTCGATCGACCCCGACACGATGAAGGACGTGGCCGGCGCCTGCGCGGCGCGCGGTCTCGCCCCGCTCGATGTGCCGGTCAGCGGCGGGCCCAGGGAGGCGCGCGAGGGGACCCTCGTGCTCCTGATCGGGGGCGCGCAGGCCGACATCGCGCGCGGCAAGCCGGTGCTCGACGCGCTGGGCGGCTCGCAGTTCGTGACCGGCGAGGTCGGCTCCGCCAAGGTGGTGAAACTCGTCAACAACGTGATGACGATGGGCAACATCCTGGTGGCCTCGGAAGCCTTCGCCATGGGGACCGCGGCCGGGGTCGACCCCGAAAAGCTCTACGAGGTCCTCAGCCAGAGCGGGGGCCGCTCGCACCAGTTCCTCAAGCGGTTCCCCAGCGCGCTGGAGCGGAACTTCGCCCCCGGCTTCAAGATGCAGCTCGGCGAGAAGGACGTGGCGCTGGCGGTCGAGGTCGCCCGCTCGATGAGCCAGCCCATGCCGATGGCCTCGCTGATCCGCGAAATGTACCAGATGGCCCTCGGCCTCGGGTACCGCGACCGCGACATCGTCGCGCTCGTCGACATGTACCAGCGCATCGGCGAGGGCGACCGCTTCGACCCGCCCGCGCGCTGATCCCAGGACAGGACCCCCCGATGACCGAAGAGCTGATCCGGCTGCGCCAGGAGAACGGCGTGGCGAGGCTGACCCTGAACGATCCCGGCGCGATGAACGCCCTGTCGCTCGAGATGACCTCGGCGCTCGCCCAGACGCTCAAGCGGCTGGCCCGCCCCGAGGCCGGCACGCGGTGCCTGACGATCACCGGCGAGGGGCGCGGCTTCTGCGCGGGGGCGAACCTCAAGCGCCGCCTCAGCGCCGAGGAGCGGGACGCGATGACCGGCTCGCTGCTCGAGCTGCACTATCACCCCGTGTTCCGCCTGCTGCGGAACTTCCCGGCGCCGGTCGTGACCTCGGTCAACGGCGCGGCGGTGGGCGCGGGGATGAGCCTCGCGCTGATGGGCGACATCATCCTCGCCGGCCGCTCGGCCTATTTCCTCCAGGCGTTCCGCAACATCGGGCTGGTGCCCGACTGCGGCTCCAGCTGGCTGCTGCCGCGGATCGTCGGCGCCGCCCGAGCGCGGGAGCTGTCGCTGCTGGGCGAGAAGCTGTCGGCGGAAACCGCGCTGGACTGGGGCCTGATCAACCGCGTGGTCGAGGACGCCGACCTGGCCGAGGCGACCGCAGGGATCGCCGAGAAGATCGCCTCGGGCCCGGTGCAGGCGCAGACCGCGATCCGCAAGCTGTATTGGGCGAGCCTGCACAACGGTTTCGAGGCGCAGATCGACCTCGAGGACTCGTTCCAGACGGTCGCGGCGCTCGCCCCCGAGGCGCGCGAAGGCGTGGCCGCGTTCCAGGAGAAACGAAAGCCCGATTTTCGCAAGGTCGCGGGCTGAGCGGCGGCGGATCGGCGACAGGGGAGGCTCTGATGAGGCGCGATGGACCGGGGCCGGCGGCGGCGCTCGACGGTTTTCAGGGCCGCGTCGCGGCGGAGGGCGGCGCGATGGCGCGCCTCTCCCGCGTCGCCGCGGCCGCGATCGAGCGGATGCGCGCGATCGAGACGGCCGCGCGGCCGGCCGGCCCCGAGGACGAGATGCGCGGCGCCGTCCTTGCCGACTGCGTCGTCATCCTCAAGACCTGCGAGGGGAAGGAAACCCGATGAGAGAGTATTGCCGGGTCGAGCGCGACGGCGCGCTGACCCTCGTGACCCTCGCGCGGCCCGAGCGCCGCAACGCCCTGCATGTCCACGCCAACGAGGCGTTGCAGGAGGTGTGGGACGACTTCGCGGCCGATCCCGACCAGCACGTCGCGATCCTGACCGGCGGGCCCGACTTCTTCTGCGCGGGCAACGACCTGAAGTGGCAGGCCGAGGGCGGCAAGGTCGGCGGGGTCCGGTCGGGCTTCGCGGGCCTGTGCTACCGGTTCGACCTCGACAAGCCGGTGATCGCGGCGGTGAACGGGATCGCCATGGGCGGCGGCTTCGAGACGGTGCTGAACTGCGATATCGTGATCGCGGACGAGACCGCCCGCTTCGCGCTGCCCGAGGTCAGGCACGGCATGGCCGCGCTGGCCGGGGGCGTGCACCGGCTGACGCGCACGCTGGGCCGGCAGCGGGCGATGGGGATCTGCCTCACCGGCCGGATGGTCTCGGCCGCCGAGGGTCGCGAGCTGGGCTTCGTCAACGAGGTGGCGCCGGCGCATGAGGCGCTGCGGGTGGCGCGCGACTGGGCCGCGACGCTGCTCGCCAACGGGCCGCTGGCGCTGCAGGCGACCAAGCATGTCGCGCTGCAGGGGCTCTCGACCGCCGACATCGGGGTGGCCTGTCGCACGGAATACTGGCCGGTTCAGCGCATGAAGGCCTCGGCCGACTACGTGGAGGGCCCCAGGGCCTTCGCCGAGAAGCGAAAGCCCGAGTGGACCGGCCGCTGAGGCCGCTCCGAGGGGAGGGGGAAAGACGGGCGGCGCGCAGCCGCCCGTTTCGCGTTCACAGGGTCGCTTCCGTCCCCAGGATGCAGGTGGCGTTCGACGAGAACGCGCCGCCCACGCCGTGGCACAGCGCGACGTCGAGACCGGGGACCTGACGCTCGCCGGCCTCGCCGCGCAACTGGCGCACGCCCTCGATCAGGGTGAACAGGCCATACATCCCCGGATGGCAGCAGCTGAGCCCGCCGCCGTTGGTGTTCACCGGCAGCTCGCCGCCCGGCGCGATGCGCCCCTCGGCCACGAATGGCCCGCCCGCGCCCTTCTCGACAAAGCCGAGATCCTCGAGCAGCAGGATCGTGTTGATGGTGAAGGCGTCGTAGACCTGAAGCATCTGGATGTCGGCGACGTCGACGCGCGCCATCGCACAGGCGCGCGCCGCGCTCTCGACCGCGGTGGTGGTGGTCAGCGACTCCATCCCCAGCACGTGCTTGGCCCGATGCGCGACGCCCGCGCCCAGCACGTAGACCGGCGGGCGCTTGAGGTCGCGGGCGATGTCGGCGCGCGCGATCACCAGCGCGCCCGAGCCGTCGGTGACAAGGCAGCAGTCGAGCGTGCCGAAGGGCGAGGAAACGCTGCGCGCGGTCACCACGTCCCCGACGCTCAGGGGGCCGCGCGCGAAGGCCTCGGGGTTGAGCTGCGCCCATTTGCGGGCCGAGACGGCGACATGGGCCAGATGCTCGCGCGTGGTGCCGAACTCATGCATGTGGCGGCGCGCCATCAGGGCGTAGGAGCTGACCGGGAAGCGCGGGCCGTAGTCCGTCTCGTGGCGGGTCCACGCCGCCGAGACGGCCGTTTGCAACTTGCCCATCAACGAGCGCTGCACGCTGCCGTAGGTGATCAGCGCCACCGAGCACAGCCCGGCCTCGATCGCCGCCATCGCCTCCTGCACATGGGCGAGGAAGGACGAGCCGCCGATCCGGTTGTTCGACGAGAACGTCGGCGCGATCCCGAAGTATTCGGAGAAGGCGAGCGTGTTGAGGAACTCGCTCTGCATCGCGCCGAACAGGCCGTCGACGCGGGACTTGTCGATCCCCGCATCCTCGAGCGCCATGGCCGCGGCGATCGCCTGCGCCTCCATCGCGTCGAACCCGGGGGTCTCGCCGATGCCGAAGGTGGCCACGCCGGCGATGGCGCAGTTGCCGCGCAGGCCGCTCATTCGGCGTCCTCCGCGCGGAACGTCAGGCGGGGGTCCTCGGGCGCGATCTGCGCGCGCACGCGCAGGTCGAGGGGAACCTCCTGCGCGCCGAAGCCCACGACATGCGACATCAGCCGCACGCCCTCCTCGAGGTCGACCAGCACGACGTTGTAGGGGCCGCCGGCCTCGGCCCTGCGGTTGACGACCGTGCAGGAATGCACGGCGCCGATCCCGGCCGAGGCCCGCCACTCGAGCGCGCCCGATCCGCAGGTCGGGCAGACGACCCGGGGCGGGAAGGCGAAGGCGCTGCAATCGGCGCATCGCTGGACCTGGAAGCGGCCCGCTTCCAGCGCGGCGCGATAGGCCGCTTCAGGACTTTCCGAGGGGGTGATCATGGCGACTCCCTTGCTGTCTGTCGTCGCCGACCATAAGATGCCTACTGTCAACAGTCCAGCAAACCTCTCCCCTCCGCAGATCGAAGGACCGGGCCAGATGAGACTTTCCGGAGCGGCCGCGCAGGCGATCGAGATCAACGTGGCGGAGCTGTTCCGCAAGCAGGCCCGGATCCGCGCGGACCGGCCGGCCGCCGTGCAGGGCGCGCGGACGATCACCTACGCCGAGCTCGACCGCCGGACAGACCGGCTGGCCGAGGCCCTGCGCGGCGCCGGCGTCGCCGAGGGCGACCGGGTCGCGATCCTCTCCGAGAACACCACGGCGTTCCTCGAGCTGTTCGTCGCCGCGGCCAAGATCGGGGCGATCGTCGCGACCCAGAACTGGCGCCTCTCGGGGGCGGAGCTGACGCACTGCTTCGACCTGGTGGAGCCGGCGCTGACCTTCGTCTCGGACCGCTTCGCCGCGGGGCTCGAGGCCGCCACCCGGGGCCGCTATCGCACGGTGCGCCTGGGCGAGGCCTATGAGGGGTTCCTTGCGGGCGGCGCGTCCCCGGCCGCGGGCTCGGTCTCGCATCCCGAAGCGGGGTTGCTGATCGTCTACACCTCGGGCACCACCGGCCTGCCCAAAGGCGCGCTGATCTCGCAGCGGGCGCTGATCGCGCGGGCGCAGCAGTATTGCACCGAGTTCGGCTTCGACCCGGAGGACGTGTTCTACGCCTGGTCCCCGATGTTCCACATCGCCAGCGCCGACCTCGCCATCGCCACGCTGATCATCGGGGGCACGGTGCAGGTGTCGGACGGGCTCGACTATCCGCTGCTGCGTCGCCTGCTGGGCGAGGAGAAGCTGAGCAACCTGATCTTCTTCCCCGGCATGGTGGGCGAGGCGCTCGGCGAGCTTGCGAAGATGGACCGCCCCGTGCGCAGCCTGAAGAAGTTCGGCGCGCTGGCCGACCTGTTTCCCGCGCGCGAGATCGCGGCGATGACCACGGCGCTGGGCAAGGAATACTGCAACACCTACGCCTCGACCGAGACCGGCATGGCGCCGGGCTGCGGCGGGCGCATCGCCGTCGGCGAGGCGCCGCGGACCTGGTCGAAGACCGAGAGCAACTTCTGCCTCGTGCGGCTGATCGACGAGGCGGGCCGCGAGGTGCCCGACGGCGAGACCGGAGAGCTGACGATGCGCGGCCCGACCCTGTTCTCGGGCTACTGGCGCAACGAGGCCGCGACCGCGGAGGCCTTCGCCGAGGGCTGGTATCGCACCGGCGACCTGTTCCGCCGCAACGCGGACGGCACGCTCGACTACATCGACCGCAAGAAATACCTGGTGAAGTCGGGCGGCGAGAACATCTATCCCGCCGAGATCGAGCGGGTGGTCCTCCAGGATCCCGGCGTGGCCGAGGCGCTGGTGGTCCGGCGCGCGGACCCCAAGTGGGGCGAGGTTCCGGTGCTGGTGGTCACCGCCGACGAGACCGCCGTCACCGAGGACAGCCTGATCGCGCGCTGCCGCGAGAACCTTGCCGCCTACAAGCGCCCCAAGGCCGTGGTCTTCGTGCCTGCCGGGTTCTGGCCGCGCAACAACACCGGCAAGATCGTGCGTCGCGAGGTCGAGGACTGGATCGCCGAACGCGCGCGGGACGCCGCGCCGGCCGGGTGATCCGGCCGGCGCCCGCGACGCCGAGCGCGCGGGGTCAGGTCTTCTCGAAGAACTTCTCCACCAGGCCGGTGACCTCGGAGTTGCGGCCCCTGCGGGTCTCGGCCGTGAAGCGGATCGCATGTTCCAGCGCCTCGATCCGCGGGGCCTGGAACCAGCGCTTCATGTAGCCGAACGCCTCCCGCGGCATCGCGGCGAGCGACTCGAGGGTCTCGACCGCCCGGGCGGCCAGCGCGTCCTGGGGCACGGTGGTGCAGGGGCCGCCCATCTCCTCGAGCCGCTCGGCCGGGATCTCGCGGGCCGAGAGCAGCAGATCGTAGGCGAGCCCGGCGTGGGTGGCGCCCTCGACGACGGCGGCCGCGATCGGCGAGCCCATGCCGATGCGGACCTCGGGCAGCTGGAAGACGGCCCCTTCGGCCGCCACGATGCGGTCGCAGACCAGCGCGTTGAGGAAGGCGCCGCCGATCATCCGGCCCTGGGTCATGGTGACGATGGGGCGGGGGCAGGTCAGCGTCGCCATCAGCAGGTCGGTGATGATCGCGGTGCGGTATTCGCTGGCCTGCTGATCGTCGAGCCCCTCGGGCCGCTTCAGGTCGACCCCGCCCGAAAACAGGGTCGCCGAGGCGCTGGTCCAGATTGCGCCCTTGAGGTCCTCGCGCTCGTGCAGGGAGGCCAGCGCCTCGGCATAGGCGTCGGTGACCGCGCGGGAGATCGAGCTGGCCTTGGCCGGCCGGTTGATCGACAGCCAGAGGATGCCGTCGGTCTCGGTTGCGATGAGGTCGGGCAAGGCGTGCTCCTGTCCATGCTGGTTTCCTCGCGGGCCCGCCCGCAAGTGGGGCGCGCGCTGCGGGCGCGGCGAGGCGGCGCCTCGCCTTCATCAAAAGCCTACTGTTGACAGTTGGCGTTGTCCATGCCAGTCAGACTGGAAACCGCTGGAGGAGAGACGGGTGAATTTCGACTTCCCGGATGAAGTCAAAGCCATGCAGCAGCAGGCTTCGGACTATCTGACCCGGACCGGGTCCCGCGCGCTGGCGCGCAAGGTTCTGGATGGCGAGGGCGGCGTCGCGCGCCGCGACTGGGCCGAGATGGCGCGGATGGGATGGACTGGCCTGACGATCCCCGAGCGCTTCGGCGGCGCCGAGATCGGCCATATCGCGCTGTGCGGCCTGGCCTACGAGCTGGGCCGGCAGCTGACGCCCGCGCCCTTCGCCTCGTCGGTCTATCTGGTCGCCGAGGCGCTGACCCTGTTCGGCTCGGACGCCCAGAAGCAGACCTGGCTGCCCGGCCTCGCCGAGGGCGCGCTGGCCGGCTGCTTCGCCCAGTCCGAGGGGCTGTCGAACGGCGGCGGCCACCTGCGCCGGGCGAGCGTCTCGGGCGGCCGGCTGAACGGCGCGAAGACGCCGGTCGCCGATGGCGTCTGCGCCGACTTCGCGCTGGTGCGCGCGAACGGGGAGGGGGGCGAGGCGCTCTATCTCGTCGACCTCTCGGGGCCGGGCGTCGCCCGGGCGCCGGTCCGCACGGTGGAGGGGATCCGCGAGCACGCCGAGATCCGCTTCGACAACGCCCCCGCCGACCTGCTGGTCGAGGGGACCGCGCAGATCGAACGCCTGCTCGAGCGGGCCGCCGTGATGTTCGCCTTCGAGCAGGTCGGCGGCGCGCAGGCCTGTCTCGACATGGGCGTCGCCTATGCGCACGAGCGCTATGCCTTCGGGCGGCCGATCGGGTCGTTCCAGGCGATCAAGCACAAGCTGGCCGACATTTTCGTCGCGACCGAACTGGCGCGCTCGAACGCCTATTTCGCGGCCTGGGCCCTGTCGACCGACGCCTCCGAGCTGCCGGTCGCCGCGGCCACGGCCCGGCTGAGCGCGGGCAAGGCCTACTGGCTGGCGGCGAAGGAAACCATCCAGACGCTGGGCGGCATCGGCTTCACCTGGGACATCGACGCCCAGCTCTACTACCGCCGCCACAAGGCGCTGAAGCTGAACCTGGGGGCCGAGAGGTTCTGGGAAGACCGTCTGATCGAAGGCCTCAAGGCCGGCCTGGTCGAGCTGTGAGGAAGAGCAATGGATTTTCGTGACACCCCCGAAGACGCCGAGTACCGCGCCAGGGTCCGCGCCTTCCTGGAAAGCCACGCCAAGCTGGAGACGCCCGACAGCGGCCGCGGCTACCGCGACGGCAACGACGACCCCGCGGTGCTGGAAACGGCCCGCAAGTGGCAGCGGATCAAGGCCGAGGCCGGGTTCGCGGGCATCGTCTGGCCCCGGGAATACGGCGGGCAGGGCGGCAGCCAGCTCCACCACATCATCTACGAGCAGGAGGAGGCGCGCTTCGACGTCCCGCGCGGCAACTTCTTCTACATCGGGCTCGGCTGGGCGATGCCGACGCTGTTCGCCTACAGCGACAAGACCGAGGTCCTCAAGCACGCCGACAAGGTCCTGCGCGGCGACGAGATCTGGTGCCAGCTGTTCTCCGAGCCTGCCGGCGGCTCCGACCTCGGCGCCCTGCGCACCAAGGCGGTGCGCGAGGGCGACGAGTGGGTGATCAACGGCCAGAAGATCTGGACCTCGGGCGGACAGTATTCCGACTTCGGCGTGCTGGTGGCCCGCAACGACACGACGCAGGCCAAGCACAAGGGCGTCACCTGCTTCATCCTCGACATGAAGAGCCCCGGCGTGACGGTCCGGCCGATCAAGCAGATGTCGGGCGACAGCCATTTCAACGAGGTGTTCTTCGACGACGTCCGCGTCCACGACTCGCTCCGCCTGGGCGAGGTCGGCGAGGGCTGGAAGGTCGCGATGCACACCCTGATGAACGAGCGCTACAACCTCGTCGACCTGCCGCCCCCGGACTTCGAGCAGATCTTCCACCTCGTCGCGGGGACCGAGCTTCCCTCGGGCCCCGCGCTCGAGGATCCGGCGATCCGCGGGCGGCTGGCCGACGTGTGGTGCCGGGCGCAGGGGATGAAATACACCAACTTCCGCACGATGTCGGCGCTCTCGCAGGGGCGGACGCCCGGGCCGGAAGTGTCGATCGGCAAGCTGGTCGCGGCGGGACGCCTGCAGGAGGTCGCGGACCTCGGCTCGGACCTGTTCGGCGAAAGCGGCCTGATCTGGACCGACGAGATGCCCCAGCGGGCGCTGTTCCAGCGCGCCTACCTCTACTCGCCCGGCTGGCGACTGGGAGGCGGCACCGACGAGATCCTGCGCAACACCATCGCCGAGCGCGTGCTTGGCCTGCCGCCCGAACCCCGCGCCGACAAGGGTGTGGCCTTCAAGGACATCCCCACCGGCCCCCCGGGCTGATCCCCCGCGGAGCCACGTCTCGAGCGCTGACCCCCCACAGAAGTCCGCCCGGATGCCCGGCAAGCGGACCGCACAGGGCCGAATGGCCCGCAGCCAACGGAGGAGATCCCATGACCCGCATATCCCGACCCGGCCTGGCCGCGGCGGCCTGCGCCGCAGCGGCGCTCGTCGCCGCCTCGCCCGCCTCGGCCAACAACCTGATCTACTCGATCTTCGTGTCGTCCGAGCATCTTCTGACCAAGGACGTGGCCGTTCCCTTCGCCGAGGAGCTGCGCGAGCGCACCCACGGCGAGATCGACTTCGAGGTCGTCAGCGGCGGCGCGCTCGCCGGCGCGCGGGAGACGCTGAAGGCGGTCGAGGACGGCACCGTCGACGCCGGCTACATCATCGACATCTACACCCCCTCGGCGCTGCCGCAGACCGCGCTCCTCTCGGACCTGTCGCTGCTGATCGACAACTCGGTCGTGGCCTCCGCGGCGATGACCCAGACGGTGCTGCTCGACTGCCAGGAATGCCGGGAGAGCTTCGAGAAGCACAACGTGACGCCGCTGGGCTTCGTCTCGACCAGCGTCTACGCGCTTCAGTGCGCAAGGCCGGTGGCGACGCTGGCCGACGTGCAGGGCCTGAAGGTGCGCGCCACCGGGGCCTGGGCGGCGCTGATGTCCGAACTGGGGGCCACGCCGGTGAACATCCCCACCTCGGAGCTGTTCGAGGGGCTGCAGCGCGGCGCGATCGACTGTTCGGTCGGCCCCGTCTCGCATCTGCCGAGCTACTCGCTCTACGAGGTGGTGACCGACATCAACGAGATGCCGATCGGCGCCTATGCCGGCGGCCTGCCGCTGGACATGCGCAAGTCGGTCTGGGACGGGCTGAGCGACGAACAGCGGGCGATCGTCTACGACCTCGCGCCCAAGTACGTGGCGGCCGGCGCGCTGGGCTACAACCGCGTGAACCAGGAGGCCATCGACCAGTCGCGGACCCAGGGCATCGCCTGGCATCCCGAGGCCGCCGACATCGTCGCCGTCTACGACGCCTACAAGGAAAAGGTGCTGGCCGAGACCATCGCCAAGGGCGAGGCCGACGGCTCGATCAAGGACGCCAGGGCTCTGGTCGAGATCTACTCCGCCAACCTCGAGAAGTGGACGGAGATCATCGCGCGGATCGGCGACACCGACGCCGCCGCGCTCGAGCAGGCGCTGCGCGAGGAAGTTTACTCCAAGCTTCGCTGACCCTGGCGGCTCGTCCGGCGCCGGCCTTTCGCGGCCGGCGCCGGCGGCCCTGTCGGACCCTGGAAAGGCGCCCGGATGACGGACTCCCTGCCGCGGCTCCGCCGCACGCTCGACTGGGTGCAACGCCCGGCGATGCTGCTCGCGGCGCTGCTGATCTTCCTGATGATGTTCCATGTGGTGCTGGATGTGCTGTCCAAGTACCTGCTGAACCAGCCGATCGTCGGCACGCTCGAGATCGTGTCGAACTACTACATGGTCGCGATCGTGTTCCTGCCGCTGGCGGCCGTGCAGCTCCAGGACGGCCACGTGAAGGTCGAGGTGTTCACCACCGCCTTGCCCCCTCGGCTGATCGCGGCCTTCGACGTCTTCGCAATGATCCTGACGCTGATCTACACGGTCCTGCTGACCTGGTTCGTGATGGTCGAGGCGCTCGAGCAGACCGGGATCCGCGAGAAGATCCAGGTGGGGATCGAGCTGATGCCCGTCTGGCCGGCGCGCTGGTTCGCCCCCCTCGGCGCGGCTCTGTTCGGGCTTGCGATCCTCCTCAGCCTTGCGGGCGCAGTGCTGCGGGTGCGCGGCCTCGACGCCACGACCCCCGGGAAAGAGAGCGACGAATGGACCGCCTGACCATCGGCTTCATCGGCGTGGGGATCGCGTTGATCCTGATGATGGTGCGCGTGCCCATCGCCATTGCGCTGGGCCTGGTGTCGCTGTGCGGGATCATCGTCCTGCGGGGGGCGGAGTCCGGTTTCGGGGTCCTGGGCTCGGCCCCGTTCGACTTCGCGGCCAGCTGGACGCTCTCGGCGATCCCGATGTACCTGCTGATGGGCGCCTTCGCCTATCACGCCAGGATCACCAGCGCGCTGTTCGACGCGGCGCGGGTCTGGTTCGGGCGGCTGCCGGGCGGCGTCGCCGTTGCCACCAACTTCGCCTGCGCGGGGTTTGCCGCCCTCTCGGGGTCCAGCCTCGCCACCGCGGCCGCGATGGGGCGGATCGCGATCCCCGAGATGCTGCGGCTGAACTACAACCCCGGGCTCGCGGCCGCGGCGGCCGCGGCGGGGGGCACGCTGGGCGCGCTGATCCCGCCCTCGATCATGCTCGTCATCTTCGGCTGGATGGCCGAGGTCTCGGTCGGGCGCCTGCTGATGGGCGGGGTCGTGCCGGGGCTGCTGACCGCGGTGATGTACTCGGCCATGATCGTGCTGCGCTGCTCGCTGAACCCCTCGCTCGCCCCCCGGCTCGAGGAGCGGCCGACCTGGGGGGACCGGATCCGGGTGCTGGGGCCGGTCTGGCCGGTGCCGGTGCTGGTGATGGCGGTGCTGATCGGCATCTACGGCGGCATCGTCACCCCCACCGAGGCCGGCGCCTTCGGCGCCTTCGTGGTCTTCGTGATGGCGCTGGCGCGGCGGAGTCTGACCCGCTCGGTGCTGTTCGAGTCGCTGCGCGAGGCGCTGATCTCGACCTCGGGGATCTTCTTCATCGCGGTCTCGGCGATCATCTTCACCCGGTTCCTGACGCTCTCGGGTCTGCCCAACTTCCTCTCGCAGTTCGTCTCGGGCTCGGGGATGGAGCCGTTGACCATCGTCCTGGTCACCTCGGTGATCTATCTGATCCTGGGGATGTTCCTGGATCCGCTGGGGATCCTGCTGATCACGCTGCCGATCCTGATCCCGGTGTTCAAGGAGGCGGACATCGACCTGATCTGGATGGGGATCATCCTGATCAAGTACATCGAGATCGGGCTGCTGACGCCGCCGGTGGGGTTGAACGTCTTCGTGGTGAAGTCGGTGGTCGGCGACCGGATCCCGATCACCCAGATCTTCGGCGGCATGGTCTGGTTCCTGGCCGCCGAGGCGGTGATCATGACCCTGCTGATCGCCTTCCCCGCGATCACGCTGACCCTGCCCAACCTGATGATGGGCCGCTGAGGCGGGCAGGGCCCCCGCGCGCATCGCGGCCCTCGCGGGCGGTGCGCGCGGGGGGGCTCAGGCCTCCCGGCGACCCGCGGCGCCCGAGGCCGCCTGCAGGCCCGAGACGATCCAGTCGCGCGTCTCGGCCGGGTCTACCACCTCGTCGACCGACAGGAAGGCCGCCGCGTTCTGCGGGCTGCCGCGATCGTGGAGCGCGTCGATCAGCTCGCGCTCGCGCGCCTGGCGGGCGGCGGGATCCCTGATCGCGGCCAGTTCCCGGCGATGCCCCAGACGGACCTGCCCCTCGAGGCCCATCTTGCCGAAGTGGCCGGTGGGCCAGCAGATCGTGAACCCCTGTCCGTGCGCGTCGCCCGAGACCATGGCCAGCGCGCCCAGCCCGTAGGCCTTGCGCACCACCACCGTGAGCTGCGGCACGCTCAGCCTGGCGCATTCGGCGAACATGCGCCCGGCCTGCCGCACCAGGCCCTCGGCCTCGGCGGCGGGGCCGACCATGAAGCCGGGCGTGTCGCAGAGCTTCAGCAGCGGCAGGCGCAGCTTTTCGGCCAGGGCCGCGAACTCGGCCGCCTTGCAGGCGGCGGCGGCGTCGATGGCGCCGCCCAGATGCTCGGGGTTGTTGGCGAGAATCGCGACGGGCCGCCCCTCGATCCGCGCGAAGACGGTGAGGACTCCCAGCCCGTAGTCCGGCCGCAGCGGGAGGATCGAGCCCTCGTCGGCCAGCCCCGCGATCACGTCCTGCATCCGGTAGGCGCGCCGCGGCGCCTGGGGCACGATGTGGCGCAGCCGGCGCGGGTCCGGCGCGGTCCACTCCGCCGTCGGGCCCTGCACGAGGGCCAGCAGCGCCTTGACGGCGGCGACGGCCCCGGCCTCGTCCTCGACCACCATGTCGAGCACGCCGTTGCGCGCCTGGACGTCGACCGGCCCCACCGCCTCGGCCGCGACCAGGCCCAGGCCCCCGCCCTCGATCATCGCCGGACCGCCCATGCCCAGCGAGGCGTCGCGGGTCGCCACGATCACGTCCGAGGCCGCGGCAAGCGCCGCGTTGCCCGCAAAGCACCGTCCCGAGACGACCGAGATCACCGGGACCCGCGACTTGAGCCGCGCGACATTGGCGAACGTGGGGTTGTGCAGCCGCAGGACCGCCTGTTCGTCGGTGTCCCCGGGCCGCCCGCCGCCGCCCTCGACGAACATCACCAGCGGCAGCCGGCTGTCCTCGGCCAGGCGGAACAGGCGGTTCTTCTTGAGGTGCCCCAGGATCCCCTGCGTGCCGGCGAAGACGGTGTAGTCGTAGGCCATCACCGCGCAATGCGTGGCCTCGGCCCCGAAGCGCGCGGCGTTGATCGTGCAGAGCCCGGTGACGACGCCGTCGGCGGGGCTGACGCGCTTGAGCTCCTCGAGGCTGCGGCGGCCGCGCTGGGCGGCCAGCGCGTGCGCGCCGAATTCGCGGAAGGAGCCGGGATCGCAGAGCTCGGCGAGGGTCTCGCGCGCGGTGCGCCGGCCCGTCGCGCGACGCCTGGCGACGGCCTCGGGCCGGCCGGCGTCGGAGATCAGCCGCCGGTCCGCGAGAAGCCTCTGCAGGTCGTCGCGGATATGGTCGGGGTCGATCTCCGCCTCGGCCGCGGCCTCGCTCCGTTCGGTCCCGTCGGGCTGGAGGAACAGCAGCGGCGCCCCCCGGCTCATCGCGTCGCCGGGCGACCAGGGCGTCGCGAGGACCACGCCGCCGATTGGCGCGGCGACGGCGAACTCCATCTTCATCGCCTCGGTGATCGCGAGCGTCTGGCCCGGCGCCACGCGATCCCCCGCCGCCACCAGAAGCTCGACCAGGCGGCAGTCGTTGGCGACCGCGACGGTCTCGGCGCCCTCCGGCGCCTTGGGGAGCGCGGTGGCCTGCGCGGTCTCGGCGGGGGGCGCGGCCTCGCCGCCGAAGTCGAGCGCGGGATGCGCCCCGGCCTCGGCCTGCGCCAGCTCGGCGGCGTGGCGGTCGACAAAACCGATGTCGAAGCGGTCGGCCCGCACCTGCGCGTGCGCGAGCAGGCTGCGCAGGAAGGGGAGGTTCGTGGCGACCCCGTCGACCCGCGCCTCGCAGGCGGCGCGATAGGCCTTGCGCCACAGACCCGCGGGATCGGCCTGCGAGACATGCGCCACCAGCTTGGCCAGCAGCGAGTCGTAGTCGAGCCCCACCTCGTGGCCCGCATGTCCGATGGCCTCGGTCCGCAGCCCGCCGCCGGAGGGAAAGTCGAACCGCGCGATCCGCCCGCGCGCAGGGACGGCCGCGCCGTCGGGCGACACCGTCTCGGCGTTGACCCGCATCTGCAGGGCCATGCCGCGCGGGGGCGTGGGGTCGCTCAGCCCCTCGGCCGCGAGATCGCCCCCGACCGCGAGGCGGAGCTGCAACCCGACGAGGTCGAGGCCCGTCACCTCCTCGGTCACCGTGTGTTCGACCTGCAGGCGGGGGTTCACCTCCAGGAACCAGGCCGCCTCGCCTTCGGCCGCGACCAGGAACTCGACGGTGGCAAGACCGCGATAGCCGACATGGGTCCCGATCCTGCGCGCCGCGTCATGGAGCGTCCGGCGCATCGCCTCGGGCAGGAAGGCGGCCGGCGCGATCTCGATCAGCTTCTGGTGACGGCGCTGGAGCGAGCACTCGCGCTCCCCCAGCACCATGACCCGCGTCCCGTCGCCCACGATCTGCACCTCGACATGGCGCGCGCGCTCGACCAGTTCCTCGGCCAGCACGCGGTCGTCCCCGAAGGCGGTCCGCGCCTCGGAGCGGCATCGCTCGAGCTCGGCGGCCAGGTCGGCGGGGTCGCGCACCACGCGGATGCCGCGCCCGCCCCCGCCGGCCAGCGCCTTGAGCATCACCGGGCGGCCGAGCGCCTCCATGAAGGCGCGGGCCTCGGCCGCGTCGGCGAGAACGCCGCTGCCGCGGGTCAGGGGCGCCGCGCAGGCCGCGGCGGTCTCACGCGAACGGACCTTGTCGCCGAAGATCTCGAGCGCCTCGGGCGAGGGGCCCACGAAGATCAGACCGGCCGCCTCGCAGGCGCGCGCGAAGGCGGCGCTTTCGCTGAGGAACCCGTAGCCGGGATGCACCAGCCCGGCGCCCGAGGCCAGGGCGGCCGCGATGACCCCCTCGATGTCGAGATAGGCCGCGGCGCCGCGTCCGGGCAGGATCGCCTGCGCGTCGGCCTTGCGGAGATGGGCGGCCGAGGGGTCGCCCGCCGGCGCCGCGGCGACGCTGCGCCAGCCGATGTCGGACACGGCGCGCGCGATGCGGACGGCGATCTCGCCGCGGTTGGCGATGAAGACCTTGCGAGGCGCTGTCATGGCGCGGCTCCTGTGCTCGGCGGCGGGACGGGGCGCCCGCGCCTGCATGGCCCGGCGGGCCGCGGCCCGGCCCGGCGCAGGCGTCAAAAAAGCCCCCGACCGCTGGGCGGCCGGGGGTGCGAAGTCGCCCGCATCCGGGGAGGGTGGCCTACGGGGGGGAGACGAGACGGCCGGGCGTCAGCCCACCGCCTCGGGTCGGCGGGCGGAGGCGCCGACGTAGGCCGCCGCACTCTCGCCCGCGAGCTTGCCGAAGACCGAGCCCGACATCAGGCCGGTGCCGCCGGGATAGTTCTCGTAGAACAGGCCGCCCACCAGCTCGCCCGCCGCGTAGAGGCCGGGGATCGACTGGTCGGTCATGTCCTGCACCTCGCCCAGCGTGTTGATCTGCAGCCCGCCGAAAGTGAAGGTGATGCCGGTCGTGCAGACATAGGCCTCATAGGGCGGCTGGTTGATCGGCAGCGCCCAGTTGGTCTTGTTGGGGCTGAGGCCCTTGGTGGTCACGCCGTCGAGGACCGAGGGGTTGTATTCGCCCCCCTGGCAGGCCGCGTTGTAGTCGCTCACCGTGCGGGCCAGCATCTCGGGGTCGAGGTCGAGCTGCTCGGCCAGGCCCTCGATGGTGTCGGCGACGGCCTTGGTCACCTCCTTGATCCGGTATTCGTCGCGCAGGCGGTGGATGGTCTGCTGGTCGAAGATCTGGATCGCGGTGCGGTTGGGCTGGGCCATGATCTCGCGCCCATACTTGGCGTAGGTCAGGTTGCGGTAGTCCGCGCCCTCGTCGACGAACCGCTCGCAGTCGGTGTTGACCATGATGCCCAGCGGGTAGGAGTGCTTCTGGAAGTTGTCGAGCACCCAGCGGTCGCCGTAGGGCGGGGCCGAGATGTCCCACTCGCAGGCATGGCAGGACGACCAGTTGCCATAGGGCCTCGCCCCGATCTCGAGCGCGGCCTGGATGCCCTCGCCCATGTTGTGGCGGGTGCCGCGCACGCGGCACAGGTCCCAGCCCACGCCCAGGTAGCGCACGCGCCATTCCTGGTTCGATTCGAAGCCCCCGCAGGCGAGGATCACGGCCCGGGCGGTGATCTCTTCATAGCCGGCCTTCGTGCGCACCTTCACGCCGGTGACGGTGCGGTCTTTGGACTGGATCAGCCCGATCACGGCGGCGCCGTAGCGGATCTCGACCCCCAGTTTCTCGGCGCGCTGGATCTCGGCCTCGACCAGGCCCGCGCCGCCGCCGACCGCCTCGATGTTCACGCCGCCGTAGAACAGGTGCTTGCCGTCGACCAGGTAGGACTGCCGGCCGAACATCGGCACGAAGCGGATCGCGTGGCTGCGCAGCCAGCCCATGGTCATCCGCGAGCGGTCGACCAGCAGCTGGGCCAGGTCCTCGTCGGTCTGGTGGCGGGTGACCTCGCGCATCTGGTCCATGAAGAACTCACGGCTGTGCGGGGGCAGGACGATCTGGTTGCGCTCCTCCTCCGACAGGTCGGTGAGGATGTCCTCCATGACGTCCTCGAGCCCCTCGTGCGCGAACCGGAAGCCGCCGGCGGTGAAGTAGGAGTTGCCGCCGCGCTCCTCCTCGGGGGCCCGCTCGAGCACGAGGGTCCGGGCTCCGTTCTCCTGGGCCGAAAGGGCGGCGCAGAGGGCGGCGTTGCCGCAACCGACAACGATCACGTCGTACTCGCTCAAGTCTCGTCTCCTTGATCTCGCGTCTGTCCGGGTTGGGGCGCTCCGAAACCGCGCCCTTGCTGGGACCTGTATGCCCAAGGGCCTTGCGGCAGTCAACTGTTGACACCTTGAGTCGGGTGACGCAGGTTCCTCGCCGTGGCCAGTCGGCCGACAGGTTGGAATCGAGGGGCGGGGAATGAGCGCGAACGCCGACCCGGATGCAGGACAGGGCTCAGGGCGGGGCCCAGGACAGGGCCCAGGGCAAGGTGCAGGGCAGGGGGCGGGGCCTTCGGCCGCGCTGGCCGCCTTCGCGACCCGCCTGCGGTTCGAGCACATCCCCGGCCCGGTGCTCGACATCGCCCGCAAGCACATCCTGGATGCGCTCGGCATCGCCGTCGCCTCCACGACCTTCCCGTTCGCCGGGCCGACGCTCGCCGCGGTCGAGGCGCTGTCGGCCGGCGGTCGGGGCACGGTGATCGGATCGGCCGTGGGCGTCGCGCCGCGGGACGCGGCGATGGCCAACGGCGTGCTGATGCACGGCCTCGACTATGACGACACCCATCTTCAGGCCATCGTGCACGCCACGGTGGCGGTCCTGCCCGCGGTGCTCGCCGTCGGGGAGCGGCAGGGCGCCTCGGGGCGCGACGCGCTGGCGGCCTTCTGCATCGGGATGGAGGCGGCGGTGCGGCTGGGCGCCGCCGTCAAGGGCGGCTTCCACCACACCGGCTTTCACGCGACCGGCGTGCTGGCGCATTTCTCCTCGGCCCTCGCCGCCGGCCGGCTGACGGGGGCGAGCGAGGCCGACCACGTCAACGCGCTGGGCATCGCGGCCAGCACCGCCTCGGGCATCCAGGTGTTCCTCGAGGAGGGCGCCTGGACCAAGCGGCTGCATCCGGGCTGGGCGGCCGCGGGGGGCATGACCGCCGCCTGCCTCGCGCAGGCGGGCTTCAAGGGCCCTTCGCGCGCGCTCGAGGGCAGGTTCGGCCTGTTCGAGACCCATCTCCACCACTGGGCCGCGGAGGTGGACCCGCGTTTCCTGACCGAGGGGCTGGGCGAGGTCTGGATGCTGGCCGACACGGCGCTGAAGCCCTATCCGGTCTGCCACTTCATTCACGGCGCCGCCGACGCCGCGCTGGAGCTTCGCGACGAGCTCGGCGGCGCCGAGATCGCGGCGGTTGAGATCCGGCTGCCCCGCGACACACTCGCGATCGTGGCCGAGCCGATCGAGGCCAAGCGCCGCGCGCGCAACGAATACGAGGCGAAGTTCAGCGCGCCCTTCGTGGTGGCCTCTACCCTGCTGCGCGGCCGCTTCGGGCTCGCCGACCTGTCGGAGGCGGCGATCGCCGACCCGGCGACCCGGGCGCTGGCGGCGCGGTGCAGCTGCCTCGCCGATCCCGACAGCCGGTTTCCCGAATACTTTTCAGGCGGCGTCGCGCTGCGCCTTGCCGACGGGCGCGTCCTGTCGAAACATGTGCCGATCAACAGCGGCGCCGGGGCGCGGCGGATGTCGCTTGACGAGACCTCGGCGAAGTTCTTCCTCAATGCCGGGCTGGCGCGCGACGCGGCCGGCGCGGCGGCGATCCGCGCGGCGGTTCTCGACCTCGAGAGCGGGGGCCTCGCGCCGCTCATGCAGGCGTTGCGGGGCTGAGCCCGGCGCGCCTTCGCGATCCTCGAACCACAGGACCCAAGCGACATGCCCATCGACCACGACCGACTGCTCGCCCGCGCCTTTCCCGAGGTCGAGCAGCCTTACAGCGCCCGCGACGTGATCCTCTACGCGCTGGGCATCGGCATTGGCGCGGATCCGCTGGACGAGGCGCAGGTGCGCTTCACGTTCGAGGAATCCGAGGGCTTCGCCCCCCTCGCCACCATGCCGGTGGTGATGGCCGGACCGGGCTTCTGGGTGCGCGAGCCCGACAGCGGCGTCACCTGGGAACAGGTTCTGCACGGCGAGCAGCGGCTGACGCTGCACAATCCGATGCCGGCCGAGGGCGTCGCCGTCGGCCGCACCCGGATCGAGGGCGTCGTGGACAAGGGCGAGGGCAAGGGCGCGCTGATCTACGTCGCGCGCGAGATCCACGAGAAGACCACCGGCGTGCATGTCGCGACCTCGCTCTCGACCACCTTCGCGCGGGCGGACGGCGGCTTCGGCGGGCCCTCGGGGCCGGTGCTGGCGGCCCCCCCGGTTCCCGACCGGGCGCCGGACCTGGTCGACGAATGGGCGACCCCGCCGCAGGCCGCGCTGATCTATCGGCTGTCGGGCGACAGCAATCCGCTGCACGCCTCGCCCCGGGTGGCGGCCCAGGCGGGCTTCCCCGCCCCGATCCTGCATGGCCTGTGCTCCTACGGCGTCGCGGGCTGGTCGATCCTGCGCACCTGCTGCGGCGGCGATCCGACCCGCCTCAGGCAGATCGATCTGCGCTTCTCGTCCCCGGTCTTCCCCGGCGAGACCCTGCGCACCGAGATCTGGCAGGATGGCGAGGAAGTCTCGTTCCGCACCCGCGTCGTCGAGCGCGACAGGATCGTGCTGAACAACGGATACGCCCGCATCGCCGCCTGACCCTGCGCCACGCTCTCGCCAAGGACCCAAGATGACGAAACGCTTCGTTCCGACCCCGAGCCCGGAAACCCGACACTACTGGGAGGGCGCGAAACTCGGGGAGCTCCGCCTGCAGCGCTGCGTCGCCTGCGACCACGCCTATTTCCCGCCGCGCCCGTTCTGCCCCGACTGCGGCTCGCGCGAGGTCGCCGTCTTCGCGGCCTCGGGCAAGGCCACCCTGCACAGCTACATCATCAACCACATCGGCGCGCCGGGGCGCGAGCCGCCCTTTGCGGTCGCGATCGTGGAGCTCGCCGAGGGCCCGCGCCTGATGTCCAACATCCTCGAGTGCGACCAGACCCCCGAGGCGCTGACCCTCGACATGCCCCTCGAGGTCACCTTCGAGGCGATCACCGACGAGATCACGCTGCCCCAGTTCAAGCCCGCGAAAGGCGCCTGAGATGACCCCGAATTCCGTCGCCATCGTCGGCGCCGCCGAGACCACCGAGCTGGGCCGCCTGCCCGACATGGGCCAGATCATGCTGCACGCGGACGCGGCGCTGAACGCGATGCGCGACTGCGGCCTGACGGCGAAGGACATCGACGGCCTCGCCACCGCCGGCCACAACCCCGCCGAGCTCGCGCATTACCTGGGCATCGCGCCGCGCTGGGTCGACGGCACCTCGGTGGGCGGCTGCTCCTACATGATCCACATCCGGCACGCGGTCGCGGCGCTGGAATCGGGCCTGTGCCACACGGTGCTGATCACCCACGGCGAAAGCGGGCGCAGCCGCGCGGGCGCGCTGGCCCCGCCGGTCTTCGCCAACCACTACGACCAGCAGTTCGAGCTTCCCTACGGCGTCTCGATCGCGCCCACCCGCTTCACGCTGCCGGTGATGCGGATGATGAAGGACACCGGCCTGACCGTGGAACAGCTCGCCACGGTCGCGGTGGTGCAGCGGGAATGGGCGGCCTTCCACCCCCGCGCCTCGTTCCGCGATCCGATCACGGTCGACGACGTGCTGAGCTCCAAGATGATCGCCTGGCCGTTCCGCAAGCTGATGTGCTGCCTGGTCACCGACGGCGGCGGGGCGCTGATCCTGACCCGGGCCGACCGGGCGAAGGACTTCCCGACCAGGCCCGTCTATGTCCGCGGCGTGGGCGAAAGCGTCGAGAGCCCGGCGGTCAGCCAGATGGGCGACCTGACCTCCTCGCGCGCCTTCCGGACTTCGGGCAAGGCGGCCTTCGAGAGCGCGGGCATCAGCCATGCCGACGTCGACCACCTGATGATCTACGACGCGTTCGCGCATCTGCCGATCTACGGGCTCGAGGATCTGGGCTTTGTCGGCCGTGGCGAGGCGGGCCCGTTCATCGCCGAGGGCAACACCCGTCCCGGCGGCAAGCTGCCGCTGAACACCAACGGCGGCGGGCTCAGCTACATGCACTCGGGAATGTACGGGATGTATGCGCTGCAGGAGAGCGTGCGGCAGATGCGCGGGATCTCGCCCGCCCAGGTCGAGGGGGCCGAGATCTCGGTCTGCCATGGCGTGGGGGGCATGTTCACCGCCGCGGGCACCGTGGTGATGACCAACGTCGCCTGAGCCGCGGCGAGGGCCCGGCGCGATCCTCCCCGCGCCGGGTCCGGTTTCTCAGGCGGAGAACAGCCTGAAGGATGCGCTCGCGCGGGCGATCACCTCGCCGTCCTCGTCCTCGACATGGGACTCGCAGAAGGCGATCGAGCGGCCCCGCTTCACGCAGCGGCCGATCCCCACCAGCTTTCCCCCCCGCGCGCCGCGCAGGAACGACGCGCCGAGCGAAAGCGTCACCCCCGCCTTGCCGAGTTCCCGCCCCGAGCCGCAGGTCAGCGCCGCGCCGCAGGCATGGTCAAGCAGGGTCAGCACGACCCCGCCATGCACCGTGGGCAGCCCGTTGAGGAGCCAGGGTTCGAGGTCGATCTCGACCATGCCCCAGTTCGGCCGGACCGCCACCGTGCGCGCGCCCACATAATCGCCGAACCCCCGCATCGCAGGGGTGGGCTTCGGGGGGCTGACCCCCGCGCTCATGCCGTCCGCCTCCGGGCCACCAGGTCGCGACCGATCAGCTCGCGCATGATCTCGCCGGCGCCCCCGGCGATCCGCATCATCCGCGCGTCCGCCCAGGCCCGCGCGATGGGGTATTCCCACATGTAGCCGTAGCCGCCATGCAGCTGCAGGCAGGTGTCGAGCGCCTCGGACTGGATCTCGCTCGCCAGCATCTTGGCCATCGCGGCGTCGATGTCCGACAGCTCGCCCGCGACATGCATCTGCACGCAGCGGTCGAGGAAGACGCGCAGCATCGCGGCGCGCGAGGCGATCTCGGCGAGCTTGAAGCGCGTGTTCTGGAAGTCTGCGATCGTCCGCCCGAAGGCCGCGCGCCCGCAGGTGTAATCGAGCGTCCAGTCCAGCGCCGCCTCGACCGAGCTGGCCGAGCGGATCGCCTGGAGCAGACGCTCCTGGGGCAGCTGGTCCATCAGCTGGGCGAAGCCGCGCCCCTCGCGGCCGATCAGGTTCGTTGCGGGGACCCGGACGTTCTGGAAGAACAGCTCCGACGTGTCCTGCGCCTTGTAGCCGACCTTCTCGAGGTTGCGGCCCCTGGCGAAGCCGGGCCGGTCCGCCTCGACCAGGATCAGGCTGACCCCGCGCGCGCCGGCGGCGGGATCGGTCTTGGCCGCGAGCACGATGAAGTCGCAGATCTGGCCGTTGGTGATGAACACCTTCTGGCCATTGATCACATACTCGTCGCCCTCGCGCACCGCGGTCGTGCGCATCGCCTTCACGTCCGAGCCGGCGGCGGGCTCGGTCATGGCGATGGCCCCGATCGCCTCGCCCCGCGCCATGCGGGGCAGCCACTCGGCCTTCAGCGCCTCGGCGCCGTAGTGCAGCAGGTAGGGCGCGACGATGTCGGAATGCACCGCAAAGCCGGGGCCCGAGTAGTTGTGCCAGGACATCTGCTCCTGGATCACGGCGGCATAGAGGAAGTCGACGCCGGCGCCGCCGTAGGCCTCGGGAAGCGTCACGCACAGCAGCCCCTGCGCGCCGGCGGCGAGCCACAGCTCGCGGCTGACCTGGCCGTCCTTCTCCCATTGCGCATGATGGGGGGCGACATGCTGCGCGATGAAGCGGTCGACGGAGTCGCGGAAGATGTCGTGGTCGGACGAGTAGATCGTTCTGCGGAACATGAGCGGCCCTTTCGGGTTCGGGAGGGATCAGAAGCAGGCGTCGAGCTGCGCGCGCGCGGCGGCGAACTCGGCGATCAGGTCCTCGACGATCTCGGCGACCGATTGGGGCTTGGACACGAAGCCCAGCGCCTGGCCTGCGTAGACCATGCCCCGCGAGGTGTCGCCGTCGGCATAGGTCCGCCGCGCCGCGGCGCCAGAGACATGCGGCAGCAGCGGCCCGATGCCGGCGTCGGGGTTGGCGCGCTCGAGCTCGGCGACAAGGCGCGTGGTCTCGTTGATCAGGGTCCGGGCGTTGTTGCGCACCGACCAGAGCGAGATGGTGGTGTCGTTCTCGCTCGCCGCGCACAGCGCGGCCTTGTAGCCGTCATGGGCCGGGATCTCGGTCGAGGCGAGGAACCGCGTGCCCATCAGCGCCCCCGAGGCGCCCATCGCCAGCGCGGCGAGGACCTGGGCGCCGTGCCCGATGCCCCCCCCGATCAGGTAGGGGATGCGCAGTCGCTGCCGGGCGAGCGCGGCGTTGACGATCGAGCCGATGGCGTTGGGCCCGGGATGGCCGCCGCATTCCCAGCCGACGATCACGACCATGTCGACGCCCACGCTCTGCGCCTTCTCGGCGTATTTCAGGCCCGGAACCTTGTGCATCACCTTGGCGCCGGCCGCCTTCAGGACGGGCAGATAGGGCTCGGGACTGCGGCCGGTGGTCTCGACGAAGCGGACCCCCTCCTCGGCCACGACCTCGACGATCCGCTCGATCCGCTCGTGCTCGGACGACCTGGGCAGCATCGCGATGTTCACGCCGAAGGGCAGGTCGCCGCACAGGTCCCTGGCCTTGCGGATCTCGGCGCGCAGCGAGGCGTCGTCGGGGAAGTGGTTCGAGGTCAGGAAGCCGATGATCCCCGCCCGGGCGCAGGCGGCGGCGTAGGTGGCGTCGGCCAGGAACTGCAGCCCGCCCGCCACCACCGGAAAGCGGGTGCCGAACAGGTCGGTCGCGGCGGTGCGCGCCACCACCGCGGCGGGCGTGCGAGGGGGAGCGGCGGGGGCAGGGGACATGGGCGGCGCTTCCTGAAGGAGGGAAAGTGTCGAATGTTGACAATATTGGCGCTGCGGCGGATCTTCGCCTGAAGCAAACCGGCAGGAGCGGAATATGACAGCAGATGCAGATGTTTACGGGTTCGGCGGGCACATGGGGATCGTGGTCGACCGGCTACACGAGGGCGAAGCCGAGCTGTCGCTCCAGCTTGAGGATCATCACCGGAACTTCTTCGGCATGGTGCATGGCGGCGTGCTGCTGACCCTGCTCGACCAGAGCTGCGGGGCGGCGCTGCGCAGCACGCGCCCCGCGCGATCCCCCCAGGGCAGCGTCACCATCCACCTGCAGAGCGTGTTCGTGGCCCCGGCCCGCGGCGACCGGATTGTCGCCCGCGGGCGCTGCCTGCGGCTGGGCCGCTCGATCGCCCAGTGCACGGCGGCGGTCGAGGACGCCGAGGGTCGGCTGGCGGCCACCGCGACCGGGACCTTCAAGCTGCTGGGGTGATCCGCGCATCCTCCTGCCGCCTCAGAACATGCTGGTCGGCAGGAGGAGCGAGATGATCGGAAAGGCGATCAGCAGCGCCAGCACGATCAGGTCGGCGACCAGGAACTTCACCACGCCCAGGAAGATCGTGTGGACCTTGATCTCGCGCGTCACCACGCTGTTGATCACGAACACGTTCAATCCCACAGGGGGGGTGATCAGCCCGATCTCCAAGAGCTTCACCACCACCACGCCGAACCAGATCAGGTCCATCCCCATGCCCTCGACGAGCGGGATCAGGAACGGCAGCGTCAACAGCATGGTGCCCAGCGGGTCGAGGAACATGCCCATGATCAGGAACAGCACCACGATCGCGAGCAGGATCGTCCAGTCCGAGAAGCCGTTGTGCGAGATGAAGTCGGCGAAATCCCGCGTCACGCCCGAAAGCGAGACGAAGGAGACGAAGATCTTCGCCCCCACCGCGATCAGGAACAGCGCCGCGGTCTGCGAGGCGGTGTCCTTCAGCGCCTGGAAGATCACCCGCAGCGTCAGCGTCCGCCACACCAGGCCGTAGGTCAGCATGAACGCGACGCTGATCGCGGCGACCTCGGTCGCGGTGAACACGCCCCCGTAGATGCCCCCGATGATCGTGCCGATCAGCACGAAGGCGGGCCAGGCGCGCAGCAGCGCCTCGAACCGCTCGCGCTTGCCGATGGTCTCCTCGACCTTGGGGGCCACGTCGGGCCGCAGGGTCACCCAGATCAGC
The DNA here is from genome assembly GCF_963977235.1 of uncultured Albimonas sp. Lineage (NCBI taxonomy): Bacteria > Pseudomonadati > Pseudomonadota > Alphaproteobacteria > Rhodobacterales > Paracoccaceae > Albimonas > uncultured Albimonas sp. The sequence continues at coordinate 37,626 of NZ_CAXBOD010000007.1, forward strand.
ACGGTGACGATGAAGCCCACCAGGCTCAGCAGCCCCGGCAGCACGCCGGCCAGGAACAGGCGGCTGACCGAGGTCTCGGTGAACAGGCCGTAGATGATGAACAGCACCGAGGGCGGGATCAGCGCGCCCAGCGTGCCGCCGACCGCGACCGAGGCGGTGGCGAGCTGGGGCGAGTAGCGATACTTGAGCATCTCGGGGACGCAGATCTTCCCCATCGAGGACGCGCAGGCCATGCTCGATCCCGTGATCGCCGAGAACCCGCCGCAGCCGATCAGCGAGGCGACCGCCAGCCCGCCCGGAACCCGCGACAGCCAGATGCGGACCGCGAAGTAGATCCGCGTGGTCACTTCCGAATGGAAGGCGAGGTGGCCGGCGAGGATGAACATGGGCACCATGCTCAGGTCATAGGAGTGCAGGAACTTGTAGGCGTTCGACTGCACCAGCCCGAGCGCGGGGCCAAAGCCCCGGTCGAGGTCGAACTCGGCGCCCGGCCGCCAGGAATAGGCGACCAGCGTGCAGGCGGTCGCCACGGCGACCAGAGTGAAAGCGATGGGGACGCGCAGGGCCAGCAACAGGAATGCTGCGCAGAACCCGTAGAGTCCGATCGTGCCGATATCCATGTGGGTGAAGCCCGGTCAGGTGCGGGACGGATCTTCGTCCTCGATCGCTCCGAGCGCGCAGAGCAGGTCGTGGACGAGAAGGTCGATCAACCGCAGAAGGAAAAATCCGATGCCGACGGCGTAGACGGCATAGCCCGGCCACTCCGGCAGGTTCAGGATTCCGAAGAAATAGCTGCCCTCGCTCCAGGTCTTGTAACCGGAGGAGACGGCCGTGATGGTGATCGGCGTCAGCGCCGCCAGCCCCACGATCGAGGCCAGCACGTCGAGCCAGATCCGCGTGCGCCGGCCGGCCCAGGCGGTGAACACCTCGATGGCGATGAAGCCCCGCTCGGCGGCGACGTAGGCGAAGGGAAGGCTGATGGTGGCGACCATCATCTCGCCGATGATCACGATCTCGTCGTAGAGACCCATGTTGAAGACGGTTCGCAACACGATCCCGAGCATCACGTAGGCCGTCATCGCCAGGATGACCACGGCGACGACGGCCAGGAGCGCGCCCTCGGCCTTGCCCAGCAGGCCTCTCGCGCGCCGATAGGCGGGCGCGCTCTGCGCGCGCCCGCCGTGTCCCGTCACCGGGTCCATGGATAGCCCTTCTCGTCCCGCTCCCTGGCGTACTTGTCGAGAAGTTCCAGATACTGGGCGTAGGCGGCATCGGCGTCATAGCCCTGGGCGGCCATGTTGGTCTTCCAGTCGTCGATGTACTTCTTGCTGATCTCGTCGAGGATCGCCTCGTCCTCGGCCGAGGCGTGGATCACTTCGACCGGCCGGCCGTAGGCGCCCGCCTCGAGCGCCGCGCGGGCGGCCAGGTCCTCTTCGATCAGATACTCGGCCTGACGATCGGTGAGGAAGTCGCCCGCCTTGCGCAGCGCCTCGCGCTGGGAGTCGGACAGCCGGTCGTGGACGTCCTTGTTGATCCCCGCGACGATGCCGGCGGTCTGGCCCCAGTCGATGATCAGGACCTGGTCGATGATCTCCCAGAACTTGTAGGGATCGATCGAGTAGAGCAGCACCTGCGAGCAGTCGACGAGCCCGGTGTCGAGCGCCTGATAGGACTCGCCGTAGGTCAGGTTGACGATGGTCGCGCCATAGTCCGACAGCGCGTGGCTGTAGATGCCGGCCCCGCGGTACTTCTTGCCCTTCAGGTCCGCCACGCCCTTGATGTCGGCGCCCTTGCACATGACCTGGTTGGCGGTGGTGTGGATCGCGCCGACGAAGACGATGTTCTGCCTGGCCAGCGCGTCGATCATGTCCGCGTTCGTGGTCAACAGCTCATGCAGCGCGCGCGAGCCGACCCAGGCGTCGCCGGACTCCCCGATCGGCAGGTCGCCGATGCCCTGACCCTGCAGCTCCTTTGGATTGTAGGCCGCGATCAGGGTGCCCATGTCGGCCGTCTGCGCGGCCACGCCGTCGAAGATCGCGCCCCACTTCAGCAGCGCGCCGCCCCAGTGGAACTCGATCTCGAGCTCCCCGTTCGACAGCTTCGCGAGCTCGTTGCCGAAGTCGGTCAGCGCGCGCGACTTGGCCCCGCGGTTCGGACTGCCCTCGACATAGCGCAGGGTCATCTCCGCCGTCGCGGCCGCCGCCGTGCCCGACAGCAGCGCGCATGCAAGCGCCCCGGCCTTCAGAATCGTGTTCACCGTCACCTCCCTGGTCCGTCGTTGCGGCCGTGAACGTCCGACGCGCGGCGCTTGCGCTGTCCTCCACGTCGATGCCGAAGCGACCTCCCAGTCCGCTCCGGCCTCGCTCGGGCCATGTCGCCGCAAGACGTAGCGGCGCCCGCATTCGGTAGACTGCCGGCAGTAGTCGTGTCAACAGTTGAACATTCTGGCGCCGGCGGCTATAGGCTGGCCGCCAGACGAGACGGGAGGCCGGCGTCGCGCCGGTCGTGGGCAAGGGAGGAGCGGCGTGGACGGATCCGTGACGATCGCCGAGCGGCGCGTAGGCAACGACGAAATTCTGGAACAGGCGCGCCGGATCGCCGCCGCCCTGAAGACTGCCGGCGTGGACTACAGCGAAGCCATCAACCTGTTGATGCGAAACGATATCGAGTTCGTGACCTGCATGGTCGCGGCGAACCTGGTGGGCGCGGTCGCGACCCCGGTCAACTGGCACTTCTCGGCCGAGGACATCGCCTACATCATCAACGACAGCGGCGCGCGCGTGTTGATCGCGCATTCGGACCTGTGGCACGCCCAGGGCGAGGCGGTGCGTCCCCTGCTGACCCGCGAGGTCGAGGTCGTGCTGGTCGAGACGCCGACCTATCTGCGCGCGCCCTACCGCGTCGCCGACGAAGACTGCCGGTTGCGCGCGGGCGAGGTCTCGCTGAGCGACTGGGCCGGGCGGTTCGCGCCGTTCACCGACGACGCCAAGGTCAAGCCGACCGCGATGGTCTACACCTCAGGCACCACCGGCAAGCCCAAGGGCGTGAAGCGCGCCTCGGCGGTCAGCGTCAGCCTCAAGAACCACCACAACGCCTATGTCCACGGCATGCGCTGCCTGCTGGCCGCGCCGCTCTACCACTCCGCGCCGCTGTCGACCGCGGACGGAACCTGGGCCGTGGACGGGCACCTGATCCTGGTTCCGCGCTTCGAGCCGGAGGCCTATCTCGCGCTGCTCGAGGCGCACCGCATCACCCACAGCTTCATGGTGCCGACCATGTTCGTGCGGCTGCTCAAGCTGCCCGAGGAGGCGCGCCGCAAGCGCGACCTCTCGGCGATCGAGCACATCATCCACGGCGGCGCCCCCTGTGCGCGCGACGTGAAGATGAAGATGATCGAGTGGCTGGGCCCGGTGCTCTACGAGCTCTACGGCGGCACCGAGACCGGGATCGTCACCTACGCCACCTCGAAGGACTTCCTCGAGCATCCGGGCTCGGTCGGCGCGCCGGTGCCGGGCGCGATCGTGAAGATCCTGGGCGAGGACGGCGCGGAGCTTCCCGCCGGCGAGGTCGGCGAGATCTATTGCCGCCATTCGGGCTATCCCGACTTCACCTACCAGAACCGCCACGAGGAGCGGCTGGCGATGGAGCGCGACGGGCTGCTGTCGCTGGGCGACGTCGGCTATCTGGACGCGGAGGGCTACCTCTACATCACCGACCGCAAGCGCGACATGATCATCTCGGGGGGCAGCAACATCTACTGCACGATGGTCGAGGCGCCGTTCCTCGACCACCCCGACGTCCTCGACTGCGCCGCCTTCGGGATCCCGCACGAGGAGCTGGGCGAGAGCCTGGCGCTCGCGGTCGAGGCGCGCCCCGGCTCGCCGCTCGACGCCGCCGCGCTGACCGCATTCGGCAAGGGACGGCTGAGCGGCTTCATGGTGCCCAAGGAGTTCATCTTCATGAGCGAGCTGCCGCGCGACCCGTCGGGCAAGATCTACAAGCGCAAGCTGCGCGACCCCTACTGGGCCGACGCCGACCGCCAGATCTGAGGCGGCCCATCGGCTGTCTCGGCCGTCTTGTCGCGCCGCCGCCGCCTCTCGTGTCGGCGGCGGCGCGGCCCCCCCTCCTGTCGAAAGATCATCAGATGAGCGACCTTCTCCTGACCCAAGAGGACGGGATCCTCTGGGCGTCGATCAACCGTGCCGAGCGGGGCGGCTCGATCTCCCGCGCGCTTGCCGACGCCTATGTCGCGGCCGTTTCGCGCGTCCGCGAGGACTCCACCCTCAAGGGCCTGATCTGGACGAGCGAGTCGCCCCGGGTGTTCTCGGGCGGCGTCGACCTCAAGACGCCCGAGGGCATGGCCGAGGCCGAGGTCGGCCCCTATCGCATCGCCATCGTGCGCGACATGCTGGACGCCACCACCGCCTGCCCGCGGCCGATCGTGACGATGGCGCGGGGCAGGATGCTGGGCCTCGCGTTCATGAACGCCCTGCTGACCGACCGGATCGTGGCCGACGAGACCGCGAGCTTCCAGCTCCCCGAGGTCCGCATCGGCATCGCCTCGCCCTTCGCCGCGGCCATCGTCGAGAGCACGACCAGCAAGGGTCTCGCCTACGACATCTGCATGTCGGCCCGCGCCGTTCCCGCGCGTGAGCTGGAGCGGCGCGGCGGCCCCTGCACCCTGGTCCCGGCCGACCAGCTGCGCGAGGCGGCCGTCGAGCGCCTCGAAACCCTCGCCGCGATGCCCGCCGAGGCCTTTGGCTACATGAAGCGCTGGTTCATGTCCTCGCGCCTCGAGGCGATGACCGCCGCGCTCGACCATTCCCGGATCCCCTCGCGCGGCTGAGCCCGCCCGATCCCCGCCGCCACATCAAGGCGCGCGGGTTCACCGAAGCCGCCCGCGCCATCCCTGGCGCGCAGCGCAGGGCAGGGCAGCGCCGAAGATCATCCTCGCGGGGGGGGCGAGGCTTGCAGGACTTGCGGATGTCGCGCTCCCCCCGCACACGGATCCCTCCGTGCAGGGCGCGAAAGCCGATCGCGACGGCATGTGTCCGCCCCGGATCGCGTGCAATCGGACGGGTCCGTTGCAGCCGGCCTGTCCGTCGGCGAGGCAGTCCGGGCCTATCCCCGGGTCGTTCTCGCCCGTGGGAAGGTTGACTGTGCGGTCAGGCACGGGGGCGGGGCCGCCGCCGCCCTGCGCTCTGACCGGGATCACCCGGCTTCGGCGCCTGATCCGATCACACCAGCCCGAAGTCCGAGGCGGAGAGCTCCGACAGCTCGAGCCCCCGCAACAGGATCTCTCCCGCATCGCCGAGATCCACGAGCACGCCTCGGGGCGCCTGGGAGGCCAACGCAAGGAGGTCGGCGCCCGTGTCGAGGTCGAGGCCGCCGATGTCGGCCGCCACCTCGATCCGATCGAGGCCGGCGATGAAGTCGACGATCACGTCCCGGCCCGACGCGGCCTCGAAGCGGAAGACGTCGGGCCCCTCTCCGCCAATCAGCCGGTCGGAGCCGAGCCCGCCGTCGAGCATGTCGGCGCCCTCGCCGCCCGAGAGCCGGTCCGAGCCGCGGCCGCCCTGCAGGGCGTCGTCGCCCTCGCCGCCCGCCAGCCGGTCGTCCCCGGCGTTGCCGCGAAGGGCGTCGGCGCCCGATTTCCCTCGCAGAACGTCGGCGCCCTCGCCGCCCAGGGCATGGTCGTCGCCGCGCCCGCCCGCGAGCTTGTCGCCGCCCTCGCCGCCCTCGAGCCGGTCGTCGCCGCCCGAGCCGCGCATCGCGTCGGCCCCGCGGCCGCCGAGCAGAAGGTCGTCGCCCCAGCCGCCGCCCAGGTTGTCGTGTCCGGCGCCGCCGACCACCAGGTCGTCGCCTGCCTCGCCCGTCGCCGCGTCGCGGCCGGCGCCGCCTCGCACGACGTCCGCGCCCGCGCCGCCGAAGACGATATCGTCGCCCTCGCCGCCGAAGACACGGTCGTCCCCCCCGCGGGAGCCGACGGTGTCGTCGCCGCCGCCGCCGTACAGCCGGTCGTCGCCGGCGCCGAGCACGATATGCTGGATCGCCGAGTCGGCCGTCACGAACTGCTCGCCGCGACCGCCGGTCAGGGTTGCGGCGCCGGAGACGGCGACGAACTCGATGTCGCGCAGGATCAGGTTTGCGCCCCCGGTCGTGCGCAGGTCCAGGGTCACCGCGGTCATCCCGCCGCCGAAGCCGCCGGCGATCGCCATCGGCTCGATGGGCGCCGCGGTCGCGATCGTCGGCGTCAGGGTCCGCACGGTCAGCGGCGTCGAGCCGGGCAGGCTCGACAGCCAGCGGGCGCCCAGCGTCTCGAGCTCCGCGCGCTCGGACTCCGAGGCGCCTGCGCCGATCGACTGCTGCAACGCGCCGCCGGCGCCCGAGGCGGGGCCCGCCAGCCGGGGCCCGACCGACTGGATGCCGAAACCTTCGGGCAACTGGGCGCGCAGGACCGGCGCGCCGGTCTCGTCATAGGCCACGGGGATGCCCGCGCGCCCGACGTTGCCCGAGGAATCCACCCGCGTGTCGGTGACGATCGGCGCGGTGATGACCTCGATCGCGTCGGGGCCCGAGCCGAGCGCCACGGTGGTCACCTGCAGCCCGTCGATGGTCTCGGCCGCGGAGCCGGTGGTCGCGTTCGTCGCGCTCAGCGCGATCGCGCCCGCCGCGTTGCCCGCGAGATCGATCAGCGAGGCGCCGGCGGCCTCGGGGTCCCAGCCCACGCTCACCGCCTCGCCCTCGGCGACGGGGGCGGCGAGGGTCAGGAGCAGCGGCCCTCCGCTGCCGCCAGACACCGCCAGCACCGGGATCGCCTGGCCGTCGGCGACGACCGAGAACCCGGCCGGCCCGCCAGGAACGACGTCCTCGTCGAGCTGGATCGAGACGCTGAAGCCGTCGGCCTCGGCCAGCGTGGCGACCGGGCCGGTGCGGTCGAGCGTCAGCGCCCGCGTCAGGGTGGTCGCGGTTCCCAGCGTGTCGGTCAGCGTGACCGAGAGCGTGGCCGCGCCGTCGGCCAGCCCCGCAAGGTCGAGGGCCGAGAAGCCGGCGCTCCACTGCCCGCCGCTCACCGCGCCCGCGACCGTGGCCCCGCCGAGGGTGGCGGTGAGGGTGGCGATGCCGGTTGCGTCGGTGGCGGCGCCGCCGACCGTGAGCCCGGCGGCGGTCTCGGCCGCGTCGATCACGTCGTCGCCGGCCACCACGCCGATGGATGCGGTCGGGCCGCTGCGATCGAGGAGGAAGGTCTGGTCGCCGATCCGCGCCGCATCGAGGTAGGCGCCGGGCCCGGCCTGGATGCTGCCGTCGTTGAGCAGGTTCAGGCCCAGCGCGCCCTCGAGCCCGGTCACGTCGACCGCGACGCGCCAGACATCGCCCGCGCCCGCGTCGGTGACCGACAGGATCGAGGCGCCGACCGCGGCCGCGCCCGTCAGCGCGAAGTCGGTGGCGTCCACGCCGGTCACGGCCTGGTCGAAGCGGGCCTCGAAGGTCACCGTCGCGACGTTGGCGGCCTCGGCCGCGCCGTCGGCCCGCAGGATCGAGAGAGCCTCGGGGGGGACCTCGTCGTCGACCACACCCACCGCGATGGTGTTCGAGGCGAGGCTGACGCGCGTGCCCGCGAAGGTCAGCGTCGCGGTCTCGGCCGCATCCTCGAGCGCGATGTCGTCGAGCCCGGTCAGGGTCAGCGTCTTGCTGGTCTCGCCCGCCTGGAAGGTCAGCGCGGTCCCCGATAGCTGGTAGTCGACGTCCAGCGTCGCGGTCCCGGAGGCCGAGTCGAGCTCGACGGTCGGCGCCTTCTCCGAGGCGCCCGAGAGCGTGACGGTCAGCGTCGCGACGCCCCCGGCCTCGTCCACCGAGGCGGGATCGACCGAGAGGGTGGCGACCGGCTCGTCCTCGTCGTCCACGATCGTGAAGCCGGTCTGCTGGTGTCCGTCGTCGGAGGCGTTGGCGACCGAGTCGACGTCGATCGTGACGACCTGGTCGAACTCGTCGATCGCGTCGTCGATCACACTCAGCGTCACGGTCCCGGTCAGCGAGCCGGCGGGGATCGTGATGCTGGTCGAGGACAGCGTGTAGTCGACGCCCGGCGTCGCGTCCCCGCCGATCAGGAGAACCGCGGTCACGTCCCGGCCCGACACCGCGTCGAGCGTCGCGGTGAGGGTTCCCACGCCGCCCGACTCGGCGAGACTGGCCTGGTCGACCGAGAGCGTCAGCGCCGGGGTGGGGTCGTTGTCGACCACGTCGATGTCGATGGACTGGACGCCGGTCTCGGTCCCGTTGGTCACGCTGGCGATGGCGAGCGTCGCGGTCTCGGTCGCCTCGTCCATAGTGTCGTTCACCGCGTTCAGCGTGGTCGCGCCCGAAAGCGAGCCCGCCGGGATCACGATGGTCGCCGCCGTGAGGTGGACGTCCTCGCTCGCCCCCGTGACCTCGAGCACCACCGTCACGTCCTGGCCCGAGAGGGCGTCGATCGTGGCGGTCACCGTGAGGCCCGGGCCCCCTTCGATCAGCGTGGCGGTCGAGGTCGCGAGGCTCACGCCCGGCGCGGGGTCGCCGTCGACCAGGGTCAGGGTGGCGCGCTGGTCGCCGTCCTCGGTCGCGTTGGCGACCGAGGCGATGTCGATGGACAGCGTCTCGTCGGCCTCGTCGATGCCGTCGGCCAGCGCCGACACCGTGACGCCGGCCGAAAGCTGGCCGGCCGGGATCACGATCGTCGTGGCCGAGATCGTGTAGTCGGCCCCCGTCGCGGTCCCCGCCGCGCCCGCCGTCAGCGTCACCGTCACGTCGAGCGGCGAGACCTGGTCGAGCGTCGCGGTGACGGTCGCGTCCGAGCCCTCGGTCTGCGAGCCCGGCGCGACCGAGAGGGAGACCAGCTCCCCCGGCGCGTGGATGTCGACGCGGGCCGGGGCGGCCATCAGGTTGCCCGCGACGTCGGCGGCGACGACATAGAGGTCGTAGTCCGTCCCCGGCGTCAGGCCGGAGAGGTTCAGCGAGGTGTCGAAGGGCGCCGAGGCCAGCGTCTGCGAGCCGGAGACACCCGCCGCCGCGCCCGCCGCGTCCTGCCCGTTGGAAACCTGCAGCGCGCTGGGCGCCGCGGCGCCGTCGGCGACCATCACCCAGTAGACGGTCGCGGCCTCGTCCACATCGACCGAGACGGTCGCCGAGGTCGGGGTGTGGGCGGTGGCGGCGGGGGCGGCGTCGAACGCGGGCGGGGTGGCGTCCAGCGGCGCGCCCACCAGGTCGGCGAGCGCCATGCCGTGCATGCGCAGGTCCTGGATGAATACGGAAAACGTATCGGTGTAGGTGACGGTGAAAGACGTGATGTCGTTGAAGACCGTCTCGTCGATGTCGATCACCAACGTCCCGGCGTAATTCGTGGCGATCGAGGCGTTCTGGACGACGCCGACGCCATTGGAAACGGCGCTGAACACGATGTCGAAGGAGTCCTCGACAGTCGAAACCGTGAACGAATCCAGGTCGAAGGAGATCAGATCGTCCCCGTCGGCCGTCCAGGTGACCGAGACGGTAGAGCCCGAAGCCGGATAGCCGAAGAGCGAATCGGCCTGCTGAACGATGGCGCCGCCCGTGGACGTCGTGACGGTGAAGCCGTCGACCGTCGAGCCATTGCTGTTGCCGGCGAGATAGGCGCCGCCGAAGCTCTGGCTGGCGGAGGGCAGGGCCAGCCTCCCGCCCCAGGCCTGCGCCGCGACGAGGTCGAAGGGCGCAGGCGTGCGGATCGGGCCGGTGGACACCTCGAGGTCCCAGTCGCCGTCCTGGCCGGTGACGTCGTCCGAGCCCGCGACGCTCGCCCCCGTCGCCCTGGCCAGCGCGGCGAGCAGGACGCCGCCGTCGGCGCCGGTCTCGCAGCTCCAGACCAGCAGTTCGGCCTCAGGGGCCAGCGCCGCGCCGATCCGCGCCAGCTCGACCCCGCGGCTGGCGACCGCCGCGAGGTCCAGAGTGAGGGCGCCCAGCCGGATCTCCCCCGGTGCGCCATGGGCGATCAGGTGCAGCGCGTCGATCCCGCGCCGCCCCTCCGTCCAGGCGGCGAGATGGGCAAGCCCGTCTCCGGTCCGGGGCAGCGTCACGATGCCGACGCCCGGATGCAGCGCCTGCGCCAATCTCTCCCACCCCGCCACGGAGACGTCGATCACGGCCACTTCGATGCGACCGCCGAGAAGCGAGGGGGCGGCCGCCCGGAGGTGGCCGCAGCGGAGAGAAATGGGGGTCATGTCGGGACGATCCGTGACTGGCGAAGGGCGCTGCGCGAAGCCTTAGATTCGCATCCCTTAAGAAGGCGTTGCCTCGCCCCGCGCCCCCGCGCGGCGCGATCTGCGGGCGCGCCCGATCCCGGCGCGGCCGCCCGGGGCGCCGACGCTTTCGTGACCGCCCGGGCAGGCGCCGGCGTTGACCTTCCAGCAGGGGGAAGCCGTATCGAGCGGCGGCGCCCGGACGATCCCGGCGCCGTGAGCAAGGGAGCCCGCCATGACCGCCACCCGCCTTTCGCGCCGCCGCGTCCTTCACGCCGGAGCGCTCGGCCTCCTCGCCGCGGCGTTGGGCCCGGCCGCGCGCGCGCTCGCCGTCCCCCAGGCGATGCAGGTGCTCAAGGACCCGGCCTGCGGGTGCTGCGAGGCCTGGGTCGAGATCCTGCGCGCGGCCGGGTTCGAGATCGCGGTCGAGACGCTCGGCCCCGCGGCGCTGATGCGCCGCAAGATCGCGCTGGGCGTGCCGCAGGCGGCGGTCTCGTGCCACACGGGCCTGGTCGAGGGATATGTCGTCGAAGGTCACGTGCCCGCCCAGGACATCCGCCGCCTGTTGGCCGAGCGGCCGGACGCGGTCGGGCTGGCCGTGCCGGGGATGCCCTGGGGCTCGCCGGGGATGGGGCCCGAGACGGAGCGCGAGGCCTTTGACGTGCTGCTGATCGGGCGCGACGGCGGGCTGTCGCCCTGGACCCGCTACCCGGCGGCCTGACGCGCGCGAGGGCGGATCGCGACCGGAACGCGGAGGGTCGGCGCCGCGGCCCGAAGCGGCGCCGCCCCTCGGGCGGAGCGGGGGCGGGGAGGGATGCGCGGGCCCTCGATCGGGCCCGGCGCAGGGGGCTCAAGGGCCTCAGGCGGGGGCGGCGGACATCCGGCGGCGGAAGGCGCCCAGGCTCTCGCGGTTGAGATCGTCGTCGTCGCCTTCGAAGGCGTCGCGCATCGCCTCGATCGCCTCGGGCGCGTGGCGGGCCACGCTGTTTGCCACGCCGCCCGCCAGACCCGAGGCCACGGTCTTGGCGGCCTGGCCCTGAAGCTCCTGAAAGCGGTTGGTGAGGCTCTCGAGCTGCTGGCTCTTCTGCTGGGACCCGCGCGAGGAGCCGAACTCGAAGTCGAAGGCCGAACCGACATTGCGCGCGAACATCCCGCCGATGCCGGTGAGGAATCCGAAGATCGCGCCGGTGAACTCGTTCGCCTGGCCATAGGCGTTCAGCAGCACCAGCGCGCCGGCGATGACGATGATCGCCCCGAAGGCCATGGCCAGCATCACGTTGGCGCGGGTGTTGCCGTCCTCGCTTATCTGGCGGATCTCGATGTCGCGGGCGCGGGCGTCCTTGCGGTCGCCCAGAAACGCCTCCAGCTCGGCCTGCTCGATGGCCTGGAGCTGGGTGCGCATCTGCATGAACAGGGCGGGATCGGCCTCGATCATCGCCTGCACGCGCTCGACCTTCTCGGGCGTGTCGGGAGCGATGCCGGCCACCCGCTCGACCGCCGCGGAGACGGCCTGGGTGACCTCGCCGGCCCGGTTCGAGCCGGTGACGACCCGGGCGAGCGCGGGCGCGAGGGAGGTGAGAAGGGGAAGGACCACGGGGAGCATCGGCGCCTCCTTGGCTGAGGCTGGAGGAGAAAGAGAGGGGGCGGCGCGATCAGATGACCGCGCGCGCCTCCTTGCCGCCCAGCGCGTAGTAGACGGCCTGCACGGCCTGCATCAGGACGGGGGTGGGCTGGCCGGTCTCGGGCAGGCGGCACTCGGCCTGGAAGCGGCGGATGGCGCCGGCGGTCCGGGGGCCCATCAGCCCGTCGGCGTCGCCCGCGTCCGCGCCCAGGAAGTTCAGCGCCACCTGCAGGTCGCGCACCGTCTCGACCCGGAAGCCGGCGCCGGCCGCCTGGGAATGGCGGCGATAGGCGGCGGCCATCTTCTCGTCGTACTTGTTGCGGGCGTAGGCGGGCCCGTTGTAGCCCCGCGCGAAGGCCGCCCAGTCCCGCGCCCGCAGCGCGCGATCGAGGCGGTTGCGCTTCACGAAGGCCACGAAGGCGTCGAGCTGGGCCTCCTCGGAGGCGCACATCGCCTCGACGAAATCCTCGACCGTCCGGAACCCGCAGGTTTGCGCGTTGAAGCCCATGATCTGGAACTTGCCCCAGGAGGCGGACTCCAGCGCCGCCGCCCGATCGAGCTCGATGGCCCGGGACAGGCGGTCATATTCCGCCGCCCCTCCCTGGTAGCCCCCCGGCGAGGGGTTGGAGATCTCGCCATGCCCGGCGTCATGCGCGTTGCGGGTGGTGCGCGAGAAGATGTGCCGCTCGAACAGGATCGGCGGGCGGCCGTCGGGCAGGAAGGCGGCGCCGCGGGACTCGACCTCGGCCACCGCCTTGACCGCCGCAACCTCGCAGCCAAGCGCCTCGGCGGCCTCGATATAGGGCCGGTCGTCGGAGATCGGCTCGGCCTCCCCGACGAAGGCGAGCGGGTTCGCGTCTTCGGGCATGGCGTTCGGTCCCCTGTGCGTAGCGAAAAGGCGGGCGGCGGGCGCGAGACGTTACGATGGAATCAATTAAAATCATATGAACTGGACTTGGGACTGTGAGTTTTGTCACTGCAAGAGCTTGTTGGTTAAAGAAACCTTACGCAGATGGAGGTGGCCTTCATCTTTGTGAAACGAAGGTTCACAACCTGTTTACATGCCCGCCTACAGAGTGCCGGTCGCCCGCCCTGCGCGGGACTCGCCGGAGCGGGGAGGGCGAAACCTGAAGATGCGGCGCGCTGGCCGTCGCACGGGGAGGGGTTGCATGACGTCGCCGGCCTATCGACCGAGGCTGGTCCTTGTGGATCGCGACGACCGCCGCCGCGCCCGTCTCGAGGCGCTGGGCCGGGAGCTTGGGCTGCGCTGCGCGCCGCTCCGCGCGGTGGCCGAGGCGCCGGCCGGCGGCGATCCGCGCGCCTGTCTCGTGATCAGCGTCGGCCCGGCCGAGGCCGGGGCGCTGGCCCAGCTGCGGGCGGCCTCGCCCCGGGCGCGGCTGATCGTGGCCGGGGCCGACCGCGGCCAGGCCGCGGCGGTGCAGGCGCTGCGCGCGGGGGCCGACGATTTCGTCTCGCTGGCCGGAGGGGACGCGGATCTCGCCGCCAGGGTGACCTACCACCTGGCCGAGCTGCGCGGCGAGCGGGCGGGCGAGGCCGACCTCGAGGCCGACGCCGAGGCCGAGCGCTGCGGCCTGGTCGGCGCCAGCCGCGCCATCGCCGAGCTGCGCGCCTTCCTGCGCCGGGTGGCCGCGAGCGAGGCGACCGCCCTGATCGCCGGCGAGACCGGGGCGGGCAAGGAATGCGCCGCGCTGATGCTGCACCGCTGCTCGCGCCGCGCCGCGGGCCCGCTGGTGGCGCTGAACTGCGCCGCGATCCCCGACGAGCTCGTCGAGGGGGAGCTGTTCGGCCACGTCCGCGGCGCCTTCTCGGGCGCGGTGCGCGACCACCCCGGCAAGATGCGCCTCGCCGATGGGGGTACGCTGTTTCTCGACGAGGTGGGGGACCTGTCGGCCGCCGCCCAGGCCAAGCTGCTGCGCGCGATCGAGACGCGCGAGGTCCATGCGCTCGGCGCCCGCGCCCCCTCGCGCTTCGACGCGCGGGTGATCGCGGCGACCAACCGGGATCTTTCGGCCGAGGTCGCGGCGGGGCGGTTTCGGGAGGACCTCTATTACCGCCTCGCCGTCGCGCGCATCCGGGTGCCGCCCCTGCGTGAGCGTCGCGAGGACGTGGCCCCGCTCGCCCGCCTGCTGCTGTCGCGGATGCCCTCGGCCCCGCGTCTGGCCGAGGCCGCGGCCGCCGCGCTCTCGGCCCACGACTGGCCCGGCAACGCGCGCGAGCTGCGCAACGCCCTCGAGGTGGCCGCCATCGGCCGCGAGGGCGGCGAGATCCGCCTCGCCGACCTGCCCCCCGGCCTGCGCCCGCCCGGCTGGGTGGGCGAGGGGGCCGGCGGCTGGCAGGCGCCCGACCTCGCAGCTTCCCTGGCCGACCCCGACCTCGCCCCCCCCGCCGCCAGCGAGCGCGCGGCCCTCGAGGCGGCCCTGCGCCGGGCGGGCGGCAACAAGGCCGCCGCGGCCCGGGCGCTGAACTGCTCGCGCATGACGCTTTACCGGCGCATGGCGCGGCACGGGATGGGGGAGGGGCCGGGCGCCTGAGCCTGCGTCGGGCGCCCCCGGTTCCGCGTCAGCCGCCGGTTTCGGCCGCCAGCCGCGCCACTTCGGCCTTCACCACCTTGCCGCCGGAGTTCTTCGGCAGCGCCTCCATCACGAACCAGCGCGAGGGGACCTTGTAGCGGGCGAGCGTCGTGCGGCAGGCGCTCTCGATCCCGGCGAGCGCGTCGGCGCCGGCCTCGGCGGCGGCGGCGGGACGCAGGACCAGCGCGGCGGCGACCTCTTCGCCCAACTGGGCGTGGGGCAGGGGGAAGACGCAGGCCTCGGCGACCTCGGGCAGCCCCTGCAGGGTCTGCTCGATCTCCAGCGGATAGATGTTCACACCGCCGCGCAGGATCATGTCCTTGGCCCGGCCGCGCAGGGTCAGATAGCCGCCCGCGTCCAGCGAGCCGAGGTCGCCGGGGTAGAACCAGCCCTCGTGGAAGGCCTTGGCGCTCGCCTCCGCGTCGCGGAAGAAGCTGTCGGCGACGCCGGGCCCGCGATAGCGCACCTGGCCGGTCTCGCCGGCGGGGAGGGGGGCGTGATCCTCGCCCACCACCTGCACCTCGACCCGGAACGAGGGGCGTCCGACCGAGGCCGGCCGCGCCTGCTGGTCGGCGGGATGCAGGACCGAGACGCCGCCGCCCTCGGTCGAGGCGTAGTACTCGAAATAGTTGGGGGTGAGCGTCGCGCGGACCCTCGCCCGCTCCTCGGCGTGGAGCGGCGCGCCCGACGAGATCAGCAGCCGCAGGCCGCGCAGCTTCGCCCGGTCGTCCTCGGGCAGATCCAGCAGGCGGCGCAGCAGGGTGGGCACCAGGAACACCGCCGTCGTGCCGGTGCGCGCGATCTCCTCGGCCAGGCCCTCGGGCGTATAGGGCGGCGCGTAGAGCGCCAGCGTCGAGCCGAGCACGATCTGCGACATCGAGAAGGTGCGCCCGCCGCCGAAATAGAGGGGCGTGGCGGTCATGAACCGGTCGTAGGCGTTGAAGGTCAGCGAGACGGTCTGCGACATGAACCGCGCATACATCTGCTGATGGGTCACCATCGGTCCCGTGGGCCGCCCGGTGGTGCCCGAGGACAGCGAGACCAGCAGCGGAAGGTCCGGACCCATGACGAGCGGCGCCTCGTCGGGGCAGGCGGCCACCGCGGCGTCCCACTCGGGGCCGACGCGCAGCACCGTCTCCTCGCCCGCAGGGGGCAGGGGGGCGTCGGCCAGCACCACGCGGGGCTTGAAGAAGGCGGCCATGCGCGTCCGCTCGACCTCGCTCCAGCGGGCGTCCATCGGCAGCGCCATGGCCCCGAGACGGGCGAGCGCGAACAGCACGAACAGGGTGCGCGGCCGGTCCTCGAGGCAGACGCCGGCCAGGTCCCCGCGGCGAATTCCCATGTCGCGCAGATGGTTGGCGGTGCGGCGCACCTCGGCGGCGAACTCGGCGTGCGACCAGGTCCGCGGGCCGTGGATCAGCGCCGGGTGGCCGCCGCGCGTGGTGGCGTGAATGTCGAGGATTCCCGCGATGTTGCCCGAGGGATCGCCTGCGTCGCTCATGCCGCTCCTCCGGGACGCGGCGGCGGCGCGGGCGGGCGGCGCGGCGGCGTCCTGTATCATGGATGGGTCCAAAGATGACTTATCATTGACACAGGTTCCGGGGCTCGGCAACATCGTCCAGACAAAAGGGGCCGAACCGGGTCTGAATTGTCCGACCGAGTCGGCGCGAGCCTCCCGCAGGCGGCGCGCGCCCCCGCCACCGGACCGACAGGGATCAAGAAGATGATGAAGGCGATGAAACTCACGGCGGCCGCGGCCGCGCTGGCGACCGCGATGGGCGCCGCGCCCGCATGGGCGCAGGACACGTTCGTGCGCATCGGCTCGGGCGTCGCGGGCACCTATCCGATCGTGGGCGCCAAGATCGCCGACCTGATCAACGCCAACATCGAGGGCGTGCACGCCACAACCGTCGCCGGCGGCACCGAGGCGAACTTCGCCCTGATGGCCCAGGGCGAGGTGGACCTGCTGCTGACCTACAGCTTCCTCACCCCCATCGTGGCGCGCGGCGAGGGCAGCCTCGGCGTGCCCACCCCGCAGGCCCGCCACCTGATGACCCTCTACGGCGCGCTGTTCCAGCCGGCGGCCACGAAGGGCTCGGGCATCGCCTCGCTGGCCGAGGTGGACGACGGCGAATACCGGGTCTGGGGCGCCAACCGCACCTCGATCTTCTACCCGATGATCGTGGCGGCGCTCGAGGCGGCCGGCACCTCCTTCGAGGCCATCGAGAACGCCGGCGGCGTGATCGAGGAGATCGGCTATGGCGACGAGGCCGGCGCCATGCAGGACGGGCGCCTGGACGTCGGCTTCTTCTCGGGCCCGGCGCCCTACTCGCTGCTGATGCAGGTCGAGAACGAGCCGGGCATCGTGCTGCTGGGCCTCTCGGACGACGAGATCGCGAAATACGCCGAGATCCTGCCCGGCGTCTCGGCCGGCACGGTGCCCGCCGGCACCTACGCGGGGCAGGAGGCGGACGTGACCGTGCCCTATGTCTCCAACGAGCTGGTGGTCTCGGCCGACCTCGACGAGGAGCTGGTCTACAAGATCACCAAGGTGCTGGTGGACAACCACAAGGAGTTCCACGGCCTGTTCGCCGGCGCCGACGAGATCGCGCCCGCGATCATGCTGCGCAACGCCGCGGTGGACGTGCACCCCGGCGCGGCGCGCTACTACGACGAGGCCGGCATCGCCGCCGACTGACGCGCGAGGCGAGGGCGAGGGCGGCGGGCCGCGCGCCGGCGGCGGCCGTCCTCCGGCCCGGGCCGCGCGCGCGGGGATCCTCCCGCCCTCGCCCGCGACGGTTCGCGCCCCGCCGCGCCGGACCGCCCCGACGCCTCCGGTCCCGTCCTGCGACCGGGACGCGCGGCGGGGCGGACCTTCCTGTCCCTTCGCCCCCCTCCTTCTGCCCCTTTCCCTCTGATCGCGGAGCCCTCGACCGCCCATGTCGGCCCTTCCCCGTTCGGCCTTCCAGGCCCTGGCCGGGCCCTCGCCTGTGCCGCTGCGCCTGACGGCCTTCCTGATCGGCGCCGTCGCGACGCTGTTCGCGACGCTGCACCTCTATGCCGGGATCTACGGCGCGCCGCCGGCGATGCTGTTCCGCATGGTGCACCTGACGCTGGCGCTGGCGCTGGTGTTCCTGGCCTTCCCGCTGGGACGGAGCTGGGCCGAGCCGTGGAACGCCTGGACGATCCTCGACGCGCTGGGCTTCGGCCTCTCGGTCTGGCTGACCTGGTACTACGTGGCGACGCTCGACGGCTGGGCGCTGCGCCAGGTGATGATGTCGGAGGTCGACCTCTTCGCGGCCTGGGCGACGCTGATCCTGGTGTGCGAGGCGGTGCGCCGGACGCTGGGCCCGATCATCCTGATCGTGGCGGGGTTCTTCGTCCTGCACGCGCTTTTCGCCGACCACTTCCCCGGCATCTTCTACGGTCCGCCCGCCAGGCCCCTGACCCTGCTGCGGGCGCTGGTGGTGGGCGACGGCGGCATCTTCGGCGCGCCCATCGCGGTGATGGCCCAGTATGTGGTGCTGTTCATCCTGTTCGGGCAGCTGCTGGCGCTGGTCGGGGTGGGGGACTTCTTCCTGCGGCTGGCGTTCTCGCTGTTCGGGCATCGCACGGGGGGGCCGGCCAAGGCCTCGGTGATCTCGTCTGCGATGATGGGCACGCTCTCGGGCTCGGCCATCGGCAACGTGCTGACCACGGGGGCGTTCACCATTCCGCTGATGCGCCGGCTGGGCTACCGGCCGGCCTTCGCGGCGGGGACCGAGGCCGCGGCCTCGACCGGGGGGATGATCATGCCCCCGGTGATGGGCGCCATCGCCTTCATCATGGCCGAGTTCCTCGGCATGGAATACGTCGAGATCGTCATCGCGGCGATCATCCCCGCCGCGCTCTACTTCCTGGTGATCTTCCTCGCCGTCCATTTCGAGGCCAAGCGCACCGGCCTCGGCGCCCTGCCCAAGGACCGACTGCCGGTGACCCGAGAGGTGCTGCGGCGCGAGGGCTATCTGCTGTTCCCCATGGCCCTGATCGTGGGGGGGCTGGTGGCGGGCTTCTCGATCGTGCTGGTCGCGGTGATCGCCATCGCCGGCGCCTTCGTGATGGGCTTCGTGCGCCGGGCCACCTGGCCCACCCCGATCCGGGTGATGGAGGCGATGGAGGGCGCGGCGCGCGCCACCGCCAGCCTCTCGGCCACCGCCGCGGCGGCGGGGATCATCATCGGCGCGATCTTCGCCACCGGGCTCAGCTACCAGGTCACGCAGGGGGCGATCTCGGTGGCGGGCGACCACCTGTGGCTGCTGCTGGCGATGAGCGGGCTGATGGCCATCGTGCTGGGCATGGGGATGACCGCCTCGGCCGTCTACATCACCATGGTCGCCACCGTGATCCCGATCCTGCGAGCCGCCGGCGTGCCGGACATCGCGGCGCACATGTTCGCGCTTTATTTCGGCGTGGTCTCCAACATCACGCCCCCCATTGCGCTGGCGGCCTTCGCCGCGGCGCCGATCGCGGGGGCCAACCCGCTGGCGGCCTCGGTCGAGGCGGCCAAGCTGGGCGTGGCGGCCTTCGTGATCCCGGTGATGTTCGTCTACCAGCCCGCGCTCCTGATGATCGGCGATCCGCTGACCGTGATCTGGTCGACCGCCAGCGCGGCCATGGGGCTGACGGCGCTGGCGGCGGCCTTCGTGGGTTATCTCGTCTCGCCCCTCTCGATCCCGGCGCGGCTGGCGATGGTCGTGGGCGCCTTCATGATGATCGCGCCCGAGGGGGCGACCGACCTGATGGGCCTGGCGCTGGCCGCCGGCGCCGCCTTTGTCGACCACCGCTTCTCGGCCGGGCGCGCCGCGCGCCGGGTCGAGCGGCGCGAGGCCAGGGCCGACGCGGCCCCCCGCGGCCCCCTCGCCCGTTTCGCCGCCGCCCGGATGCGCCGCGCCGCGGCCGAGGACGGGGGCGAGGCGCACGCCGCCCCCTCCGACCCGCTCGCCGCCGTCACCGAGGCGCCGGGCGGGGTCGCAGAGCATCCCGGCCGCTCGCTCTGGCTCGGCTGGGGGGCGCTGGCGCTGTTCGCCGTGGCGATGGAGCTGATCGGTCGCCAGCACCTGCAGTCCCGCGACCCGGCGCTGTGGCTGGCGCTGATGGCCGGACTTTCCACCCTTCTCGTGGCGATGGCCGCCGGCGCCCTGGCGTTGGGCCGCCGCATGACCTCCCGGATGCCCGCATGATCGACTTCCAGCCGACCGACGACCAGCTTGCGATCCTCGAGACGGTGGACCGCTTCATGGCCCGTCGCCTGCCCCCCGAGGAGCAGCGCCGCCGAGATCTCGGCCACGTCCCCCCCTACGACCTGCTGCCCGAGATGGGCGAGCTGGGGCTGCTGGGCCTGCCGTTCCCCGAATCCTACGGCGGTCTCGCCCAGGACTGGCAGACCGTGGCGCTGGTGCAGGAGCGGATGGGCCTGCGCGGGCGCATGGCCGCCTCGATCCTCAACCGGGTGCTGGGTTTCGGGGGGATGTCGCTGATCGAGTACGGCTCGGACGCCCAGCGGCAGGCGTTCCTGCCCGGCCTGATCGAGGGCCGCCTGCTGTTCGCCCTGGCGCTGAGCGAGCCCGACGTCGGCTCCGACGCCGCCGGGGTGAAGCTGCGGGCCGAGCGGACGCCCTCGGGCTGGCGGATCAACGGCCGCAAGACCTGGATCTCGGACGCCGAGGGCGCGAGCCACCTCGTCACCATCGCCCGCACCGACCCCGACGCCAGCCGCCACGCCGGCATCTCGGTCCTGCTGGTCCCCACGGACGCGCCGGGCCTGACGCTGACCCCCATCGCCAAGCTCGGCAACAACTGCATGCCCAGCTTCGAGATCCTCTACGAGAACGTCGAGGTTCCCGAGGACGCGCTGATGGGCGCGGAGGGGCAGGGCTTTGCGGCCATGGCCACCACGCTGAAATACGGCCGCGGCGGGCTCGCGGCGTCCTGCGTCGGCGCGGCGCAGAGGGCGGTCGATATCGCGGTCGAGCACGCCAGGGAGCGGGTGCAGTTCGGCCGCCCCATCGGCGCCTTCCAGGCCGTCCAGCATCGCCTTGCCGACATGCAGATGCGCGTCGACCAGGCCCGCTTCTGCTGCTGGCACCTCGCCTGGCTGATCGCCCGCGGCAAACCCTGCGGGCGCGAGGCGAGCCAGGCCAAGATCGTCGCCTCCGAGGCGCTGCAATACGCCGCCCACCACGGCATGCAGATCCTCGCCTCGGCCGGCTACGCCGAGGAATCCGAGATGGCCCGCCTGTGGCGCGACGCCCGCCTGTTCTCCTTCGGCGAGGGCGCCAACGAGATCCAGCGCACCCTTGTCGCCAAGGGCATGGGGCTGTGAGCGAGCCCCTCTCCCGCGCCATCGGCGCCTTCGCGGCGGGGCTCGAATGGTCCGCCCTGACGCCCTCGCGGCGCGAGAAGGCGGCGCTGGCCTATGTCGACTTCCTCTCGCTCGCCGCCGCCGGCGCGATGCTGCCCGAGGCCGAGCCCGCGACCCTGCTGGCCGAGGACGGCCGGGTCTGCGTGCCGGGCGTCGGGCGGGCCCTGTCCTGCGGCGGCGCGATGGTGGCGCTGAGCTACATGGGCGCCCTCCTGCAGCTTCACGACGGCTTCGGGCGAGGGGGCAACCATCCCTCCTCGGTGATCGTGCCGGCCGTGCATGTCGCCGGCCGCGGCAAGCCGCTCGAGGAGATCCTGGCGGCCCTGGTCGCGGGCTACGAGATCGCCAACCGCCTGTCGGCGGCCACCCACCCCGAGCAGAGCCGCCGCGGCGCCGCCCCCACCGCCACCATGGGCGCGATCGGCGCCGCGGCCGCCTGCGGGCGGCTGCTGGGCCTCGATGCCGAGGCGCTGGGCCGGGCCGTCTCCATCGCCGCCATCGGGGCCCCGGTGGCGACCTACGAGGCGCTGCGCCTGCACGGCTCGGCGGTTCCGTTCCATGGCGGCTGGGCGGCGCGCGCGGGCTGGGAGGCGGCGCGGCTGGCGGGCGCCGGCCTCGACGGCGGCGCGACGGTTCTCGAGGGGCGGCCGGGCGCCGACGGGCTGCTGACCCTGCTCGCCGGGCGTCCCGCGCCGGTCCCCGATCCCGCCGGCTGGCAGGGCGAGACGCTCGACCTCGTGTTCTTCAAGCCCGTGCCCGGCTGCCGGCATGTGCAGCCCGCGGTCGAGGCCGCCCTCGACCTGCGCGAGGATCTGCCCGCCGACCCCGCCGCCATCGCGGCCGTGGCGATCGAGACCTACCCCCTGGCGCTCGCCTTCGCCGCCCTCCCCGACGGGCGCGACGAGCTTTATGACCGGCTGATGAGCGTGCCCTGGTGCGTCGCCTCGACCCTGCTGCGCGGCCCGCTGGAGCCGCAGGCGCTGGCCGAGCCCTCGGCCCCCGCGCTGACAGCCCTGGCCTCGCGCGTCTCGATGTGCGCGGCGGAGCCCTTCGTGGCCGGCTATCCCGCGGCGCTCGGCGCCCGCCTGACCGTGACGCTCGCCGACGGCCGCACGCTGACTTCCGAACGGCGCCTGGCCTATGGCGAGGCCGCCGATCCCGCGCTGCTGACCCCGCCGGGCGGACGCCTCGCGCCGCTCGACCGCGCCCGGCTGCTGGCGCGCGCCGGGGGCTTCCTCGAACCCGCCTGGGGCGCCGGCCCCGCCCGTCGCCTGATCGAGGGGGCGCTGGCCGCCTCCGCCCTCGCCTGAGCCAAGAAGAGAGACCCGCCATGCCCTTCCAGGGATCCATCGACGCCGTCGTGAACCTGTGGACCGACGAGGTGATGTCGCACCGCCCCGAGTGGCGCGACGGCTTCTTCGTCGACAAGATGAAGGTGGACGCCAGCACCTCGAAAGGCATCTCGATCGACGAGATGCTGCGCCGGATGGACGCCGCGGGGATCGAGCGCGGCTTCCTCGTCGCCCCCAAGGTCGGGCGCAAGGGCCACCCCTCGACCTGGCATCTGCCCTACGAGGTGGTGCTGGACGCGGTGAAGGCCCATCCCGACCGGTTCTTCGGGCTGGCCGGCCTCGACCCGACCGAAGGGATGAAGGGCGTGTGGGAGTTCCAGCGCGCCGTCGAGGACTACGGCTTCATCG
Organism: uncultured Albimonas sp.; assembly: GCF_963977235.1. Taxonomy (NCBI): domain Bacteria; kingdom Pseudomonadati; phylum Pseudomonadota; class Alphaproteobacteria; order Rhodobacterales; family Paracoccaceae; genus Albimonas; species uncultured Albimonas sp. The sequence continues at coordinate 60,185 of NZ_CAXBOD010000007.1, forward strand.
GCGCCCACGGCTATCCGCACTGGTTCGAGATCGCCCCCGACGCGGCCCGCTGGTATCCGTTTTACGCCAAGTGCATCGAGCTTGACGTGCCGGTGCAGCTGCAGGTGGGTCAGTCGATGGTCTATGCGGCCGACTATCCCTGCCGTTCGGTCGGGCGGCCGATCACGCTGGACGCGGTGGCCTGCGACCTGCCCGAGCTGAAGCTGGTGGGCATCCACGTCGGCATCCCGTGGACCGAAGAGATGATCGCCATGGCCTGGAAGCACAAGAACGTCTACATCGGCTGCGACGCCCACCGGCCCAAGTACTGGCCGCAGGCGTTCACGCACTACATCAACAGCTTCGGGCAGGACAAGGTGATCTTCGGCACCGATTTCCCGGTGCTCGACTTCGAGAAGACCACCGCCGACATCGACGGGCTGGACCTCCGCCCCGCCGCCCTGCGCAAGCTGATGCGCGACAACGTCATCAAGCTCTACAAGCTCGATGCGCGTGGGGTGAGCTTTTCCGAGGGCTGACCGGCGGCGAGCGGGAGGCCCCGGATCAAGCCCGGGGCGCGCGCGCGCGCGCCCGGCCCGTGCGTCGGCCGGCACGATCAGGCGACGCGCGGGGCCGCCGCCGCGCGTTGCCCTCGACCCGCGCGGCCCCTAGTCTGCGCCGGCCGAGGCCCCGGACACAGGGGCCCGGCCGGGGAGGACCGACGATCCCGCTCGCGCCGAGCGCGCAGATGCGGAAAGTCCCGCCCGCGCGGCGCGCGGGCGCCGGCGCCTGTCCGATCCCGCCATGCCCCCCGGGGCCGCATCGGAGCCGCCATGTCCGACCACCGCCATTTCTCCCGCTCCGTCGCCGGACGCGTCGTCCTCGTCACCGGGGCGGGCGCGGGCATGGGGCGGGCCACCGCGCATGTCTTCGCCCGCGAGGGCGCCCATGTCGTCGTCGCCGACCTGCATGCCGAAACCGCCCAGGCCGTCGCCGTCGAGATCGACGCCGCCCGCGCCGGGGACCCCTCGGTCGGCGAGGCCCTGCCGCTCGCCTTCGACGTCGCCGACGAGGCGGCCGGGCGCGCGGCGCTGGCGGCGGTCGAGGCGCGCTTTGGCGCCCTCGATTTCCTGATCAACAACGCGGGCTTCCTGCAGACCTCCCCGCTGGAGGCGGAGGACTACGAGGCGATCTGGTCGCGCACGCTGGAAGTCATGCTCAGCGCCCACCAGCGGCTGATCCGGGCCGCGCTGCCGCTGCTGCGCCGCTCGGACTGCGCGCGGATCGTCAACATCTCCTCGACCGACGGGCTGGGCGCCTCGCCGCGACATTCGCCCTACACGGCCGCCAAGCACGGGGTGATCGGGCTGACCCGGGCGCTGGCGGTGGACCTCGGCCCCGAGGGGATCACGGTCAACGCCGTCTGCCCGGGCCCCGTGCGCACCGCGATCACCCGGGACATCCCCGAGGAGCACAAGGCGATCTTCGTGCGCCGTCGCGTGCCGCTGCGCCGCTATGCCGAGCCGGAGGAGGTCGCCCACGCCACCCTCTCGCTGTGCCTGCCCGCCTCGGGCTACATCACCGGCGCGGTCCTTCCCGTCGACGGCGGCATGACCATCCGCAACGCCTGAGCGCGCTTGCGCCGCGCCTCTGGCCGCGCCATTCCGGGCAGGTCCCGAGGCAGGAGGCCGCCATGCCCGATCCCCATCCCTCGCCCGAGGCCCGCGCCGCCGCGACGCTCGACACGGCGCGGCGCGATCTGATGGCCGCGCGGGCGGGCCTGATCGAGGCGTTGCGCGCCGACCGCTCCCGCCGCCGCGGCGCGCTGAACCTGCGCCTGCACGAGATCGAGCGGATGCTGGCCCCCGACACCGGGCACGCCAGCCAGGCCGGGCAGGACCGGGCGGTGGACCGGATCCTGGGCGGGATGACCGGCGGGGTCTTCGCGGACGTGGGCGGCTACGACGGCGTCACCGGCTCGAACACCCTGTTCTTCGAGCAGCGCCGCGGCTGGAGCGGCCTGCTGGTCGAACCCTCGCCCGCCAACCTCGCCGCCGCCCGCGCCGTCCGCCGCTGCCCCTGCCTCGGCGTGGCGGCGGCGGCCGAGGATGGCGAGGCCGAGTTCCTCGACATCTCGGCGGGCTACACGCAGATGAGCGGCCTGGTCGAAAGCTACGACCCCGGGCTGCTGACGACGGTCCGCGCCGATCCGCGCCATGCCGAGGCGCTGCGCCGCGTCCCCACCCGCCCCCTCGCCGCGATCCTGGACGAAGCCCCGCGCACGCCCGATTTCGTCTCGCTCGACATCGAGGGCGGGGAGGTCGCCGCCCTCTCGGTCTTCCCCTTCGCCCGCCACCCGGTGCGGGTCTGGGCGATCGAGAACAACGCCGCCACGCCCCGGATCCGCGCGATCATGGAGCCCGCCGGCTATCGTCTGGTCGAATTCTGCGGCCAGGACGAGATCTGGCTGAAGGCGTAGGGCCGCTCAGCGCTCCTCGCGGTAGGGACGGCGGAAGGCGCTGGGGCTGAGGCCGGTCTCGCGTCGGAAGGCGCGCGAGAAATAGGACGGGTCGTCGTAGCCCAGCCGATAGCCGACCTCGGCCACGTCCATCAGCGTGTAGGCGAGCAGGCGCCGCGCCTCCTGCATCCGCAGCGAGGCGAGGAACGCCGCCGGCGACTGGCCGGCCCGGGCGCGGGTCAGCCGCCCCAGATGCGTGGCCGAGCAGCCCAGCGCGCGGGCGTAGTCGCCGACCTTCCAGTCGCGCGCCAGCCGCTCGCGGGCCAGCGCCTCGAACGCCTCCATCCGGGCCTCGACGGCGCCGGGGGGACGGCCCTGGGCCGCGGCGGCGCGGGCCAGGCGCGCGACCAGCGCCAGCGCCAGCGCGCCGAGCAGGACCGCGCGCAGGGGGGCCGCGCCGCGCCATTCCGCGTGCAGCGCCTCGACCGCCGCGCGCAGGTCGGGGGCGCCCGGCAACAGGCGGGGCGCGCGGGCGAAGGCCACGAGGTCGGGGTCCGCGGCCGAGGCCAGCGCGGCGGAGGGGATCGAGATCACGTGCCCCCGCGTCCCCTCGACGAAACGGAAGCCGTGCACGACGCGCCGCGGCGCCCAGATCGCGCAGGGCGGAGACAGGGCATGGCGCGCCCCGTCCAGCTCCACCCAGCCGCCGCCCGAAGTGATGAAAAACACCTGCTCGAGCGCCGGATGCCGGTGGGGCGCGATCACCCAGTCATAGCGATGCGCCCGGTCCCAGATCCCTTCGCAATGCAGCACATCGGGGAAATCCCGCTGCTCTCCATAGAGCGCGTAGGCGGGAATCGGGGGCGTGGGGGCGGCGCGGTCCATGTTCGGAAAGTGCCGGAAACGCGCCGGGAAATCCATTCGCGCAGGCCCCCTCGCCGCCTAGTTTCGTCGGCGCCGAAACCAGCGGAGGGGCCATGCGCACGCAGGTCTGCATCATCGGAGGCGGCCCCTCGGGCCTGCTGCTGTCGCAGCTGCTGGCGGGGCGGGGCGTCGCCTCGGTGGTGCTCGAGCGGCGGACCCGCGCCCATGTCCTCTCCCGCATCCGGGCGGGGGTGCTCGAGCGCGGCATGGCCGACCTGCTGCGCGAGGCCGGCGCAGGGGCGCGCATGGACGCCGAGGGCTATGTCCACGACGGCGCCGTGATCTCCTGCGACGACCGGCGGCTGCGCATCGACTTCGCCCGGCTCGCCGACGCGCAGGTGCTGGTCTACGGCCAGACCGAGCTGACCCGCGACCTCTACGAGGCGCGCGAGGGGCAGGGCGCCGACCTGCGCTTCGACTGCGAGGGGGTCGAGATCCGCGGCGCCGACACCGAGGCGCCCTTCGTGACCTACCGCCACGGCGGGACCGAGCATCGCGTCGACTGCGATTTCGTCGCCGGCTGCGACGGCTTCCACGGCGTCTCGCGCGAGACCATTCCCAAGGCCCTGCGGCGGGAGTTCGAGAAGGTCTATCCCTTCGGCTGGCTCGGCATCCTCTCCCAGACGCCGCCGGCGCATGAGGAGCTGATCTACGCCTCCTCCGACCGGGGCTTCGCGCTCTGTTCGATGCGCAACGCCAAGCTCTCGCGCTACTACGTCCAGGCGCCGATGACCGACCGGGTCGAAGCCTGGTCCGACCAGGCCTTCTGGGACGAGCTGCGCCGCCGCCTGCCGGGCGAGGTCGCCGAGACGCTGGTCACCGGTCCCTCGATCGAGAAAAGCCTGGCGCCGCTGCGCTCGTTCGTGTGCGAGCCGATGCGCTGGGGGCGGCTGTTCCTGGTGGGGGATGCCGCCCATATCGTGCCGCCGACAGGGGCCAAGGGGCTCAACACCGCCGCCTCGGACGTGCGCTACCTGTTCGACGGGCTGGCCGCCTTCTACGCCGACGGCGAGGCGGAGGGGTTCGAGCGCTATTCCGACCGCGCGCTCGCCCGGGTCTGGAAGGCCGAGCGGTTCAGCTGGTGGATGACCACGCTCCTCCACCGCTTCCCCGAGCAGTCTGGCTTCGACCGGCGCATGCAGCAGGCCGACTTCGCCTTCCTGGCCGAGAACGAGGCGGCCCAGACGGCGCTGGCGCAGAATTACGTGGGCCTGCCCTATTGATCGGGGGCGGCGCGGCGCATTGAAATGCGCCCTACGGATTGGCGCGCGCTGACGGGCCCGCGAGTCCACGCGCGTTGACGGGGACGTGACCGCCTCCGGCCGGGGGCGCCCGGTCATGCCGCGGCAGGCCGCCTTGCATCGGCGCCGCCCGCGGCTATAGTCCGCGCGGCCTCGCGGGGCGGGGAGAGCCTCCCCATATGCGCCCGGGTCACCGATATTCGCGCCATATCACGAGGAGGCGGCATGTTCATCACCCCGGCCTACGCCCAGACGGGCGGAGGCGATCCGATGGGGGCCTTCGGCTCCTTCATCCCGCTGATCCTGATCTTCGCGATCTTCTACTTCCTGATGATCCGTCCTCAGCAGAAGCGCGCGAAGGAGCACAAGGCCATGCTCGGCGCGCTGCGCCGCGGCGACCAGGTGGTCACCGCCGGCGGCCTGATGGGCAAGGTCACCCGCGTCAAGGAAGGCGAGGACGAGATCGAGGTCGAGCTGGCCGAGAACGTGAAGGTCCGCGTCGTGCGCGGCACCATCGCCCAGGTCATCTCCAAGACCGAGCCGGTCAAGGACTCCTGATCCCCGCGCAGCCCTGAAGGCGGAGGGGGCCCATGCTCCAGTTCCCCACGTGGAAGGCGGCGATGGTGATCCTCGTCTGCCTTGCGGGCGTCGTGTTCTCGGCGCCCAACATCTTCTACCCGACGGTCGAGCAGGCCAACGACGCCCGCGCGGCCATCGAGGCGGGCCGGGACGGGCCCGAGCTCGAGGAAAAGGCTTCGGCCTGGCCCTCCTGGGCGCCCTCGGACCTGGTGAACCTCGGGCTCGACCTGCGCGGCGGCGCGCATCTGCTGGTCGAGGTCCACGTCGCGGACGTCTACGAGGAGCGGATGGACGCCCTGTGGCCCGAGGCCCGCGGCGTGCTGCGCGACCTGCGCGAGCAGGTCGGCGCCTTCCGCCGGGTGGGCGAGCGCCCCGACGCGCTCGAGATCCGGCTTGACGACGCCGCCGGCGCCGACGCGGCCGCCGAGGCGCTGCGCGGGCTGGCCCAGCCGGTCAACGCCGGTCTTCTGGGCGGCGGCGGGCCGGACCTGTCGGTCTCGGTCAACGGCGCCGTCGTCACCGCCGAGCTGACCGACCAGGCCAAGACCGCCATCGACGACCGCACCATGGCGCAGTCGCTCGAGATCGTGCGTCGCCGCATCGACGAGACCGGCACCCGCGAGCCGACCATCCAGCGCCAGGGCGCCGACCGCATCCTGGTGCAGGTCCCCGGCGTCGGCTCGGCCGAGGAGGTGCTGGCGATCATCGGCACCACCGCCAAGCTGACCTTCCACATGGTCGAGGGCACCACCCAGGACGCCGACTCGACCCCGCCTCCGGGTCAGGAGAAACTGCCCGACGCCGAACAGCCGGGCATGTTCTATCTGCTCGACGAGACGGCGATGATCACCGGCGACAGGCTGACCGACGCCCAGCCGGGCTTCGACAGCCGCTCGGGCCAGCCGGTGGTGAACTTCCGCTTCGACGTCGCCGGCGCGCGCCGCTTCGGCGAGGTGACGGCGGCCAATGTCGGGCGGCCCTTCGCGGTGGTGCTCGACGGCGCGGTGATCACCGCGCCCACCATCCGCGAGGCGATCACCGGCGGTTCGGGCCAGATCTCGGGCTCGTTCACGGTCGAGACCGCCAGCCAGCTCGCGATCCTGCTCCGCGCGGGCGCGCTGCCCGCCGAGATCACGGTGCTCGAACAGCGCACCGTCGGCCCGGATCTGGGCGCCGACTCCATTGCGGCGGGCGAGTTCGCGGTGGTCGTGGCCTTTGCGGCGGTGTTGATCTTCATGTTCGTCAGCTACGGGATGTTCGGCTTCTTCGCCAACATCGCGCTGCTGCTGAACGTGGCGATGCTGATGGCGCTGCTGAGCCTGATCGGGGCCACGCTGACCCTGCCGGGCATCGCGGGCATCGTGCTGACCATCGGCATGGCGGTCGACGCCAACGTGCTGATCTTCGAGCGGATACGCGAGGAGCTCAAGACCGCCCGAGGACCCGCGCGCGCCATCGAGGCCGGCTACGCCCGCGCCTTCACCTCGATCATCGACGCCAACGTGACCACGCTGATCGCGGCCTCGATCCTGTTCTTCATGGGCTCGGGCCCGGTGAAGGGCTTCGCGGTGACGCTGGCGCTGGGGATCGTGACCTCGGTGTTCTCGGCCACCATGGTCACCCGCCTGATGGTCGCCGCCTGGTTCGACCGGGCGCGGCCCAAGACGCTCAAGGTCTGAGGAGGGAGCAATGCGCCTCAAGCTGGTTCCCCAGGAGACGTCCTTCGACTTCATGTCGCTGGGCAAGTGGGCCGCGGGCCTGTCGGTGGCGGGCATCCTCGCCTCGCTGGTGCTGGTCGTGGTCATGGGCCTGAACTTCGGCATCGACTTCCGCGGCGGCACGATGATCGAGGCCCGCACCCAGGGGCCCGCCGACATCGGCGCGATCCGCGCCACCGCCTCCGACCTCGGCTATGGCGAGGTGCAGGTGCAGGAGTTCGGCCAGCCCTCGGACGTGCTGCTGCGCATCGGCACGGTCGAGGGCGACGGCGACGCGCAGATGGCCGTGGTCGGCGAGATGCAGAAGGCGCTCTCGGCCGCGTTCGAGGGGATCGAGTTCCGACGCGTCGAGGTGGTCGGCCCCAAGGTCTCGGGCGAGCTGATCGTGGACGGCGCGCTCGCGCTGGGCCTCGCGATCTGCGCGATCCTGATCTACATCTGGCTGCGGTTCGAGTGGCAGTTCGCGCTGGGCGCGGTGATCGCGCTTTTGCACGACGTGCTGCTGACGGTGGGTCTGTTCTCGGTGATGCAGCTCGAGTTCAACCTCTCGATCATCGCGGCGCTGCTGACCATCGTGGGCTACTCGCTCAACGACACGGTGATCGTCTTCGACCGGGTGCGCGAGAACCTGCGCAAGTACAAGCAGATGCCGCTGGCGGGGATCCTCAACCTCTCGATCAACGAGACGCTGAGCCGGACGGTGATGACTTCGGGCACCACGCTGCTGGCGCTGGTGGCGCTCTATGTCCTGGGCGGGGAGGTGATCCGCGGCTTCACCTTCGCGATGATCTGGGGCGTGGTGGTGGGCACCTACTCCTCGATCTTCATCGCGGCGTTCTTCCTGCTGAAGCTCGGCGTGAAGCGCGACTGGTCCAAGCCCGAGGCGGACGCCAAGGCCGGCACCCAGTTCGGCGCGCAGGTCTGAGGGCGCCGTTGGGGAGGGTCCGGCGATGCTGCTCGGCCTGACCAGTCCGGCCTGGCCGGGCGCGGACACCCCCAACGGCATCGTCACCGCGGTCGCCAACCTGCGCGCGGGGCTCGAGGCGACGGGCCACGGGGCGGTGGTGATCTCGGGCCGGCGCGAGCCCGGCTCGGACGCCGTGCCGCTGCCGCCCCACCCGCCCGAGCGCTTGCTCAAGCGTCTCCTGCGGCGGCTTGAGCCGGCCGAGGCGTTCTTTGCGCGCGACGGCGTCCGCCTCGCCCGGCTGGGCGAGGAGCTGGTGCGCGCCCGCGGCGTCCGCGGTTTTCTGATGGAAGAGACCTACGGCTGGGCCGGCGTGGCGCAGGCGGGCCTGTCGGTTCCCGTGATCACCGTGCTGCACGGCCCGTGGGACATCCACCAAGGGCTCTCCGGCCTGGCGCCGACCGAGGCCGACCGCCAGCGCATCCGCCTCGAGGCCGAAGGCCTGCGCCGCAGCGGCGGCGTCGCCGCGCCCTCGCGCGACGTGCTCGACCGGATGATCGCGCGCGCCGAGGTCCCCGACGAGACGCCGCGCGCGATGATCCCCAACGCGATCGTCGCCGGGCCCCGGATCGACTTCGACAGCCTCGACGCGCGCGAGCGGCGCAGCCTGCTGTTCGTGGGTCGGTTCGACCGCCACAAGGGCGGCGACGTGGCGCTGGAGGCGTTTGCGCGGCTGATCGCCGGCGGCGCGGACGCCTGGCTGACCTTCGTCGGCCCGGATCGCGGGGTGGAGACGCCCGGCCTCGGGCGCCGCTCGCTGGCCGAGGCGCTTGCCGCGCTGCCCGCCGAGACCCGGGCGCGCATCGACGTGCGGGGCCAGCTTGCGCGCGAGGAGGTGGCCCGCCTGCGTCTTCGCCACGCGCTCACAGTCGTTCCCTCGCGCTACGAGACCTTCGGCTACACGGTGCTCGAGGCGATGGCGGCTGGCTCGCCGCTGGTAGCCTCCCGCGTGGGCGCAATCCCCTCAATCGTGGACGACGGGCGCTCCGGCGTGCTGACGCCGCCAGGGGATGCCGCCGCGCTGGCCGCCGCCTGCCAGACGCTGCTGGACGACCCGGCTCGCATGCGCCGCATCGGCGAGGCCGCCCGCCAGGAGGCGCTGCGCGTCTACGCGCCCGAGACGGTCGCCCGGCAGACGGTCGCCTTCGTGGAGGAATGCGCCGAGGCGCTGGCGCGGCGCCGCCGGGGCTGACGCCCGCCACGCGCCCCAAGACGCAACGGAGCGGCCCGAGGGCCGCTCCGGTCGGTTCCGACGATGCGCCCGACGCTTACTTCAGCGCGCCGCAGAAGCGGCGGATGCGGTTGCAGGCCTCGGTCAGGGACTCGTCGGAGGTCGCGTAGGAGGCGCGGAAGCAGGGGCCGGCGCCGAAGGCCGAGCCGTGGACCACCGCCACGCCCTCGGTCTCGAGCAGCTCGGTCACGAAGTCCTCGTCGCTCTCCAGCACCTTGCCCGAGGGGGCGGTCTTGCCCATGCAGCCCGCGACCGAGGGGTAGACGTAGAACGCGCCCTCGGGCTCGGGGCACACGATCCCCTCGCACTGGTTCAGCGCCGCCACCACCAGGTCCCGGCGGCGCTGGAAGGCCACCCGGCTCTCGTCGATATAGTCCTGCGGCCCGGTCAGCGCGGCGAGCGCGGCATGCTGGGAGATCGAGCAGGGGTTCGAGGTCGACTGCGACTGGATCTTGGCCATCGCCTTGATCAGCGCCTCCGGCCCGCCGGCATAACCGATCCGCCAGCCGGTCATCGCATAGGCCTTGGAGACGCCGTTGCAGGTCAGCGTGCGCTCATAGAGGCCGGGCTCGACCTGCGCGGGCGAGACGAAGACGAAGGGCGGGTAGACGATATGCTCGTACATGTCGTCGGTCATCACCCAGACGTGGTCGTGCCTCATCAGCACGTCGGTCAGCGCCTTGAGCTCGTCATGGGTGTAGCCCGCGCCCGAGGGGTTGGAGGGCGAGTTGAAGATCAGCCACTTGGTCTTCGGCGTGATCGCCGCCTCGAGCTGCTCGGGCGTCATCTTGAAGTGGGTGTCGATCGTAGTCTCGATCGGCTTGGGCTCGCCGCCGGCCAGCAGCACCATGTCGGGGTAGCTGACCCAGTAGGGCGCGGGGATCAGCACCTCGTCGCCCGGGTTCAGGGTCGCCATCAGGGCATTGTAGAGCACCTGCTTGCCGCCCGTGGACACGGTGATCTGGGAGGGGGCGTAGCTCAGGCCGTTCTCGCGCTCGAACTTCTCGCAGATCGCCTGCTTCAGCTCGGGGATGCCGTCGACCGCGGTGTACTTGGTCTCGCCGCGATCGATCGCGGCCTTGGCGGCGTCCTTGATGTGCTGGGGCGTGTCGAAGTCGGGCTCGCCGGCGCCGAGGCCGATGACGTCCTTGCCCGCGGCCTTCAGCTCCCGCGCCTTGTTGGTCACGGCGATGGTGGCGGAGGGCTTCACGCGGGCGAGGCTGTCGGCGAGAAAGGCCATGTGGGTGCTCCCGGGTGTTGAATTCGCCCCTCGTTGGGGCGTCGGTCTGATAGGCCCGGAGGCGCGCGGGGGCAAGCGGAAGCCGGCGTTTCCGGCCTCCGGAGAGCGATTTCAGCCGATTTCGGCGCCGCGTCGGCGACGAAGCCGCCTCAGCAGCCGACCGTCGATCACCGCGAGACCCGAGGCGATCAGACCGAGGCCGAGGTAGGCGTGCGCGGGCAGCGTCTCGTCCAGCAGCAGCCAGCCCAGGAGAATCGCCGCAGGCGGCGTCACCAGCGTCACCAGCAGCGCGTTGGCCGCGCCCGCGTTGGCGATCAGCCGCCAGTAGATGACATAGGCGAGCCCGGTTCCCGCGATCCCGTAGAAGGCCACCGCCGCCCAGACGCCGGGCGACAGGTCCAGCGGCGGCGGCCCCTCGAACCACAGCGTCAGCGGGATCATGGTGAGAAAGGCCATCGTGCACATCCCCGCCGCCGAGGCGATGGGCGAGGGCCCGCCCAGCGTCAGCCGCGCCCAGGTCGAGGCGAAGGCGTAGCTCAGCGCGCCGCCCAGCACCGCCATCTGGCCCAGACTGCGCGGATCGAGGCCCGACAGCGCCTCGACCCCGGTGATCGCGGCGACCCCGGCCACCCCCAGCGCCACCCCCACGGCGCGCCGCGCGGTCAGCCGCTCGTCGCGCAGCAGGGCCGCGGCGACCAGCGCCCCGAACACGGCTGCCGAGGCGTTGAGGATCGAGGTCAGACCGCTCTCGATGCTCTGTTGCCCCCAGGCCATCAGCGAAAACGGGATCACGTTGTTCAGGACGCCCATCACCGCGCAGGCGCCCCAGAAGCGCCAGGTCATCGGGGCCCGCGCGCCGATCAGCGCCACCGCCCCCCACAGCACCGCCGCCCCCAGCCCGGTGCGCCACAGCACCGCCTGGAAGGGCCCCATCTCCCGGATCGCCACGGCGACCATGGTGAACGAGGCGCCCCAGATCACGCCCAGCAGCATCATCTCCGCCCAGGCCCGGTCGCTCATCCGCATCGTCGTCTCCTCCCGCCGGTCGCCGTCTCTCGACGGTCTTGTCGCGCCGCGAGGCGCGCCCGGCGACCCGGATCCTGCGCCAGGGGCGGGCGGCTGTCGAGCCGGCTTGTCGACCGGCCGGCAGGCAGGCGCGCCCACCCCCCCCCTCCCTTCCCGCCGCCGCTTTCGCGCCTCAGGTGGTCGGGGGGAGCGCGGGTGCGACCTTCGGTCCGGTGCAGACTGCGGCCAAGGGGGCCGAGTCTCCCGCTCTCCGGAGGGGAAGGAATTCAGATGACGGACGACGACTATTACAGCGACGAGGCCGCCACCTTCGGCGACCGGCTGGCCGCCGCGCGCGAGGCGCTGGGGCTGAGCCAGGCGCAGCTCGCCTCGCGCTCGGGCGTGCGCCTCTCGACCATCCAGAACTGGGAGGGGGACCGCTCCGAGCCGCGGGCGAACAAGCTGCAGATGATCGCGGGGATCCTCAACGTCTCGATGATCTGGCTGCTGACCGGGCAGGGCGAGGGCGGCGTCTCGCCCGACGAGAACGCCGACGGCGAGCTCAAGGGCGTGCTGGCCGAGATGCGCGAGATCCGGGTGGCTCAGAGCCGCCTGCTCGACCGTCTCGCCCGGCTGGAAAAGCGCATCCGCGAGAGCGGCAAGACCGGCTGAGCCGGGCGCGGCCGCCGCGGCCTTGCCTGCGGCGGCGGGCTCGGCTACCGCTCGGGACCGTTCCACTGGGGACGGGCCGGCCGCCACCGGCCGGGGGCAGGGAGGCCGCGCATGCGCATCGGGATCGACTTCGGCGGAACCAAGATCGAGGGCCTGGCGCTGGACCCCGCGGGGGCCGAGCTCGCCCGTCTGCGCGCGCCCACGCCCCGCCAGGACTACGCCGGCACCGTGCGCGCCATCGCCGATCTCGTCGCCGCGCTCGAGGCCGGGACGGGCCAGCGGGCGCCCGGCATCGGCATCGGAATCCCCGGCTCACTGTCCCCCAGGGACGGCACGGTCCGCAACGGCAACGCCACCTGGCTGCTCGGAAAACCCTTCGACCGCGACCTGGCCGACGCCATCGGCCGCCCGGTGCGCATCGAGAACGACGCCAACTGCTTCGCCCTGTCCGAGGCGGTGGACGGCGCCGGGGCCGACGGCCGCGTGGTCTTCGGCACGATCAACGGCACCGGCGTCGGCGGCGGCCTGGTGATCGACCGCCGCCCCTGGGGCGGGCGCAACGGCATCGCCGGCGAATGGGGCCACGTGCCCCTTCCCTGGGCGCGCGAAGACGAGTTTCCCGGCCCCAAGTGCTGGTGCGGGCGGCGCAACTGCCTCGAGGTCTGGATCTCGGGCCCCGGGCTCGAGGCGGACTTCGCCCGTGCGGTCGGCGCCGGGGAGGGCGACGGGCCTTCGGCCCGCGACCTCGTGGACATGGAGATCGCCGGTGACCCCGACGCGCAGGCCGCTTTCGACCGCCTCTACGACCGCTGGGGCCGGGCGCTGGCGCTGCTGGCCGGCATGGTCGACCCCGACGTGATCGTGCTGGGCGGGGGCCTGTCGAACCTGCCTGACGCGCCCGCCCGCGCGCGGGCCGCGATGCTGCCCTACGTCTTCTCGGACGTGGTCGAGACCGACGTGCGCCGGGCCGTGCATGGCGACAGCTCGGGCGTGCGCGGCGCAGCCTGGCTGTGGAACGAGGAGGATCCGCGATGAACCCCGAGACCGCGACCCCGGAGGCGCGCCTGCGCCGGCTGAAGATTCGCGGCTGGCGACGCGGGACCAAGGAGATGGACATGATCCTGGGCCCCTACGCCGACGCCCTGCTCGAGGGGCGCGAGCGCGCCGACCTCGACGCGCTCGAGGCGCTGATGGACGAGAACGACCAGGACCTCTACCTCTGGGTCTCGCGCGCGCGCGAGGCGCCGGCCGAGCATGAGCCGGCGCTGGCCGAAGTGCGCAGGTTCCACGGCCTGGCCTGAGGACCAGAGCCCGGAGGCGGGGCCCCGGCGCGAAGACGCGGCAGGCCCGGAATATCGGGCCCGCCGTGAAGTCGACGCGTCCCGCTCATGCTGCGTTAACCTCATGTTTCGCTTTTGCTCTCAATTTCCCCTCGAAGGTTCACTTCGGGGAGAGTCGAGCGATGGCCAAGGCGGCTCAGGCGACCAAGTCCATGACAGGCGTCGGATCCGGCGGCGCGATGCGGGGGGAGGCCTCGGCGCCCGACCCGATGGCGTACCGGGAATGCTACCTTGACCTCCTGGCGAAGGTGGAGCGTCTGCACCGCCTGCTCCTCGACGTGGTCAAGGATGAGTTCGAGCGGCTGGGTCTGCTGGACATCAACGCGGTGCAGGCGCTGCTGCTGTTCAACATCGGCGACGCCGAGGTGACGGCGGGCGAGCTGAAGACGCGGGGCTACTACCAGGGCTCCAACGTCTCCTACAATCTCAAGAAGCTGGTCGAGGCAGGCTACCTCCACCATGAGCGGTCCGAGGTCGACCGCCGCTCGGTGCGCATCCGCCTGACCGACCGCGGCCGCTTCATCCACGACACGGTGTCCGAGCTGTTCAACCGCCACGCCGCCGCGCTCGCGGACGACGCCATGGCCGGCCAGACCCGCCTCCCCGACGCCAACGCCACGCTCACCCGCGTCGAGCGCTTCTGGATGGACCATATCCGCTACATTTATTGAGAGCCCAGGGCGGGCGCGCCGCCACCGCGCCAAGGCTCTCAAGAGGGCGCCAGGCCGAGCGACTGGAGGCGGCGTTCGCCTTCCCGAGTGTCAGGACCGCGTGCACGGCGCCTCCAGACGTCTGCGCCTCTCGGTTCCGCACCTGGGGGCGGGGCTCCATGCCGCCCGGGTCGAGGCCCGCGACGCTGCTCGCGGCGTCCTGACGCGATCCCGCCACGCATTGGCCTCCATCGAACCGGTCTTCGTCGACGGCGGCAACGTCGGGCGACAGGTCGGTTGAGCGCAGGACGAAGCCCATCTCCCTCGCGACGTGTCCGACGCCCCTGCGAACAAGCGGCTTGGTCGTCATTCGCCGCCGACGAGCGTGCCTCGATGAGGGAGTGACGCCGCCGCGTCCGGCACGACGAGCGGATCCCCTGCCTCGCCCGCGCCCCGATCACCCTCACCGCTCATCGCCACCCTCGACAGGTGGCGATGAGCGGCCGTCTCGAACGCGCTCGGATCGCCACTGCAGCCCCTCGGCGCATGAGAGGCCGAGCCAGACAGATCGACACGTCAGAATGACCGTCCCTAGGTTGCCCTCGCCGATGCCGGCTCCGTTGAAACGTGGGGATCGAGGCCGTGACGGCGGCTCGGGCCGGGGCGTTCGCGGAGGGCGTCCGCTCGGCCGACGTGAGCCTCGAGATCCTGGCCCGCCCACAGACCTTGCCGGCGCGAGCCGGGGCCGCCGGCCATGATCATGGCCTCGGAGGCGTTTCGCCAGGGGGCGCGCCTTCGGCACGACGCCTCGCCCGGGAACCGGTCGCCGATTGCGCCCGCTGTGACAGCCTCTGGAAGGCCGCCCGATGATGGACCGCACCGAGAGCCCGGCCACCCTGGGAGCTTTGAAGCCCGTCGCGCTTCGAGCGCGCATTCCACGCGACGGCATGAAGAGGGGCCGCGACGAGATCGTCCCACCCGTGCCGAAGGCGAGCGAGCGGCGCTGATCACCGGCAGCCAGATGCCCGACTATCGCTGCTGCGCACGTTTGATGACGGCGGACGAGCCGCCCGCGCCGGTTCTGCTGACGGACATGGCATATGCCAGGATCGGATCCCGGCTTCAGACGTTGAGCAACAGGATCGCGCTTGGGCCCTCTCAGCCTCCGACGCTCTCCGAGATGGCCAGCAACTGGCGAGGCGCATGCAGGCCCAGGCGCGTCATGGTCGCCGGATTGATGACCAGCACCGGTTCGGCGTCGCGCCCGATCGGCGTCATGGCGATCGGCTGACCGTCGCGCAGCACCGCCACGACCTGCTCGGCCAGCATCCGGCCGAGCTTGTGATCGCTCGCCGACATGCTGGCCAGCGCGCCCATCTCCACCGGCTTCTGGTTCAACGAGAAGATCGGCCGATCGCCCGCGGCCTCGAGCGCTTCGGCGAACAGCGCCGGGTCGTCGTAGAGCGGCGCCTGGTTGCCGATCAGGAAAGCCTCGGCCTTCGAGGCGCGGATCGCCGGCGCCAGGTCCCTGGCGGCGGACAGCTCGGTCGAGGCGCAGGAGATGAAGACGGCCACGCAGGCCTCGGCCACGCCCTCCGAGTCGATCGGCGCGGCGGGATGCCCGGCCTGGGTGAACAGCTCCCAGGTCAGGGCCTGCGGCGCGAGGGCCACGAAGATCTCCATCACCGTGGCATGGTCGAGAAAGTAGGTGACGCCGGTCACGTTGCCCTCGGGCGCATCCATGTTCAGCACAGAGCCCAGGGTCGGCGGATGGTTCCCGCCGGCGATGAACGTCGGCACGGTGGTCCGGTTCGCGGCCAGCCACTGGGAGGCGTTGGACCGCACCAGGATCAGGCCGTCATGACGCAGGGACATCGACTCCACCGTGCGGGCGAGCGCGTCTTCGTCGGCGAGCCCGGCGCGCGTCTCGATCGTCATCTCGGGCGCGATCTCGCGCATGCGTTCGTTGAAGCCGGCCAGGGTCCGCTCGGCCTGGCCCGACTGACCGATGTAGGCCACGCCGACGCTCGCGGCCGAACAGACCGCCGCGGGCAGCGCCATTAGCATGGCGAGCAGAATCAGGCGCATCGAGGCTCTCCCGGAAGATCATCGTTGCGCTCGAAGATGATCGACCGAGGTTTCCCGAAGATGAACCCGGAGATTCATTTCGGCTTAAGGCGCGGCCCTTATCGAGCTCTCCTGCTGGCGATCCGTGCGCCATGTCGGGCAACGCAGTGAGGGAGAAGCTCCAGATGCTGAGTCGAATGCGCATCGGGTCGAGGATTGGCGGAGGCTTCGCCGTGCTCGTCGTTCTCGTTGCCGCGATCGGCGTCGTGGGATGGCTGACCGCCAGCACAACGTCCCGCGGAGTCGAGCGTCTGCGTCACCTCAACGAAGCCCGCGACAAGGTCGACGCGGCCGCGACCGCGGCCGCGATCTATGCCGCACGTCCGACCCAACAGGCGCGCGCCGACGCGCGCAGCGCCATCGCCGCGCTGGACGGCGTGGACGACGGCGCCGGCGCGACGGCGGACCGACGCATGGCGCTCGATCAGCTCAAGGCCCGCGTCGACGCGCTGGTCGCGGTCGACGAGACGACGGCCGCAGGCGAGACGCGGATGGCGGCCCTGGTCGACGCGACCTCGAGCCAGCTGCGCGACCTGGCGACCGAGCTGACCGGCCAGGCCGCCGAGGCGGCGCGCACGGTGGGCGAGATCGAACTCCAGGAGACCGAGATCCAGGCGCGGATCCAGGCGGCCGAGGCGCTGTCCCGGGCCGCGATCCTGTTCCAGCGCGACGCGAATCGCTTTGCCGTCACGCGAGAACCGAGGGACCTGGAGGCGCTGGAGGCCTCGCGCGACGCGCTCGCCGCGGCGATCGTGGAGGTCTCGCAGGCGGCCGGCGAAGCGCTGGGCGAGGCGCGGCGCGACCGGTTGCAGCTGACCGCGCGGATGGTCGCCGGGGTGCTCGGCCAGTGGCTGGTGCTGAGCGAGGATCCCGACGCGCCGCCCGCGCGCGTGGTCGCGGCCGAGGTGCGACTGCTGCACGGCGCCGGCGTGATCGCGCGAATCTCCGACGAGCTCCTGGCCCTGCAGCGCGACGCGGCGTCCGAGGCCGCAGCCCGTTCGCGTCCGCTCACGGCCTCGGCGCAGGAGGCCATCGCACGGGCGCGCGACCTGGAACGCATCGCCGCGGATCTCGCGCGTCTGCAGCGGGACGCAAGCCTGTTCCTGTCGACCCGCGACCCTGCGACAGCCGCGCCGCTCGCCGCCCGCGCGGGCGAGATCGCCTCCGGGGTCCGGGGGCTGGGCGACGCCGGCGCCGACGCGATCGCGGCGGAGCTGGAGACCTTCGACGACCTGACCGGCGCGATGGCCCGAGGCTTTGAGGCGCGCGCGACCACTGAGGCCGAGCTCGCCGCCAGCGCCCAGGCGCTGCGCGAGGCGGCGGCGACGAGCCTGGAGCGCGAACGATCCGACATCGTCGAGGCGGGCCAGCGCGCGATGATGGTCCAGCTTCTTGCAGGCGTGCTGGGGGTGATTCTCGGGCTTTCCATGGGCGCGGCGGTCGCCCGGTCGATCACCGTCCAGATGCGCAGCCTGAGCGGCGAGATGAAGGCCCTGGCGGCCGGCGAACTGGGTCGTCCGCTGCCCGACTACCCCGCCAGCACCGAGCCCGGCGAGATGTCCGCGGCGCTGGTCGTGTTCCAGAGGAACGCGCAGGAGGTGAGCCGGCTCGACGCCGAGGCCGCTCGCGAGCGGGATCAGGCGGCCCGGGCGCGCGAGGACATGATGGCGCGCCTCGAGAGCGCCTTCGGCCAGATCGTGGATCGCGCCGTCGACGGCGATTTCGAAGGCCGCGTCGCCGAGCGCTTCGACGATCGCCAGCTCAACAGGCTGGCGGAGGGGCTCAATCGCTTGCTGGACACGGTGCAGGTGGGTCTTCGCGAAACCATCCAGGTGCTGGGCGGCTTGTCCCAGGGCGACCTCACCCGGCGGATGAAGGGCGACTTCCGCGGCGCGTTCCACGAGCTGAAGGTCAACGTCGACCAGACCCTCGAACACCTGTCGACCATCGTGAACGCCATCCGCGACGCCGGCGAGGGGATCGCGATGGACACCAACGCGATTTCACAGGGCGCCGAGGACATGTCGATGCGCGCCACCGCCCAGGCCGCGACGCTCGAGGAGACTTCGGCCACCATGGAGGAGATGTCGGCGACAGTGCAGACCAACGCCGCCACCGCCGCGCACATGGCCGAAGCCGCGAGCCGATCCTCGGCGCGCGCCCAGCAAGGCGAGAAGGTCGTTTCCCGCACGGCGGAGGCGATGACCAAGATCGACCGAAACGCCGGCGAGATCGGCGCCTTCGCTTCGCTGATCGACTCGATCGCCTTCCAGACCAACCTCCTGGCCCTGAACGCCGCGGTCGAGGCGGCTCGCGCCGGCGAGGCCGGAAAGGGGTTCGCGGTCGTGGCCAAGGAGGTCCGGGACCTGGCCCATCGCGCCTCGGTCGCCTCGACCGACATCCGCGACGTGATCGAGAAGAGCGGCGCCGACGTCCGGGAGGGCGTGAATCTTGTCGGCGAGACCGGGGTCTTGCTCAAGGAACTGACTGCGGCTGCGGTGGACTTCGCCGAGTCGACCCGCAACATCGACGGCGCCAGCCGCGAACAGGCCGGCGGCGTGCAGCAGATCACCGACGCCGTGGCGCACATGGACGAGACCACGCAGCGAAGCTCGGCTCTGGCCGAGGAGAACGCCCGCGCCGCAGCAAGGCTCGCCGAGCGGGCGCGCGAACTGCAAACACAGCTGGACTTCTTCAAGGTCGGCGGGCGGACGGAATCCCGGCCCGCGAGGCGCGTCGCATGACATCCCCCATGGAAGCGCAAGGAGGGTCATGTCTGCTCTGAGCCCCTGCTCCGGACCGCCAGAGATTGGAGTTTCCCGGACTGTGCGCCGAACCCTGCTCAGACCTCTGAGGACGGGACGCTCGAAGCTGAAAATCCGGCGCCGCGCCGCCCCGCCTCATCCAGACGGAACCGGAATCCGAGGCTGATCTGACGGCTTCTGGCCGTCGGCTTCAAGCTCGCCCCGGAGGCGGCGGGCATGGTCATCGGGAGTGAGCCAGCCCAGCCTCGAATGCGGACGGCAGGCGTTGAAGTCGCGCCGCCAGGCTTCGAGGATCAGACGGGCGTTGCGGATGGAGCGGAACAGCGTCTCGTTGAGACGCTCGTCCCTGAGCGGCCCGTTGAAGCTTTCGGCGAAGGCGTTTCGGACCGGCTTTCCCGGGGGGATGTATTCCCAGGCCACGCCCCGGTCGACCGCCCGGGCGAGGATCGCGTTCGAGGCGAAGTCGGTTCGGGTGTCGCTGACGATGGCCGTCGGGCGGCCTCGATGAGCGGCGATGGCATCCAGCTCCTGCGCGACCCTGACGCCCGAGAGCGAGGTGTCGGGAACCAGCGCCAGGCATTCGCGGGGGCAGTCGTCGACGACCCCCGGCAGCCGGAACCGCCGCCCGTCGGTCATCTGATCATGCGACGCTCGTCCAGCGATCAACGGGCGTTCGGCACATCGGGGACAGCCATGGAGGCGCGGGTCCCCTGGGCCCTCGTCCGGTCGCCGCGACGGCGGACATGAAGCTTCTCTTCGACGTCGATGCGCTGAACGCGCTTGCGGTTCATCGCGACGCCCTCCCGCCGCAGCAGCACGTGCAGGCGGCGACAGCCGAAGCGTCGTCGTTCCTGCGCCAGCTCTCTCAGCCGGGCCCTCAGGTCGCCGTCTTACGGCCGTATGGCTTCACCGCGCAGGCTCGACCGATCGGGGCCGATCACCCGGAACGCCGACGCTCGCTCATCCCGGGGGCCTCCACCAGATGTGCGACCGCGCCGCGTCTGGCGGCGAGCGTCACCATTTTCGCGAGAGCAGGTCGTTCAGACCTGCATTGTCCAGCATCGCGTCGGCCAGCAGCCGCTTGGGGCGGGCGGTCTCGTCCTCGAGGCCCTTCGGCTTCTTCGCATCATTCGGCGGGGCGTCCTTCCACTGGAAGGCCGCCTGATCCGCCTCACCCTCCAGCCCGCCGAACCGCGCCTTCCACGCGCAGAACGTCGCCGAAGACATCCCGTGCTTCCGGCACAGGTCGGCCACCGCGGCTCCGGCCTGATGCGCCTTCGGCACGCCGATCATCTGCTCCTCGCCGAACCTGCTTCGCTTCATATCCGAGCCCCTCTCGTGGGCCGGAGTCTGGCTCCGTTCGGAGGAGAACGCGGGGGTCACGACATGCGCCGTCGCGTCCGCTGTTGCAGGGCGGGCGGCGGGGCGGCTAGGGAAGTCTGGCACGAGGCGCGCGGCGCCTCCGCCCTGACAGGAGCCGTCCATGGGCCAGCCTCGCCCCGCCGCCGATCCGCTCGATCCTCGCGACCTGATCGCCGAGGCCTACCGGATGCCCGGCATCGACCCGGTCGCCTGTCGCGCGATCTTCTTCGACTGGGCGCTCGGGCGGAGCGAGGCCGAGGGCGACGCGGAGGCGGTTCGCGCCCTGCATGCCCGCTATGCCGCAGAGGCGCCGGAGCACCCGATGACCGCCGTGCTGGCCGAAGGCGTCGCCGCGGCGGAGACCGCAACCGCCCGCCGCAGGGGGCGCCGCCGGGGACACTGAACGCCGGGGACACTGAACGCGGGGGACGAAGCGCGCCTCGCCGGCTCGCGAGCGGTCCCGGCCTGGGAAGTTCGGCGCCATGCCCTGCGCCTGTCCCCGCGCCGGTCGAAGGCAAGGCCCCCCGCATCCGAGGCCCCGCGCCCGCCGGGAACGCGAAACGCCCCGGGAAGGTCCCGGGGCGCTCTCGGTCGCGGCCTGTGCGGGCCGCTCGGTCCCGCGATGGCGGGCCTCAGCCCTTCTCGGCCAGTTTGGCGAGGATCCGCGCCCAGGCGCGGGCGCCCTTGCGGAAGCTCTCCAGGTCGTATTTCTCGTTGGGCGAGTGGATGCGGTCGTCGTCCAGACCAAAGCCGATCAGCATCGCGGGCATGTTCAGCAGCGTCTGGAAATGCCCGGCCACGGGGATCGAGCCGCCCGAGCCGATGAAGGCCGCGGGCTTGGACCACTCATCCGACAGCGCCTCGCGCGCGGCGGCGAAGGGGGCCGTCGAGAAGTCCATCACCGTGGCGCCGGCGCCGCCGTGGGGATGCCACTCGACCGTGCAGTCCTCGGGCAGCTGGGCCTCGACGAAGGCGCGAAGCGACGCGCGGATCTTCTCGGGGTCCTGGCGGCTGACCAGGCGACAGGAGACCTTGGCGAAGGCCTCCGCGGGGATCACCGTCTTGAAGCCCTCGCCCTCGTAGCCTCCCGAAATGCCGTTGAACTCGCAGGTCGGGCGCGACCAGATCATCTCGAGGGCCGAGCGGTCCTGCTCGCCGGCGGGATGGCTCAGGCCGACCTCGCCCAGGAAGTCCTTGGCCGAGAAGGGCAGGGCCTGCCACTGGGCGCGTATCTCCTCGGGCAGCTCGTCGACGTCGTCGTAGAAGCCGGGGATCTGCACCCGGCCCTGATCGTCGTGCAGCGAGGCGAGGATGCGCGCCAGCACCCGGATCGGGTTGGCCGCGGCCGAGCCGTACATGCCCGAATGCAGGTCGCGGCTGGCGGCCTTGATCGTGATCTGCTCGCCCACCAGCCCGCGCAGCATGGTGGTGATGCCGGGCTGCATCGGCCCGAACATGCCCGTGTCGCAGATCAGGGCGATGTCGCGCGAGAGCTCCTGGGCGTTGTCCTTGAGGAAGGGGACAAGGTTCGGCGAGCCGGATTCCTCCTCGCCCTCGAACAGGATCGAGACCTTGGCGGGCAGCCTGCCATGGGCCGTCACCCAGGCGCGGCAGGCCTCGACGAAGGTCATCAGCTGGCCCTTGTCGTCCGAGGCGCCGCGCGCGCGGATCACCTTTCGTCCGTCGGGCAGGGTCTCGATCTTCGGGTCGAAGGGCTCGGAGTCCCACAGGTGCAGCGGGTCGACGGGCTGCACGTCGTAGTGGCCGTAGAACAGCAGGGTGGGGCCCTCGGCGCCGTCCTCGGCGATGGCGTCGCCATGGGCGACCACCATGGCGTGGCCGGGGGTGGGGCGAACCTCGGCCTTGAAGCCCAGGCCGTTGAGCTCTTCGGCCAGCCACTCGGCCGCGGCGGCGCAGTCGCCCTTGTAGGCCGGATCGGTCGAGATGGAGGGGAAGCGCAGCAGGTGGAACAGCCGCTCGAGCCCGGCGTCGAGATCCTGGTCGAGTTGCTCGAGCACGGCGGGAAGGGCGGGATGGGTCATCGGTGGCTCCGGCAGGAGGAGAGGCGGGGATCGCAGCGGAGCCTGCGGCGCGGCGGGGGGTTTTGCAACCGCGAGCGGGGCAGGGTCCCCGCGGCGGGTCACCCGCGCGCCCCGCGCCGGCCGGTCGCCCGCGCCCCCCGCTTGCGGGTCAGTCGCGCGCGGCGCGATGGCGGGCCAGCGCGCTGTCCTGGTCGGAGACGCCGAGCAGGGGGGCGAGCTGGCGCAGAAAGGCGTCCTCCTCGGGCGCGCGGGCGCCGTCGGCGAGCGCCACGGCCCACAGCGCCTCGATCACCTCCGTGCGGTCCTCGTAGGGGACGGCCTGCTTGAGCAGGCGGGTGAAGCGGACGGTGTCGGGGGCCTCGGCCTCGAGCGCCTCGGCCTCTTCGAGCAGGGCGAGGGCCTGCGCCTCGGGCAGGGCGTGGCGCCGGGCGAGGCGCGCCAGGATCTCGGTCCGCTCGCTCGCCTCGTACATGTCGTCGGCCCGGGCCGCGCGCACCATCAGGGCCGCGAGCGCCAGGCGCGCGTCCTCGGTGTCCAGCCGCTCGGGGGGCTCGGGCTGGGCGAAGGCGGCGAGGAGCGTGCGGAGCATGCGGGTCTCCCGTGGGGCGGCGTGAGAAGAAGCGCGCGGGCGCGCGGTCGGGGCCCATCATATGGGGCGCGGGCCGGCGGCGGAAACCCGCCGCGACGGCAGGCGGGTTTCGTCGAATTTTCCGCGCGAAGGGGTATTGACGCCCCCGGCCGGGCCGAATATCAACCGCCCACTCCCGGCGAGACCGGGACGGCGGCTGCGGTTGTAGCTCAGTTGGTTAGAGTACCGGCCTGTCACGCCGGGGGTCGCGGGTTCGAGCCCCGTCAACCGCGCCATCGCCGCCCACGCCTCCCGCGGGACCGGAACACCCGGTCCCGCGAGGACGGCGGGACCTGATCCCGGACCATGAACTTTCTTCGCGAAAGCGACCGCGTCTCGGGATCGAAACGCATTCTCAACCCCTTGGCCTGTATCGCTCCGTGTATCGCGGCGGAACAGGCGCGCGCGGGACGACTCCCGCCCCGCGCCCGGCGGCGATCTGGCGACGTTCGCGATTCTTCCGCGGCGCAGCAAATCGCCCGTATGCAGTTGCATGCGGTTGCGTGCCGTCGATTCGCGCGCGCGATCAGCCACTTGCCCTCGCGCCTGCCCCGATCTGCCGGATTCGCCGCACCAAATCCGCCGCTTTCTTCGGGCCGCCCTTTGTTGACTGCCCCGCGGCGCGGCGATAGACGTGGCGCGTCTCTGAAGGCCGAGGGCGCGCCGAGGTCGGCGCCTTCCCGGACGGCCAGCGGGAGGGCCCATGGAAGACCTGCTCCGTGAATACCTTCCGATCCTGATCTTCCTCGCTCTGGCGATCGGGCTCGGCCTGGTGCTGATCCTCGCGGCGGTCGTGCTCGCCGTGCGCAAACCGGATCCGGAGAAGATCTCGGCCTACGAATGCGGCTTCAACGCCTTCGACGACGCGCGCATGAAGTTCGACGTGCGCTTCTACCTGGTCTCGATCCTGTTCATCATCTTCGATCTCGAGGTGGCCTTCCTGTTCCCCTGGGCGGTCGCCTTCCAGGACATCGGGCTGTTCGGCTTCTGGTCGATGATGGTGTTCCTCGCGGTCCTGACCATCGGCTTCGCCTATGAGTGGAAGAAGGGAGCCCTGGAATGGGAGTGACCCCGACCGGCCAGGGGACCGAGGCCAAGACCTCCGGCCCCCAGGGCGAATACGCCCCCGCCGCCCAGGCCTCGACGTATCAGCCGGCCACCGCCGGCGCCGACAAGGACATCTTCGCGCGCAACCTGTCGGACGAGCTGGCGGACAAGGGCTTTCTGCTCACCACCGCCGACGATCTGATCAACTGGGCGCGCACCGGCTCGCTGTTCTGGATGACCTTCGGGCTCGCATGCTGCGCGGTCGAGATGATGCAGACCTCGATGCCGCGCTACGACGTCGAGCGGTTCGGCTTCGCGCCCCGCGCCTCGCCGCGCCAGTCCGACGTGATGATCGTGGCGGGCACGCTGACCAACAAGATGGCGCCGGCGCTGCGCAAGGTCTACGACCAGATGCCGGAGCCGCGCTACGTGATCTCGATGGGCTCCTGCGCCAACGGCGGGGGCTACTACCACTATTCCTACTCCGTGGTGCGCGGCTGCGACCGGGTGGTTCCGGTCGACATCTACGTCCCGGGCTGCCCGCCCACCGCCGAGGCGCTGCTCTACGGCATCCTTCAGCTGCAACGGAAGATCCGGCGCACGGGGGTGATCGCCCGCTGATCGCGGGCGGACCCCAGCCGCCGAGCCAGGAGATCCCCGAACGATGTCAGAAGCCCTCGCCGAAATCGCCGCCCTGATGGAAGCCCGGCTGCCCGAGGCGGTCGTGTCCCATTCCGTCTCGGGGGGCGAGCTCGCGGTGATCGTGGCGCTCGACAAGCTGCCCGAGGCGGTGAAGTTCCTGCGCGACGACCCGGCCTGCCAGTTCACCACGCTGATCGACATCTGCGGCGTCGACTGGCCGGCGCGCGAGCAGCGCTTCGACGTCGTCTACCACTTCCTGTCGATGCGCCAGAACCTGCGCATCCGTCTGAAGGTCCATGTGCGCGAGGACGAGATCGTCCCCTCGATCGTGACCCTGCACCCCTCGGCCAACTGGTTCGAGCGGGAGACCTTCGACATGTACGGCGTCTACTTCTCGGGCCACCCCGACCTGCGCCGGATCCTGACCGACTACGGCTTCCGCGGCCATCCGCTGCGCAAGGACTTCCCGACCACCGGCTATGTCGAGGTCCGTTACGACGAGGCCGCCAAGCGCGTGGTCTACGAACCCGTCAAGCTGACCCAGGACTACCGCCAGTTCGACTTCATGAGCCCCTGGGAAGGCGCCGAGTACATCCTGCCCGGCGACGACAAGGCGGGGGCGAAGTGATGCAGGGCGAGGCCCATTATTTCGCCTTCGGCCTCAGCGGCTGGCTGGTCTGGCTGATCGGCGCGGCCCTGGTGGTGGTTCCGTTCTGGAAGCTGCTGCCCCGCTCGGGCATGCCGTCGTGGCTGGCGCTGTTCGCGCTGTTCCCGCCGGTCTCGATCATTCTGCTGTGGGTCATGGCCTTCCGCGGCCCGGCAAGGGAGAACCTCTGACATGGACGGCTCCGATTTCCAGACGACCGAGCAGCGGATCCGCAACTTCAACCTGAACTTCGGGCCCCAGCACCCGGCCGCCCACGGCGTGCTGCGCATGGTGCTCGAGCTTGACGGCGAGATCGTCGAGCGGACGGATCCCCACATCGGCCTCCTCCATCGCGGCACCGAGAAGCTGATGGAGAGCCGCACCTACCTGCAGAACCTGCCGTATTTCGACCGGCTCGACTACGTGGCGCCGATGAACCAGGAGCACGCCTGGTGCCTGGCCATCGAGAAGCTGGTCGGCGTCGAGATCCCGCGCCGGGGCCAGCTGATCCGGGTGCTGTTCTGCGAGATCGGCCGCATCCTCAACCACCTGCTGAACGTGACCACGCAGGCCATGGACGTGGGCGCCCTGACGCCCCCGCTCTGGGGCTTCGAGGAGCGCGAGAAGCTGATGGTCTTCTATGAGCGGGCCTGCGGCGCCCGTCTGCACGCGGCCTATTTTCGCCCCGGCGGCGTCCACCAGGACCTGCCCCAGCAGCTTCTCCAGGACATCTGGGACTGGTGCGACCCGTTCCTCGAGATCGTCGACGACCTCGAGGGGCTGCTCACCGACAACCGCATCTTCAAGCAGCGCAACGTCGACATCGCCGTGATCTCCAAGGAGGAGGCGCTGGCCTGGGGGTTCTCGGGGGTGATGGTGCGCGGCTCGGGCATGGCCTGGGACCTGCGCCGGGCGCAGCCCTACGAGTGCTACGACGAGATGGAGTTCCAGATCCCTGTGGGCAAGAACGGGGACTGCTACGACCGCTATCTCTGCCGCGTCGAGGAGATGCGCGAGAGCGTGAAGATCATGCGCCAGTGCATCGAGAAGCTCGACAAGTGCAAGGGCGAGCCGGTGATGCACCGCGGCAAGCTCTCGCCGCCGTCGCGGGCCGACATGAAGACCTCGATGGAAGCGCTGATCCATCACTTCAAGCTGTATACCGAGGGGTTCCACGTCCCCGCGGGCGAAGTCTACGCCGCGGTCGAGGCGCCCAAGGGCGAATTCGGCGTCTACCTGGTCTCGGACGGCGGCAACAAGCCCTACCGCGCCAAGCTGCGCGCGCCGGGCTATCCGCACCTCGCCGCGATGGACCACATCTGCAAGGGCCACCAGCTGGCCGACGTCTCGGCCATCCTCGGCTCGCTCGACATCGTGTTCGGGGAGGTCGACCGATGAGCGTCGCCTCCCGCCAGCCGGAACCGGGTCGGGCCGCGCACGGGCGCCTCGGCGTCTGCGTAACTGAAATCGCCACCACGGAAATTCACTGATGCTGCGCCGCCTGCACCACGAACAGCCCGAGAGCTTCGCCTTCACCGAGGCGAACCTGGAATGGGCGAAGACGCAGATCGCCAAGTACCCCGAAGGGCGTCAGGCCTCGGCCGTGATCCCGCTCCTGTGGCGCGCCCAGGAGCAGGAGGGCTGGATCTCCCGTCCGATCATCGAGACGGTCGCAAAGATGCTGGGGCTCGCCAACATCCGGGTTCTGGAAGTGGCGTCCTTCTACTTCATGTTCCAGATGTCCCCGGTTGGCCGCTACAACGTGCAGGTCTGCGGCACCACGACCTGCATGATCTGCGGCGCCGAGGATCTGATCTCGGTGTGCAAGGAGAAGATCGGCCCCAAGGCGCATACGCCCTACCGCGAGGGGATGTTCTCGTGGGAGGAGGTCGAGTGCCTCGGCGCCTGCGCCAACGCCCCCATGGTCCAGATCGGCAAGGACTTCTACGAGGACCTGACCACCGAGCGTTTCGCCGAGATCCTCGACGAGCTCGCCGCCGGCCGCGTCCCCACGCCGGGCCCCCAGGGCGGGCGCTACGCCTCCGAGCCCAAGGGCGGGCTGACCTCGCTGATCATCCCGCAGGGGGAGGACCGCAACAGCCGCAACGCCTCGGTGCAGCTCGCCGTGGCGCTCGAGGACGGGCAGACCCGCATCCAGGGGACCGAGCCGGTGGCCGACGCCTCGATGATCAACTCCGACATGGCCTCGCCCGCGCCGGAGAAGGCGCAGGACGCGCCCCAGCGCAGCGCCCCCCCGCCGCAGCCCGAACCCGGCTCCGAGCATCATCATGAGGATCGCCCCGAAGGCTCGGAGGAGCTCGAGGCGATGCAGCCCCAGTCCCTCGCCGAGGCGGTCGAGGGCAAGCCCGACGACCTGCAGCGGATCCCGGGCATCGGCCCGGCGATCGAGACCCGGCTGAACGAGAACGGGGTGTTCCACTTCAGCCAGATCGCCCAGTGGAGCGACGCCGAGGTGGCCTGGGTCGAGCGGGAGATCCCCGGCGCCGCGGGCCGCCCGACGCGCGACGACTGGCGCGCGGCGGCCGCCAGGCTGGCGGAGGAAGAGGTGGCCGAGCGCGAGCCCGACCACAACGACACCCATGGCGAGAGCCGGGACTGACGGGCCCGGGCTCAGACGCAGGACAGGATCTGGGACGGGGCGAAAGAGGTGACGCGCGTGGCCGAACAGCCGGAACGGGACAGGGCGCAGACGCGGCTGGCGAGCATCGTCATCGCCGCGGCGATGCTGCTGTGGCTCGGGCTGAGCCTGCTGGGCGGCGAGCTGGGCCTGGCGCCCCGCTTCGCCATCCTGCTCGACATGCTGTGTCTGGCTGCGCTCGGCTGGGCGCTGCTGACCCTGTTTCTGGTCTGGCGCCGTCAGCGCGCCGATAAGGAGTGACGCAAATGCTGCGGGACGAAGACCGGATCTTCACGAACATCTACGGGATGCGCGACCGCACGCTGAAGGGCGCGCAGGCTCGCGGCTGCTGGGACGGCACGGCGGACATCCTCGCCCGGGGCCGCGACGCGATCATCGACGAGATGAAGAAGTCCGGCCTGCGCGGCCGCGGCGGCGCGGGCTTCCCCACCGGGCTGAAGTGGTCCTTCATGCCCAAGGAATCCGACGGCCGCCCGCACTACCTGGTGGTCAACGCCGACGAATCCGAGCCCGCGACCTGCAAGGATCGCGAGATCATGCGCCACGATCCGCACACCCTGATCGAGGGCTGCGTGATCGCCGGCTTCGCGATGAGCGCGCACGCCGCCTACATCTACATCCGCGGCGAGTTCATCCGTGAGCGCGAGGCGCTGCAGTCGGCCATCGACGAGTGCTACGACGCCGGCCTGCTCGGCCCCGACGCCCACGGCTGGGGCTTTGACGTCTACGTCCACCACGGCGCCGGCGCCTATATCTGCGGCGAGGAGACCGCGCTGCTCGAGAGCCTCGAGGGCAAGAAGGGCATGCCGCGGCTGAAGCCGCCGTTCCCGGCGAACACCGGCCTCTACGGCTGCCCGACGACGGTGAACAACGTCGAGTCCATCGCGGTGGCCCCCACCATCCTGCGCCGCGGCGGCGAGTGGTTCGCGGGCTTCGGCCGCCAGAACAACTCCGGGACCAAGCTGTTCGGCCTGACCGGCCACGTGAACCACCCCTGCGTGGTGGAAGAGGCGATGTCGATCCCCTTCCGCGAGCTGGTCGACAAGCACGGCGGCGGCATCCGCGGCGGGTGGAAGAACCTCAAGGCGGTGATCCCCGGCGGCGCCTCCTGCCCGATCATCCCGGCCAGCCAGGCCGAGGGCGCGATCATGGACTACGACGGCATGCGGGAGCTGAAATCCAGCTTCGGCACCGCCTGCGCCATTGTCATCGACCAGCAGACCGACGTGATCAAGGCCGTCTGGCGCCTGACCAAGTTCTTCAAGCATGAGAGCTGCGGCCAGTGCACGCCCTGCCGCGAGGGCACCGGCTGGATGATGCGCGTGATGGATCGCCTGGTGACCGGCGACGCCGAGATCGAGGAGATCGACATGCTCCTCGACGTGACCAAGCAGGTCGAGGGCCACACCATCTGCGCGCTCGGCGACGCCGCCGCCTGGCCGATCCAGGGCCTGATCCGTCACTTCCGCGACGAGATCGAGGATCGGATCAAGGCCAGGAAGACCGGCCGCGTCAGCGCCGCGGTGGCCGCCGAGTGATGCAGCCCGCCGCCCATCATATCGCCGCCTTCAACCTGGGCCGGCTGCTCCATGACTGGGAGGACCCGCGGGTCGCCCCCTTCAGGGATGCGCTCGACCGGGTGAACGCGGTGGGGGAGCGCAGCGCGGGCTTCGTGTGGCGTCTCGACGACGCGGGCATGGAGCAGGCGCAGCTCGACCCCCAGGGGCCGCTGGGCGGCGATACGCGCATCGCCTCCGCCCTCTCGGTGTGGGAGAGCGTCGAGGCGCTGGAGCATTTCGTGTTCAGGACCGTGCACGGGCGCTTCTACGCCCGCGGTCCTGAGTGGTTCGAGCCGTGGGCGACCCCGCGGCTGGTGATGTGGTGGGTGCCGGTCGGCCATCGCCCCTCGGTCGAGGAGGGCGTCGCCCGTCTGCGTCGTCTCGAAGCCGAGGGCGACACGGACGAAGCGTTCGGCTGGACTCATCTGGAACAGGCGCAGCTCTGGAAATCCCGGGGCCGCGGAGCGGCGGAGGCGGCATGAGCGACCTCAAGAAAATCAGCATCGACGGCCAGGAGATCGAGGTCGACGGCGCGATGACCATCCTGCAGGCCTGTGAAGAGGCCGGGGTGGAGATCCCGCGCTTCTGCTATCACGAGCGCCTGTCGATCGCCGGCAACTGCCGCATGTGCCTCGTGGAGGTGAAGGGCGGCCCGCCCAAGCCCGCCGCCTCCTGCGCCATGCAGGTGCGCGACCTGCGCCCGGGGCCGGAAGGCCAGGCGCCGGAGGTGTTCACCAACACGCCGATGGTCAAGAAGGCCCGCGAAGGGGTGATGGAGTTCCTGCTCATCAACCACCCCCTCGACTGTCCGATCTGCGACCAGGGCGGCGAGTGCGACCTGCAGGACCAGGCGATGGCCTACGGCGTCGACTTCTCCCGCTACCGCGAGCCCAAGCGCGCGGCGGTCGACATGGACCTCGGCCCGCTGGTCGGCACCTGCATGACCCGCTGCATCTCGTGCACCCGCTGCGTGCGCTTCATCACCGAGGTCGCGGGCGTCCCCGAGATGGGCCAGACCGGCCGCGGCGAGGACAGCGAGATCACCAATTACCTCGCCCAGACCCTGACCTCGGAACTGCAGGGCAACGTCATCGACCTGTGCCCGGTCGGCGCGCTGACCTCCAAGCCCTACGCCTTCACCGCCCGTCCGTGGGAGCTGAAGAAGACCGAGACCATCGACGTGATGGACGGGCTCGGCTCCAACATCCGGGTCGACGTGCGCGGGCGCGAGGTGATGCGGATCCTGCCCCGCAACCATGACGGAGTGAACGAGGAGTGGCTCGCCGACCGCTCCCGCTTCGTGTGGGACGGGCTGCGCCGCCAGCGCCTCGACCGGCCCTTCGTGCGCGTGGACGGCAAGCTGAAGCCCGCCACCTGGACCGAAGCGTTCGAGGCGATCGCAGCGGCCGCCAGGGACAAGACCGTCGCGGGCCTGGTCGGCGACCTCGCCTCCACCGAGTCCGCCTTCGCGCTGAAGTCGCTGGTCGAGAGCCTGGGCGGGGTGGTCGAGAGCCGCCTGAACGGCGCCATGCTGCCCGCCGACAACCGCGCGGCCTACGCCGGCACCGCGACCATCGAGGATCTGGAGACCGCGGACCGCATCCTGCTGGTGGGCGTCGACCCGCGCGGCGAGGCGCCGGTGCTGAACGCGCGCATCCGCAAGGCCTGGCTGAACGGCGCCACCATCGGGCGGATCGGCGCGCGCAACGACCTGACCTACGACGTCCATCACGCCGGAGAGGGCAAGGCCGCCCTGACCGAGATCCTCGAGATGGACAACGCCGAGGAGAACCACGCCCTGAACACGGTCGTGGTGGTCGGGCAGGGCGCGCTCGCCCGCGCCGACGGGCTCTCGATCCTGGCGATGGCGCAGGAGATCTGCGCGAAGACCCAGAGCGGCCTGCTGATCCTGCACACGGCGGCCAGCCGCGTCGGCGCGCTCGACCTTGGCTGCGTCGCCGAGGGCGGGGTGCAGGCGGCGCTCAAGGCCGACGTGGTCTTCAACCTCGGCGCCGACGAGGGCGACATCCCCGCCGGCCCCTTCGTGGTCTACCAGGGCAGCCACGGCGACCGCGGCGCGCATCGCGCCGACGTGATCCTGCCCGGCGCCGCCTGGACCGAGGAGTCCGGGATCTTCGTGAACATGGAAGGCCGTCCGCAGATGGCCAACCGCTGCGGCTTCCCCCCGGGCGACGCGCGCGAGAACTGGGCGATCCTGCGCGCCCTCTCGGCGACGCTCGGCAAGACGCTGCCCTTCGACAGCCTCTCGGCGCTGCGCGCCAAGATGTTCGAGGCGGTCCCCCACCTGGGCCTGATCGACGAGGTGCCCGTCAACGAGGGCCCGGCGCTTCCCGCCGGGGACATCGACGACGCGGCCTTCATCGCCCCGGTCGCGGACCATTACCTGACCAACCCGATCCAGCGCGCCTCCACCGTCATGGCCGAGCTCTCCCGGCTCAAGGCGGACCGTGAAGCGCAGCCGATGGCCGCGGAGTGAACGTGACGATGGAAGACGCCGGCTTCTGGACCTCCTACGCCCTTCCGGGCCTGATCATCGCGCTTCAGTGCCTGGTGGTGACGGTCTGCCTTCTCGTCTCGCTCGCCTTCCTTCTGTGGATGGACCGCAAGGTCTGGGGCGCGGTGCAGCTTCGCCGATCGATCAACGTGGTGGGGCCGTTCGGCCTGCTGCAGAGCTTCGCGGACTTCCTGAAGTTCGCGATGAAGGAGATCGTGGTCCCCGCCGGCGCGGACAAGACCGTGTTCTTCCTCGCGCCGCTGGTCTCCTTCGTGCTGGCGACCGTGGCCTGGGCGGTGGTGCCGTTCAACGCGGGCTGGGTGGTCTCGGACATCAACGTCGGCATCCTGTTCATCTTCGCCGTGTCCTCGCTCGAGGTCTACGGCGTGATCATGGGCGGCTGGGCGTCGAACTCGAAATACCCGTTCCTGGGGGGCCTGCGCTCGGCCGCGCAGATGATCTCC
Organism: uncultured Albimonas sp.; assembly: GCF_963977235.1. Taxonomy (NCBI): domain Bacteria; kingdom Pseudomonadati; phylum Pseudomonadota; class Alphaproteobacteria; order Rhodobacterales; family Paracoccaceae; genus Albimonas; species uncultured Albimonas sp. Next base: position 92,642 of record NZ_CAXBOD010000007.1, read on the forward strand.
TACGAGGTCTCGATCGGCCTGATCATCGTGGGCGTGCTGATCACCACCGGCTCGCTGAACCTGACCCGGATCGTGGAAGCTCAGGACGGCGCCTACGGCCTGTTCTCCTGGTACTGGCTGCCGCATTTCCCGGTGATGATCATGTTCTTCATCTCCGCCCTGGCCGAGACCAACCGCCCCCCCTTCGACCTGCCCGAGGCGGAGTCGGAGCTGGTGGCGGGCTACCAGGTGGAATACAGCTCCACGCCCTACCTGCTGTTCATGATCGGCGAGTACATGGCGATCACGCTGATGTGCGCGCTGATGACGACGCTGTTCTTCGGGGGCTGGCTCTCGCCGATCCCGGGTCTGCCGGACGGCATCTTCTGGTTCACGCTCAAGACCGTGTTCTTCTTCTTCATGTTCGCCATGGTGAAGGCGGTCGTGCCTCGCTTCCGCTACGACCAGCTGATGCGCATCGGCTGGAAGGTGTTCCTGCCGCTGTCGCTGGGCTGGGTGGTCATCGCCGCCGGGCTCGCGCAGTACGGCGTCCCCGGCTACGCCCGCTGGTAAGGAGAAACCGACGATGGCTTTCACCGCCGCCCGCGCCGCACGCTACTTCGTGCTCGCCGATTTCATCGGGGGCTTCCGGCTGGGCTTCAAGTACTTCTTCAAGCCCAAGGCGACCCTGAACTACCCGTTCGAGAAGGGGCCGCTGAGCCCCCGCTTCCGTGGCGAACACGCCCTGCGCCGCTATCCCAACGGCGAGGAACGCTGCATCGCCTGCAAGCTGTGCGAGGCGATCTGCCCCGCCCAGGCGATCACCATCGAGGCCGAACCGCGCGAGGACGGCTCGCGCCGGACCACGCGCTACGACATCGACATGACGAAGTGCATCTACTGCGGCTTCTGCCAGGAAGCCTGCCCGGTGGACGCCATCGTCGAGGGGCCGAACTTCGAGTTCGCGACCGAAACCCGCGAGGAGCTGTTCTACAACAAGGACAAGCTGCTGGCGAACGGCGAGCGGTGGGAGCGGGAGATCGCCCGCAACCTCGAGCTCGACGCCCCCTATCGCTGAGCGGGGGAGGCAGGGGCATGACGTGTGGCGATCACCTGGGGGGAAGGAAGGAGACGGCCGATGCTGCGCCGTATCGCGCTCGCCTGCCTGGGCGCCGCGCTGCTGGCGGCCTGCTCGACGGGCGCGCCGCAACCCACGCTGAAGGAGCGCATGGACCCGCGCATGGGCCTGAGCGAGCGCGAGATCGTGCGCGACCTGGGCGTCCCCGACGCCGAGCTGACCACCGGCGAGGAGACGCCGGGGATCGAGGACGACGTCCGCTCCCTGCGCTGGTCGCAGCGCCGGGTGGTGGCGTGGGAGGATCCCTGGGGCCCCTGGCCGCCCTACCAGCCGGGCGGCCTCGGCACGCTGTCGCGCCGCTACGGCGGGCCGGGCTACCCCTGGGGGGGCTACGGCCCCGCCTACCGCACCCGGGTCGAGGAATACGCCTGCGACCTGGAGATCGATTTCACGCGGACCGCGCCGGAGGCGCCCTGGCGGGCTTCGGCCTGGCGGGCCCGCGGGAACGCCTGCTGACGCCGGCCTTGCGGGAGGCGGCGTCATGATCATCAGCGATCATCACAAGCTGGCGTTCATCCACATCCCGAAGTGCGCCGGCACCAGCCTGCGGCAACTGCTGGTGCCGTTCGACGACCAGACGAATGCCTTTGAAGGCATCCACGAGAACCACCGGTGGGGGGGGCGGATCGATCTGATGCATATTCCGCTCGCACAACTGTCCCGGCACTTCCCCAACGCCTATGCCAAGGTCGCCGCCTACCGCAGCTTCGCCGTGGTCCGCGATCCCGGCGCGCGTTTCGTCTCGAGTCTGGCGGAGCATCTGCGCTATCGCACGGGCAAGGACCTCACGCAGCTGCCCTACGAACTGGTGCGGCGGACGGCGAGGAAGCTGAGCGCGCGCCTGCTGGAAGGGGCGGAGCCCTGGCGCGACCCGCGGCTGGTGCATTTCCAGCCTCAGGTCGATTACGTGCGCCATGACGGGCGCCAGATCGTCGAGACCCTGGTTCCGCTCGAGGACGTGAGCCGGATTCCGGCGATGCTGGACGCGCGCTATGGCGTCGCCACCGGCGCGTCCGCTCTCGCGCATGCCAACCGCACATTGGCGGGAAGCGAGACGCGCAAGCGCTTCGGGACGGTTCCGTTCCGGGTCCGCGTGCTGATGCGACTGCGCGGTCTCGGCCTGGGCGCCCCTGCCGGCGATGCGGTGGCCGAACGTCTCGCCGACGAGGCCGCGGTCGCGGATCTCGTGACCGAGTATTACAAGGAGGACGGCATGCTTCATGCCAGCGCGCGCGATGCGTTCGCCGCCTCGCTTCCGCATGCGACGCCGCTGCGGACACCGCCTGCTCTTGAGAAGGACGCTCAAGCATGACCGTGGCGACGATCGCCTTCTACCTCTTCGCCTGCACGGCCATCGCCGCGGGGCTGATGACCGTCCTGGCCCGCAACCCGGTCCATTCGGTGCTGTGGCTGATCCTGGCCTTCTTCTCCTGCTCGGGGCTGTTCGTCCTGGTGGGGGCGGAGTTCGTGGCCATGCTGCTCGCCATCGTCTACGTGGGCGCGGTGGCGGTGCTGTTCCTGTTCGTGGTGATGATGCTCGACGTCGACTTCGCCGAGCTGCGGGCCGGGATCACCGATTATCTTCCGGTGGGGCTGCTGATCGGCCTGGTGCTGCTGATCCAGCTGGGTCTGGTCGCCGGCCAGTGGGTCTTCGCCGACGCCGCGCCGGAGCTGCGCACCGCGGTCGCCCCGATACCCGAGCAGGTGGAGAACACCCGCGCGCTGGGCCGGCTCGTCTACACCGACTACGTGCTGCTGTTCCAGCTCGCGGGCCTGGTGCTGCTGGTGGCGATGATCGGCGCGATCGTGCTGACGCTGCGCCACAAGGCCGGCATCAAGCGCCAGGACGTGGTCAAGCAGATCTACCGCGAGCGGCACGAGGCCGTGGAGCTCAAGGACGTCAAGCCGGGGCAGGGGCTGTGAGCGCGGGGGGCAGGACCGTCGCGGGCGGGGGCGTCGCCGTCGCCAGCGGCCGGATCTGAGAACGGGAAAGAGAACACGATGGAAAGCGCGGGCATCGGCATCGAGCATTACCTGACCGTGGCGGCGATCCTGTTCGTCACGGGCATCTTCGGAATCTTCCTCAACCGGAAGAACATCATCATCATTCTGATGTCGATCGAGCTGATGCTGCTCGCGGTCAACATCAACTTCGTGGCGTTCTCGGCGCATCTGGGCGATCTCGCGGGGCAGGTGTTCACCCTGTTCGTGCTGACCGTCGCCGCCGCCGAGGCCGCCATCGGTCTCGCCATCCTCGTCTGCTTCTTCCGCAATCGCGGAAGCATCGCGGTCGAGGACGTCAACATGATGAAGGGATAAGGGATGCTCGAGAGCCTGACGCTCTTCATCCTGCTGGGGCCGCTGGCGGGAGCGATCCTCGCCGGCTTCGGCAAGAACATGCTGGGCGACAAGGGCGCCATGATGCTGACCACCGGCATCATGATGGTCGCCGCGGTCTTCGCCTGGATCGTCTTCTTCGCCCTGCCGGAGGAGACCGACAAACTGGTGCTGATGCGCTGGATCGACAGCGGCAGCCTGGTCGCGGACTGGGGCATCCGGCTGGACCGGCTGACCTCGGTGATGCTGGTCGTGGTGTGTTCGGTCTCGGCGCTCGTGCACCTCTACTCCATGGGCTACATGGAGGAGGACGAGGCCAAGGCGCGGTTCTTCGCGTACCTGTCGTTCTTCAGCTTCGCGATGCTGGCGCTGGTCACCGGCGACACGCTGCTGCAGCTGTTCTTCGGCTGGGAAGGGGTGGGCGTCGCCTCCTACCTGCTGATCGGCTTCTGGTGGAAGAAGCCCTCGGCCAACGCCGCTGCGATGAAGGCCTTCGTGGTCAACCGGGTGGGCGACTTCGGCTTCCTGCTGGGCATCTTCACGCTGTTCTTCGTGGTGGACTCGGTCGATCTCGACACGATCTTCGCCGCGGCGCCGGAGCTGGCGCAGACCTCGATCCGCTTCCTGTGGACCGACTGGAACGCGGCCGAGCTCGCCTGCTTCCTTCTGTTCATCGGCGCGATGGGCAAGTCGGCGCAGCTGCTGCTGCACACCTGGCTGCCCGACGCGATGGAGGGTCCGACCCCGGTCTCGGCCCTGATCCACGCCGCCACCATGGTGACCGCGGGCGTGTTCCTGGTCTGCCGGATGTCGCCGGTGATGGAGTATGCGCCGAACACCCAGGTGTTCATCGTGGCCATCGGCGGGCTGACCGCCTTCTTCGCCGCGACCGTCGGCCTGGTGCAGAACGACATCAAGCGGGTCATCGCCTATTCGACCTGTTCGCAGCTGGGCTACATGTTCGTGGCCGCGGGCGTGGGCTATTATCAGGCGGCGATGTTCCACCTGTTCACGCACGCCTTCTTCAAGGCGCTGCTGTTCCTCGGGGCCGGCTCGGTGATCCACGCGATGCACCATGAGCAGGACATGCGGAAGTACGGCGGCCTGCGCCACAAGATCCCGGTGACCTTCCTGTGCATGACGCTGGGCACGCTGGCGATCACGGGCGTCGGGATCCCGTTCAGCTACGACCTGATCCACCTGCCCGTGGGCTTCGCCGGCTTCGTGTCCAAGGACGCGATCATCGAGGGCGCCTTCGCCTCGCACAACGCCGCCGCGGGCTTCGCCTTCACCATGCTGGTGATCGCGGCCGCCTTCACCTCCTTCTACTCCTGGCGCCTGGTGTTCATGACCTTCTTCGGCGAGACCCGGGACAAGAAGCATTACGACCACGCGCACGAGAGCCCGGGCGTGATGATGTGGCCGCTCTACCTGCTGTCGGCGGGCGCGGTCCTGGCGGGCATGGCGTTCTACTACCCCTTCATCGGGGGCGAGAGCGCCGAGGCCTGGTTCAACACCGCCATCTTCATGGGCGAGGGCAACCACGTCATGCACGACAGCCACTATGTCCCGGCCTGGGTGAAGCTGTCGCCCTTCGTGGCGATGCTGAGCGGGCTGGTGGTGGCCTGGATCTTCTACATCAAGTCCCCGTCGCTGCCGCGCGAGCTGGCCGAGCGTCACCACGGCCTCTACAAGTTCCTGCTCAACAAGTGGTATTTCGACGAGCTTTATCACTGGATCTTCGTCCGGCCCGCGATGTGGATCGGCAGGACCCTGTGGAAGAAGGGCGACGGCGCCATCGTCGACGGGATCATCAACGGGCTGGCGATGGGCGTGGTGCCCTTCTTCACCCGGCTCTCGGGCCGGGCCCAGTCGGGCTATGTCTTCCACTACGCGTTCGTGATGCTGATCGGCATCTCGATCCTGATCACCTGGCTGAGCGTCGGCGGGGGGGCGCACTGAGATGGACAACATCCTCACGCTGGTGACCTTCCTGCCCCTGATCGGGGCGCTGGTCCTTATCCTTGTCCTGCGCGGCGAAGACGCCGCCGCCCAGCTCAACGCCAAGGTGGTGGCGCTGATCACCACCGCGGCGACCTTCCTGCTGAGCCTCGTGATCCTCGGCGGCTTCGACAGCTCCAACCCCGACTTCCAGTTCGTGGAGGAGGGGACCTGGCTGATGGGCCTCTCCTACAAGATGGGCGTCGACGGGATCTCGATCCTGTTCGTGATGCTGACCACCTTCCTGATGCCGATCGTGATCGGCGCCTCCTGGGGCGTCACGAGCCGGGTCAAGGAATACATGGCCTGCTTCCTGATCCTCGAGACGCTGATGCTGGGCGTGTTCTGCGCGCTCGACATGTTCCTGTTCTACATGTTCTTCGAGGCCGGCCTGATCCCGATGTACCTGATCATCGGCATCTGGGGGGGCAAGGACCGCATCTACGCCTCGTTCAAGTTCTTCCTCTACACGCTGCTCGGCTCGATGCTGATGCTGGTGGCGATGATCGCGATGTACTGGGACGCGGGCACCTCCGACATCCCGGCGCTGCTGGCCCATGAGTTCGCGGCCGGGCCGATCGACATCCTGGGCTGGCAGATCCTGGGCGGCTTCCAGACCCTGCTGTGGCTGGCCTTCTTCGCCTCGTTTGCGGTGAAGATGCCGATGTGGCCGGTGCACACCTGGCTGCCCGACGCGCACGTTCAGGCGCCCACGGCCGGCTCGGTGGTGCTGGCGGCGATCCTGCTGAAGATGGGCGGCTACGGCTTCCTGCGCTTCAGCCTGCCGATGTTCCCCGTGGCGTCCGAGCTGATGACGGGCTTCGTCTTCTTCCTCTCGGTCGTGGCGATCATCTACACCTCGCTGGTGGCGATGATGCAGGAGGACATGAAGAAGCTGATCGCCTATTCGTCGGTCGCCCACATGGGCTTCGTGACCATGGGCATCTTCGCGGCCAACCAGCAGGGCGTCGACGGCGCCATCTTCCAGATGCTGAGCCACGGCTTCATCTCGGGCGCGCTGTTCCTTTCGGTGGGCGTGATCTACGACCGGATGCACACGCGTGAGATCTCGGCCTATGGCGGGCTCGCGGTGCGGATGCCGGCCTTCGCGCTGGTGTTCATGCTGTTCACCATGGGCAACGTCGGCCTGCCGGGCACCTCGGGCTTCATCGGCGAGTTCCTGACCATGGCGGGGACCTACCAGGTCTCGACCTGGGCGGCGTTCGGCGCGGCGACGGGCGTGATCCTGTCGGCCTGCTACGCGCTGTGGCTCTACCGGCGGGTCGTCTTCGGCGACCTGATCAAGGAGAGCCTGAAGCAGATCAAGGACATGACCCGGCTCGAGAAGTCGCTGTTCGCCCCGCTGGTGGTCGGCATGCTGCTGCTGGGCGTCTATCCGAGCCTGATCACAGATGTCTTCGGCCCCTCGGTCGAGAACCTGGTCGCCGGCGTCGACCAGGCGGTGGCCGAGGCCCGGGACACGGGCATCATCACGACCGCGGACGCGGCGCCGACCCTGATCGAGGCCGCCGAGGGGGCCGAGGCCGGGGGCCACGGCGACGGCGGCCACGGGGACGGCGACACCGCCGCGCAGGGGACGCACTGACATGCTGAGCCAAGACCTTTCCGTCATCCTGCCCGAGCTTCTGCTGGCGATCTTCGCGATGGCGGCGCTGATGGCGGGCGCCTACGGGCAGGGCGACAAGTGGGCCGGACCGATCACCTGGCTGACCGCCCTGTTCCTGGCGATCCTGGGCGCGGTCGACGGGCTGACCGGCGGCACGCACACCGCTTTCAATGGCACCTTCATCGACGATCCGTTCGCGCGGTTCGCCAAGGTGATCATCCTGTTCGGCGCGGCGATCATCCTGCTGCTGTCGGACGGCTACATGCGCAAGCACAAGATCATGCGCTTCGAGTATCCGGTGCTGATCGCGCTGTCGGTGCTGGGCATGATGGTGATGGTCTCGGCCGGCGACCTGATGGTGCTCTACATGGGGCTCGAGCTGCAGTCGCTGGCGCTCTACGTGATCGCCGCGATCCGCCGCGACAGCCTGCGCTCGACGGAAGCCGGGCTGAAGTATTTCGTGCTGGGTGCGCTCAGCTCGGGCCTGCTGCTCTACGGCGCCTCGCTGGTCTACGGCTACACGGGGGCCACCAAGTTCGCCTCCATCGCCGAGGTGGCGGCGACCGAGACCTCGATGGGGCTGCTGTTCGGCCTGGTGTTCCTGTGCGCGGGCCTTGCCTTCAAGATCTCGGCCGTGCCCTTCCACATGTGGACGCCCGACGTCTACGAGGGCGCGCCGACCCCGGTGACCGCCTTCTTCGCGACCGCCCCCAAGGCGGCCGCGGCGGCGCTGTTCGCCCGCGTGCTCTACGACGGGTTTGGCGGCGCGGCGCATGACTGGGGGCAGATCCTGGCGTTCCTCGCCGTCGCCTCGATGTTCCTCGGCTCCATCGCGGCGATCGGGCAGACCAACATCAAGCGGCTGATGGCCTATTCCTCGATCGCGCACATGGGCTTCGCGCTGGTGGGGCTCGCGGCGGGCACGCCGGACGGCGCCTCCTCGCTGCTGATCTACATCGCGATCTACGTGACCATGAACGTCGGCGTCTTCGCCTTCATCCTGACGATGGAGCGGGACGGCAAGCCGGTGACCCAGATCTCGGACCTCGCGGGGCTCTCGAAGACCCGTCCGGCCTCGGCCATCGCGATGCTGGTGCTGTTCTTCTCGCTGGCCGGCATTCCGCCGCTGGTGGGCTTCTACGGCAAGCTCTACGTGTTCATGGCCGCGGTGCAGGCGGGGATGGTGCCGCTGGTGGCCGCAGGGGCCATCGCCTCGGTCATCGGCGCCTTCTACTATCTGCGCATCGTCAAGATCATGTTCTTCGACGAGGTCGACCAGGGCCTGACCGGCACGATGCCGCTGCCCCACGGCGTGGCGCTGGCCGCCTCGGCGCTGGTGATCGGGATCGGGGGCATGCCGCTGATCAACCTGTTCGGCGTTCCGGAGGCCGCCGCCGCGGCCGCCGCCTCGCTGATCCACTAGATGGACGGCTGGCCCGAGGGCTACGGGCGCGAGATCCACGAGCGGACCGGCTCCACCATGGACGACGCGCGGGCGAAAGCCCGCGCGGGAGAGCCGGGGCCGGTCTGGATCATGGCCAGGCTGCAGACCGGCGGCCGCGGCCGCCGGGGCAACGCCTGGAAGGATCCGGGCGGCAACATGGCCGCCACGCTGATGCTGCGCCCGCAGATGAGCGCCAGGGCGGCCGCACTGCTGACCTTCGTCTCGGCGCTGGCGGTGGCCGACGTGGCCGGCCGCTTCGCGCCGCGCGCGCAGGTGGCGCTGAAATGGCCCAACGACGTGCTGGTCGAGGGCGGCAAGATCGCCGGCATCCTGCTGGAATCCGAAGGCCAGGGCCCCCAGCCCGAGTGGATCTCGGTCGGGATCGGGATCAACCTCGCCTCGCGCCCCCCCGGCGATCCGGCCGCGGCCTTTCCCCCGATCAGCTTCGCCGACCTGGGCGTGCCGGTCCCGAGCCCAGAGGCCGCCTTCGACGCGCTGGCCGCCGCCTTCGCCCACTGGCTCGACCGTTACCGCGCCGAGGGGTTCGAGCCCCTGCGCAACGCCTTCCTCGCCCGCGCCGCGCGCCTGGGCGAGCCGGTGGTCGCCCGCCTGCCGCGCGAGACGATCACCGGCATCTTCGCCGACCTCGACTCCGACGGTCGGCTGGTACTGGACACTCCGCAGGGCGCGCGCAGAATCGCGGCCGCGGAGGTGTTCTTTCCCTGACAGGAAACGAAGCCGAGCGGGAGGAGACCGGGCGATGCTTCTGGCGATCGATGTGGGCAACACCAACAGTGTGTTCGCGATTCATGACGGCACGGCCTATCTGGCCGACTGGCGCTGCGCGACGGACGTCAAGCGCACCGCGGACGAGTATTTCGTCTGGCTGCGCCAGTTGATGGAGCATCACGGGATCTCGTCCCGCCAGATCGACGCGGTGGTGATCTCGTCGACCGCGGCCGGCACGATGTTCAACCTGCGGGTGCTCGCCGACCGCTATTTCGGCGTGCGCCCCATCGTGGTGGGCAAGCCCGAGACCAAGGTGGGGATAGAGGTCCGGGTCGATCCCGGCACCCGGGTCGGCGCGGACCGGCTGGTCAACACGCTCTCGGCCTGGCGGACCTATGGCGGCGACATCATCGTGATCGACTTCGGCACCGCCACCACCATCGACGTGGTGGGCGCGGACGGGGCCTATGAGGGGGGCATCATCGCGCCCGGCGTGAACCTCGCGCTGAAGGCGCTCGAGACCGCCGCGACCGCCCTTCCCGAGATCGATGTGACCAAGCCCGAGAAGGTGATCGGGCTGAATACGGTTGCGTGCATGCAGTCTGGCATCTACTGGGGCTACGTATCCCTGATCGAAGGGCTCTGCCGTCGCATCATGGACGAGCGGGGCCGCAAGATGAAGGTGATCGCGACCGGGGGTCTCTCGCCTTTGTTCGCGCGAGGCACGGACGTGATCGACGCGGTGGACGGCGACCTGACGCTCAGGGGCCTCGCCGCCATCCACGAATTGAACAGACAAGGCTAACTTGATGTCGGACGGATCGGACCTGGTCTTCGTGGCGCTTGGCGGCGCCGGCGAGATCGGGATGAACATGTATCTATATGGCCATGGGCAGGGCGCGAAGCGTCGCTGGATCATGGTCGACTGCGGCGTCGGATTCGGGGACATGGAGACGTCTCCGGGAATCGAGCTGGTGATGGCCGACCCGTCCTTCATCGCCGAGCAGGCGGACAAGCTCGTGGGCATCTTCGCGACCCACGCGCATGAGGACCATATCGGCGCGCTCGGACGGCTGTGGCCGCGCCTGAAGGCGCCGATCCACGCCCGCCCCTTCACCGGCCTGCACATCCGCCGCAAGCTCGAGGAGGCGGGGGTCGACCCCGCCTGTCTCAACATCGTGCAGGTGGGCGAGACCATCGAGGCCGGACCCTTCAAGGTCAGCTTCCAGCCCGTCACCCACTCGATCCCCGAGGCGTCCAGCCTGGTGATCGACACCCCCTCGGGCCGGGTGGTGCACACGGGCGACTTCAAGTTCGACGACAATCCCCAGATCGGCGCGCCCTTCGACCTGGAGGCGTTCCGCGCCATCGGCTCGACGGGCGTGCAGGCGATGATCTGCGACTCGACCAACGTGTTCCTCAACGGGCACGGCGGCTCGGAGTCCGAGGTGGTCAAGCCGCTCGCCGACCTGATCCGCACGGCCAAGGGGGCGGTCGCCGCGACGACCTTCGCCTCCAACGTCGCGCGTCTGCGCTCGATCGCCGTGGCCGCCGAGCAGTGCGGCCGCGCGGTCGTGCTGGTCGGCCGGGCGATGGAGCGGATGGTCGCCGCCGCGGTCGAGACCGGGGAGCTGCGCGACTTCCCCCGCACCATCTCCGACCACGAGGCCAAGGACGTGCCCCAGGAGCATGTCCTCTACCTCGCCACCGGCTCGCAGGGCGAGGGGCGGGCGGCGCTGGCGCGGATCGCGTCGGGCTCCCATCCCACGGTCCGGCTGGGCAAGGGGGACATGGTGATCTTCTCCTCCAAGACCATCCCGGGGAACGAGCAGGGGGTGGCCAAGCTTGCCAACCAGCTCTCCGAGCGCGGGGTTCACGTGGTCGACGAGGCCTCGCCCGAGCTGACCGGGCGGATCCACGTGTCGGGCCACGCCCGCAAGGAGGACCTGCGCGTCCTCTACGAGGCGCTCAAGCCCCGCATGGCGGTGCCGATGCACGGCGAGCATCGCCACCTGGTCGAGCATTCGGCCTTTGCCGCGACCATGCAGGTGCCCGCGATCCCGGCGCCCAACGGCACGATGGTGGCGATCGGGGGCGACCGTCCGGTGATCCTGAACGAGGTGCCCGTGGGGCGTCTCTATCTCGACGGCGACACGCTGATCGGGGCGATGGACGGGGTCGTGCGCTCGCGTCTGAAGCTGGCCCGTCAGGGTCACGTGGTCTGCGCGCTGGTGGTCGACGAGAAGGGCGAGCTGCTCGCCGACCCCGAGATCCGGGTGATGGGCGGCCCCCTGCAGAACGACCGCTGGCCGGCCCCGCTCGAGGCGATGATCTACGAGGCCGTCGACGAGGCGGTCGAGGGTCTGCCCAAGCGCCGCCGAGCCGACAAGGACGTCGAGGAGGTCGCCGCCCGCGCCGTCCGCGCCGTCTGCGGCCGCCGCTGGGGCAAGCGCCCGGTGGTCACGGTGATCGTGACGCGCCTCGAGGACGACTGAGCTTTCTCGCGCCGCCCCCGCGGGCGGCGCCGGGACCCCGTCCGCGCCTCGGCCGGACCGCGCAGGGCCGCCCCTCCTCGGGGCGGCCCTTCGTCGTCTCCGGGTTCCGAGCGGCGGCCCCCCCGGCGCCGTCGCCGCCCGGGCTCCCCGGCGCGGGCCGGCGAGACTCAGCCGCTCGCCTCGCGCGGGCCGTCGTAGAGGTCGCCCGCCGCCTCCCCCGGTTCGGCCGGCGTTTCGCCAAAGACGCGGGCGGTGGCGGCCTCGATGCGGCGCACGGCCTCGGGCTCGTTGCGCGCCAGCGCGGCGGCGGCCGAGGGGATCCAGTCGCGGTGCAGGGGCGTCGCGTCCCGCTCCCGCGCCAGCTGCAGCTGCACCACGTTCGATGAGCCGTAGGCGAAGCTGCACTCGCAGGCCGCCAGGTAGAACTCCCACATCCGGGCGAAGCGGGGATCGTGGGTCTCCTCGACCTGCGCGCGCACCGCCTGGAAGTTCTCCTGCCAGGCGCGCAGCGTGCGGGCGTAGTGAACCCGCCAGATCTCGCAATCGAGCATCCACAGCTCCGCCTTCTCGGTCGCCGCGGCGCATTCCGAGAGCGTGGGCGTGTAGCCGCCGGGGAAGATATACTTGCGCAGGAACGGCCCCGTGGCCGCCGGCGGGCTCATCGAGGAGATCGAGTGGACCAGCGCCACGCCGTCGTCCTTCAGGCAGGCGCGCACCTTCTCGAAATAGGTCTCCAGGTGCCCGACGCCGACATGCTCGAGCATCCCCACCGAGACGATCCGGTCGTAGCGCTCGGTCACGTTGCGGTAGTCGACGAGCTCGAACGTCGCGCGATGCTCGAGCCCGGCGGCCTTCGCCCGGGCGCGCGCGATCGCGAGCTGCTCCTCGGCGAGCGTGATGCCGGTGACCTCCACGTCCGCGGTCGCGGCGAGATACAGCGCCATTCCCCCCCAGCCGCAGCCGATGTCGAGCACCCGCTGCCCGGGCTGCAGGTTCAGCTTGGCCGCGATGTGACGTTTCTTGAGGATCTGGGCGTCGCGCAGGCTCTCGGTCCCGTCGTGAAAATAGGCGCAGGAATACTGCATGTCGGGGTCGAGCCAGCTTCGGTAGAAGGCGTTGCCGAGATCGTAGTGATGGGCGGCGTTCCGGCGCGCCCGCGAGGCCGGGTTGTGCTGCGACACCCGGCGGAACACGCGGTCGAGCCAGTGCACCAGCGCCTGCGGACCCGAGAGGGTGAAGGCGCTCTGGTTCTCGAACAGCAGGCTCAGCAGGTCATAGGCGGTCCCGCCCTCGGGCCCGTCCTCGACGATCAGCGTGCCGTCCATGAAGGCCTCGGCGCCGAACAGTTCGGGGTTGAGCGGGATCTTCCAGTCGAGCGCAGGGTCGGTGATGCGGATCGCGACGCGGGGCCCGAGCTCGGCGCCCTTGACGACGATCGTCTCGTCATCGGGGGTGCGAAGCTCGACCTGGCCCTTGACGATCGCGTTCCGGAAGAGGGTGGGCAGGAATTTCATGGCGTCCTCCGTCCGTCGGCTCCGGTGCGGGCGCGTCGGCAGGAGACGGGCGACCTTGCCGGCGGCGGCAGGCGGTCGCGTGCGGGGCTCGTTCGCCGCTCGAAATGGGCGTCGCGGCCGAGGGGCGGCGCGGCGCGGAGACGGCGACGGGCCGCGGCGCGGCCGCTCGCTGAGCAAAGATTTTACTGCAAAATGGACAGAATCAAGGAGAGATCGTCTCGATCCGGGTGCGGAACCGCCCTGCCGGTCTGTCGATCCCCGTCGGCGGGTCTGTCGGGTCCGCGCCGCGCCGCGCCCGTCGGTCGGGCCGACGCGGCGCTCGTCTGGCCGACCGAAAGCCGGGCCCGACACGTGAGCCGCGGCCGGCGACGCCGCGGCCCGCAGTTGCGTCCCGTCCGGGAGGATTCCCTGGACGGGATGACGCCTTGAGGCGGTCTAGCCGATCGTCTCGCGGTCGGGGCCCAGGATCAGCAGCACGACGCCCCAGACCAGCGGCGTCAGGAACAGCGCCCCGACGACGGCCCAGAACACGCTGCGGCCCCAGACCGAGGCCCACCAGACCACCAGCCCGAAGGCCACGATCCAGGGTATGGCGAAAAGTTCCATGTCTGCGCTCCCGTATCCGGTCCCTCTCCGCTCTCCCAGATAGGGCGCATCTCGCGACGCGCAACGCCCGCCCGGGGGACCGGACGGGCGTTGCGGGGTCGGCGAGGGGCTCGGCGAGGGGCTCGGCAGGTCCGCGGCCCCTGCGGTCGCGCGCCCGGGCCGGGCGCGGATCGGGCCCTCAGATCCAGCCCTGAAGCTCGTTGCGCACGATCGCCTCGATCATCGTCATGTGGTCCTCGGAGGCGTTGAGGCAGGGGATGTAGTCGAAGCGCTCGCCGCCGGCATGGATGAAGCTCTCCTTGATCTCCTCGGAGATCTCCTCGAGCGTCTCGACGCAGTCCGAGGAGAAGGCCGGGGCCATCACCGCGATGTGCGTCTTGCCGGCTTTCGCCAGGCGCGCGACCTCCTCGACCGTGTAGGGCTGCAGCCACTCCTCGGAGCCGAAGCGCGACTGGAAGGTCAGCACCACCTCCTCGTCGGGGAAGCCCAGCCGCTCGCGCAGGCGGCGCGTGGTGGCCGCGCAGTGGCAGTGGTAGGGGTCGCCCTTCTCGACCAGGTAGCGCTTGGGCAGGCCGTGGTAGGAGGTGACCAGCGCGTCGGGGCGCCTGTCGAGCCCCGCGTAGGCCGTCTCGACCGACCTCGCCAGCGCGTCGATGTAGAGCGGGTGGTCGTAGTAGGGCGGCACGGTGCGCGCGGCGGGCTGCCAGACGATCTCCATCAGCGCGCGGAAGAAGGCGTCGTTGGCGGTGCCGGTGGTGGCGCCGGCGTACTGGGGGTAGAGGGGGAAGAACAGGATCTTCTCGGCTCCGGCCGCCTGCATCGCCTTGATGCGGGACGCGGTCGACGGCTCGCCGTAGCGCATGCAGAAGTCGACCATGACGCCCTCGCCGAGCTCGGCGGCGAGGCGGGCCGAGAGCTTCTCGGTCTGCTCGCGGGTGATGGTCAGCAGCGGGCTCTCGTCGCGCTCGCGGTTCCAGATGCTGTCGTAGGCCTTGCCCGAGGTGAACGGGCGCTTGGTCAGGATCACCAGCTGCAGGAGCGGTTGCCAGAACATCGGCGAATAATCGATGACCCGGCGGTCGGAGAGGAACTCCGACAGGTACTTGCGCATCGACCAGTAGTCGGTGGCGGGCGGGGTTCCGAGGTTGACCAGCATCACGCCGATCTTCGCGCGAGGGACGGGCGGGTGGTCGCCCGGCGCATGGGCGAGCCGGCCGGCTCCGGCTTTCGTCATCTGGCTGGCGTCGAGCATCGGCCCCTCCGTTCCAATCGGGCGCCCTGCGACGGCGCCCGGCGTCCCGCACTTAGGGGGAGCGGGGCGCGGGTCAATGCCGGCGGGGCGCGCGGGGCCGCTATGCCGCGCCAGGGGCGAGGGAGCAAGCGCGGAAGGGGGGAAGGGGCCTGCAGGCGCCCTGCGGGCGGGCTTGGCTGCCGGGCGCCTGTGGGGGCGCGGGCGAGGGGCGGGCGGGGCGGGCGCCTCCGGCGGAGCTCCTGACTCACCAGAGAACAGAGGCCGCGCCTGTCCTCCGAAGCCGTCCGTCGCTGCCTGATGCCTGAGCGACTCGCCCGCAGGGGTCAAGGACAAGCCGGCTTCGCCGGTCGCTTCGCGATCCCTGACCCCTGCGGACGAGTCGCTCTGATCGGCATCAGCGACAGACGGCTCCGGAGAACAGGCGCTCGCGCCCTGCGGTCGGCCGGGCGCCAGGGCGCGTGTGGCGGCCGGGGCGCGGGGGTCAGCGGTCGGGCTTCTCGCCGGTGGGGCGCTCCGTCGTGCCGAGCGCGTCGGCAAGGCGGGCCACGGCGGAGCCGGGGCGTTTGGCGCGGGGCTGGTCGGGGCCCGGCGCCCAGCCGGTGAGGGTCACGATCTCGAACCCCGCGGCGACGCGGCCGCCCTCGGCCGGGTGACGCTCGGCATGGATCGCGCAGGCGCGGGCCAGCACCTCGCGGCGCAGGGGGGCGCGGTTGCGGGCGTGCAGGGCGTTGGCCTCGCCCATCGCGCGCAGCTCGCGCATCAGGGCGAGGCTGTCGGCGTAGCTCGTCTCGAGGCGGTCGGCGTCGGCCACGGGCATCGCCAGACCCGCCCGTTGCAGCAGGGCGCCCATGGCGCGCAGCTCGCCCATCGGCGAGATGCGGGGCGAGAGGCCGCCGGTGACCGCGACCTCGGCCTCGGCCAGCGCGTCGCGCAGCTCGGCCAGCGTTGCGCCGCCAAGGCCGCAGGCGATCAGCAGGCCGTCGGGTTTCAGCGCCCGGCGCATCTGGATCAGCACGCCGACCGGGTCGTTGGCCCAGTGGAAGGTGAAGCCCAGCACCGCGAGGTCGAAGCTCTCGGGCGCGAGGGGCAGGGTCTCGTCCGCGGTCAGGGGCGCGGTCTCGAGCGTCCCGACACGGGGGTGCGCGGCGAGCGCGGGCGCCCAGTCGGGCGAGCCGGGCCAGACCAGGGCGGCGTTGGGGAACGCGCGGTCGGCGACCATCGAGATCCGGTCGAGCACGCCCTCGAGGGCGGCTTCGTGCAGGAAGCCGGCCTCGGGCCGGGGCAGGGCGCGGCGGCGGCGGCGCGCCAGCCACAGCGCGCGATCGAAGAGCGCGGGGGCCTGCTGGGGCGCGGGCGCGCCGGTCGAGAGGTCGGGCGGCTGGCTCATCGCGGCGCGGCCGGGGCGGCGGCGAGGCGGAGGCGGGCGGGCGTCGGGGGCAGGGCGGGTCTCCTTCCCATGCATCCTTTGCAGCGCAATGGCGGGCTGGCGCCGCGGCTCGTCCGGGATATATTGGCATCGGGACGCAAGGGGAAGGAGGCCGGCTCGCCGATGACCCGTCTCGTTGCGTCCGATCCCGAATTGACCGCTCTGCGGGTTGCGCCGGAGGCTTGCGGCGTGGGCGTTGCGCCGGGGGCGTGTGCTCCGGGCGTGGCGCGTGAGGCGCCCGGCACGGAGGAACCGCAGGCGCCCGGCGCGGGGGGGCCGCAGGCGCCCGGCGCGGAGGCGCCTGAGGCGCCCGGCGCGGGGGGGGCGCCCCGATCCCGACTGCGATGGGCCGCCGCGGCCGCGGGACGGCTCGCCCGGCCGCTGGCGCTGGGGGCCGCGAACCTGCTCTATCCGCCGCAGTGCACCTGGTGCCGGTCGGAGGTGCAGGAGGCGCACGCGCTCTGCCCCGCCTGCTGGCGCGAGGCGACCTTCATCGCCCATCCGCTGTGCGACCGCTGCGGCTCGCCGATGTCGGGGGCCGAGGACGCGCCGTTCTGCGACCATTGCCTCGGGCGGCGGCTGGAATTCGCCCGGGCGCGGGCGGCGGTGCTGTATGAAGGCGTGGGGCGGGACCTGACGCTGGCGCTCAAGCATGGCGACCGGCTCGACATCGCCCGGCCCGCCGCCACCTGGATGATCCGGGCGGGGCGCGAGCTGCTGGATCGCGCCGATGTGATCGCCCCCGTGCCGCTGCACTGGCGCCGGCTGCTGAGGCGTCGCTTCAACCAGTCGGCGGAGCTGGCGCGCCGGGTCTCGATGCGCACCGGAGTTCCGTGCTGCGCGGACCTGCTGGCGCGCACCCGCGCGACGCCCATGCAGCGCGGGCTGAGCCGGGAGGCGCGGGCGGCCAACCAGGCCGGCGCCTTCGCCGTTCCCGCGCGCCGGCGGGCGCGGGTCGAGGGGACGGCGGTGCTGCTGATCGACGACGTCTACGCCTCGGGCGCCACGCTGTCGGCCTGCGCGGCGGCGTTGCGGGCCGCGGGCGCCCGGCGGGTCGACGCGCTTTGCCTCGCGCGGGTTGCGCCGGAGGCCGACGGGCCCATATTCTCGCCGCTGGAGAGCGAAGGGTCGGAATGAAACAGGTCGAGATCTACACGAGCCCCATCTGCGGTTTCTGCGTGCGCGCCAAGCGGCTGCTGGACCAGAAGGGAATCCCCTATGTCGAGTACGACGTGTTCTCGGTGTCGGGTGCGCGCGAGGAGATGATGGAGCGCGCCGCGGGCCGGCGCACGGTGCCCCAGATCTTCATTGCGGGTCAGGGCGTGGGCGGCTGCGACGAACTGTTTGCGCTGGATCGCGAGGGCAAGCTCGACGCGATGCTGGCCTGATGGACGCCCCGGCCGCCCTTCGCGCCGCCCTGGTGCAGACCTGCGCCTCGGACGTGCCCGAGCAGAACCTGGCCGCCACCTCGGCGCTGATCCGCGAGGCGGCGGCCGCGGGCGCGCAACTGGTCCTGACGCCGGAGGTCACCAACATGGTGACCTTCTCGCGCAAGCTGCAGGCCGAGGTGTTGAAGCCCGAGGCCGAGGACGAGAGCCTGGCGGGCTATCGCGCGCTGGCCGCCGAGCTGGGGATCTGGATCCTGGTCGGCTCGCTGGCGCTCAAGGCGCCGCCGGAGGACGCGTATCCCCAGGGGCGCTTCGTCAACCGCAGCTTCCTGATCGACGCCGCGGGCGGGATCGTGGCGCGCTACGACAAGATCCACATGTTCGACGTCGAGGTGGGCGAGGGCGAGAGCTATCGCGAATCCGCCGCCTACCGTCCGGGCGAGCAGGCGGTGGTCGCCGACACGCCCTGGGGGCGGATCGGGATGAGCATCTGCTACGACCTGCGGTTTCCCGCGCTCTACCGGGCGCTGGCCGAGGCGGGGGCGGAGATCCTGACCATCCCCTCGGCGTTCACCCAGCCGACCGGAAAGGCGCACTGGGCGCCGCTGATGCGCGCGCGCGCCATCGAGACGGGGTGCTTCGTGCTGGCCCCCGCCTCGACCGGGACGCATCCGAGGGTGGCGGTCGCCGAGGGGCGGCAGCGCAAGACCTATGGCCACTCGATGGCGGTGGGGCCCTGGGGCGAGGTGCTGGCGGATGCGGGCGAGGCGATCGGCGTGACGCTGGTCGACCTGGACCTGGGCGAAGTGGCCAGGGCCCGCGCCCGCGTGCCCTCGATCGCCAACGCGCGGGCCTTTGCCAAACCCTGAGGGAGCCCGCGCCTGCGGCGCGGGCGGCGCCGCGCGACGGGCGCGCCCGGGAGGGGCGTCAGGCTCGCGGCGCGGGATCGACGGGGGGGCGGGTTGCGGGCGGACGCCTGTGGCGGGCGCGGCGCGGACTCCCGGGTGAGGCGTTGTCTTCGCGCAGGCGCCGCGCGACGGGCGCGTCCGGGGCTGGCGTGGGGGTCGCGGCGCCGGGGTCGACGGGGCGGCGGGTTGCGGGCGGGGCCCGGGGGCGGCGGGTTGCGGGCGGGGCCCGGGGTCAGGCGAGGCGCTCGGCGGCGGGAACGATCTCGTCGGCCAGCAGCGCGTTGAGATCTCCGAAATGGCCGCGCGAGCGGGCCGGGCGGTTGGGGTCGGAGGTGACCGCCACCGTCAGCTCCAGCTCCGGAACCACGTAGATCGCCTGGCCGCCGTAGCCGCGGGCGTAGGCCAGCGCGTGGCCGCGGGCCTCCGACAGGAACCAGCCGTAGCCGTAGGCGTCGCCCGAGAAGGGAGAGCGGCCGCGCGGGGTCCAGGAGGCTTCGATCCAGGCGCGCGGCAACACCTGCGCGCCCTGCCAGGCGCCGCCCCTGCGGGCCATCTCGCCAAAGCGCAGCATCTCGAGCGGGCTCATCGCCATGTTGTTGCCGCCCATGAAGCGGCCCTGCGGGTCTCGGGTCCAGGGCGGGAAGGCGATGTCGAGCGGCTCGCCCAGCCAATCGCGCGCGAGGGCGCGCAGGTCCCGCCCGGCGGCCTCGGCGAGCGCCGCGCCGAGCACGTGGGTGGAGCCGGTGGAGTACAGCATCCGGCCGCCCGGCTCGTCCACGAAGGGGCGGGTGAGGGCGTGGCGCACCCAGTCGGAGCTCTGCACCCAGGGGCCGTAGCCGGGACCGGAGGTGCGCTCGAGCCCCGCGCGCAGGCTCAGAAGGTCGCCCAGCGTGATCTCCCCCACCCGCGGGTCGGCGGAGGCGGGGATCAGGCCCGGAGCCGCGGAGGCCAGTGTCTGGTCGGGCCCCCGCAGCACGCCCCGGTCGATGGCCGCGCCCGCAAGCGCCGCGACCACGGTCTTGGAGACGGACTTGACGTTCACGGGCGCGTCGACCGCGGGGCCGCGGAAGGCGCGGGCGTAGATCACCTCGCCCCGGTGGGCGACGGCGAGCGCGTGGAGCTGCTCCATGTCCCCCGCGCGTGCGGCGGCGGGGGCGAGGTCGGCCTCGGCCAGGGAGCGGGCGCGCAGGAGGCTCGGGGCCAGCGCGGCGGCGGCGAGGACGGCGAGCGCGCCGCGGCGGGTCGGAGAGATCTGCATGGAGGGGGAGGTAGATCGGGGCGAGGGGGCGCGCCATCGCGGGGGGCGCACGATCGCGTCAGTGGGGCGAAGGCCGCTTCCGAACTCACCCGGGAACAGGCGCTTCGCGAGGATTCCGGGCGGGCGGCGCCTGGGCCGGCTGGGGTCAGTGCGCCTCGGCCCAGCTGGCGCCCTGGCCCGCGTCGACCACCAGCGGGGTGGAGAGGTCGACGGCGGGCAGCGCGGCGCCCTCCATCGTGCGGCGGATGGCGGCGATGGTGTCTTCGGCCTCGGTCTTGGGGACCTCGAACAGGAGTTCGTCGTGGACCTGCAGCAGCATGCGGCCCGAGAGCTTCGCCTTCGCCATCGCCTCGGGGACGCGGATCATCGCGCGGCGGATGATGTCGGCCGCCGTGCCCTGGATCGGGGCGTTGATCGCGGCGCGCTGGGCAAAGCCCGCGCGGGGACCCTTGGCGCCGATCTCGGGCGTGTGGATGCGCCGGCCGAACAGGGTCGAGACGTAGCCGGTCTCCTTCGCGCCGGCCACCGTGGCGTCCATGTAGGCCTTGATGCCGGGGAATTTCTCGAAATAGGCGTCGATGAAGGTCCTGGCCGCCTCGCGCGGGATCCGCAGGTTGTTCGACAGGCCGAAGGCCGAGATGCCGTAGATCACCCCGAAGTTGATCGCCTTGGCCTGGCGGCGGATCTCGGGCGTCATCTCCTCCATCGGCACGCCGAAGACCTCCGAGGCGGTCATCGCGTGGATGTCCTGGCCGTCCCTGAACGCCTGCTTCAGCGCCTCGATCCCCGCGATATGGGCGAGGATGCGCAGCTCGATCTGGGAATAGTCGAGCGAGACGATCACGTTCCCGGGCTCGGCCACGAAGGCGGCGCGGATCTCGCGGCCCATCTCGGTGCGCACGGGGATGTTCTGCAGGTTCGGGTCGGTCGAGGCCAGCCGCCCGGTGGAGGTCGCGGCCAGGCTGAACGAGGTGTGCACGCGCCCCGTCTCGGGGTTGATATGCTCCTGCAGCGCGTCGGTGTAGGTGGATTTCAGCTTCGAGACCTGGCGCCAGTCCAGCACCCGCGCGGCGAGCTCCGAGCCCTGCTCGGCGGCCAACGTCTCGAGGATGTCGGCGCCGGTGCCCCAGGCGCCGTTCTTGCCCTTCTTGCCGCCGGGCAGCTGCATCTTCTCGAACAGGATCTCGCCGAGCTGCTTGGGGGAGCCGACGTTGAACGTGTCGCCGGCGAGCTGATGGATCTCGGCCTCGAGCCCGGCCATGCGCTGGGCGAAGCGGCCCGACATGCGCGAGAGGTGCTGGCGGTCGACCTTGATGCCGGCCATCTCCATTTCGGCCAGCACCGGGATCAGCGGCCGCTCCATCACCTCGTAGACCGAGGCGAGCCCCTCGCGCGCCAGGCGCGGCTTCAGGATCCGGTGCAGGCGCAGGGTGACGTCGGCGTCCTCGGCGGCGTAGGGGGCGGCCTTGTCGACCTCGACCCGGTCGAAGGTGATCGCGGACTTGCCGGTCCCGATCAGCTCCTTGATCGGGATCGGGCGATGGTCGAGATGCGCGTCCGAGAGCGTGTCCATCCCGTGCCCGTGCAGCCCCGCGTCGAGCGCGTAGGAGATCAGCATGGTGTCGTCGATGGGCGCCACGGGGACGCCGTGGCGGGCCAGCACCTTGAGGTCGTATTTCAGGTTCTGGCCGATCTTGAGGATCGCGGGGTCGACCAGCATCGGGCGCAGGATCTCGAGCGCCTCTTCGCGGTCCATCTGGCCAGGCGCCTTCTCGGCCGCGCCCAGCAGGTCGCCGTCGCCGATCATGTGGCCGAAGGGGACGTAGCAGGCCTCTCCGGGCGTGACGGAGAGGGAGACGCCCACGAGGTCCGCGACCATCTCGTCGAGCGAGGTGGTCTCGGTGTCGATGGCGACCTCGCCGCGGTCCTCGATCTTCGCGATCCAGGCGCGCAGGGCGTCGGCGTCGCGCACGATCTCGTAGGAGGCCGGGTCGATCGGGGCGGTGAGGGCGGGGTCCTGCCAGTCGGCGGAGGCGGAGGCCGACTTGCCGCCGGTCTCGCCGCGGGCCTCGGGGCTGGCGCCCTCGGGGGCGGCGGCGGACGGCAGGTCGGTGACGCCCAGCCGCTCGGCCACGCGGGCGGTGAGGGTGCGGAACTCCATCAGACGCAGGAAGCCCAGCAGGGTTTCGGGCTCGGGGTCGCGCAGGGCGAAGGAGTCGAGCGGGTCCTCGACCGGGACCTCGGCGCACAGCGTCACCAGCTCGCGCGAGGTGCGGACCTGGTCGGCGTTGTCGATCAGGGTCTGGCGGCGCTTGGGCTGCTTGATCTCCTCGGCGCGGGTCAGCAGCGTGTCGAGGTCGCCGTATTCGTTGATCAGCAGGGCCGCGGTCTTCAGGCCGATGCCGGGCGCGCCGGGGACGTTGTCGACCGAGTCGCCGGCCAGCGCCTGCACGTCGATCACCCGCTCCGGGCCCACGCCGAATTTCTCGCGCACGCCGTCCGCGCCGATGATCTCGTCGGCGGCGCCCTTCAGGCCCGGCTTCACGATCGAGATGGCGTCCGTGACCAGCTGCATCAGGTCCTTGTCGGAGCTGACGATCGAGACCCTGGCCCCGGCCGCCTCGGCCTGGCGGGCGTAGGTGGCGATCAGGTCGTCGGCCTCATAGCCCTCCATCTCGATGCAGGGCATGTTGAAGGCGCGGGTGGCGTCGCGGATCAGGGCGAACTGGGGGCGCAGGTCCTCGGGCGGCTCGGGGCGATGCGCCTTGTATTCGGGATAGATGTCGTTGCGGAAGGTCTTGGCGGAATAGTCGAAGATCACGGCCGCGTGGGTCGGGGCCTCGGCGTCGTTGGCCGCGCGCGCCTCGAGGATCTTCTGGAGCATGTTGCAGAAGCCCGCGACCGCGCCGACGGGCAGGCCGTCGGACTTGCGGGTCAGGGCGGGCAGCGCGTGGTAGGCGCGGAAGATGAAGCCCGAGCCGTCGATCAGCTCAAGACGATCGCCGGGTCCCATCGGGCCCCTCCTGTGGCTGGGGCGCGGGCCTTACGAGGCCGCGCCGGTGTCGGCGGTTCCACTGTCGGCGGGGCCGTCCTTGAGGATGAAGCGCTTGTCGCAGTAGCCGCACTCGACAAAGCCGTCCTCGGCGGGGATCTGCAGCCACACGCGGGGGTGGCCCATGCCGGGGCCGCCGCCGTCGCAGGCGATGCGGGTTTTCTCGACGATCTCGGTCTCGGGCGCCTCGATGGTCATGCAGGCCTCTTCTCAGGGGTGGCGTCGGCTGGGGGCATCATAGCGGCGACGCCGGGACGGGCAAGGCGTGCCGCGGCTGTCGAGGCGGGGCGCGAGGCCGCGCCGGGGCGGGACGAGACGCGAGGCCGCGCCGGAGGAAGCCGCGCGTCGGGCCGCGCGCCGCTGGCAAGGGTCCGCCCGCGCGGCGCGGCTGGCGCGGGGCGTGTTGCGAGGGGCGCCAGGCGCGGGCGCGGCGCCATGGCCCGGCGCGGGGGCGCCGGGGACGCCCGGCGGGCGCGTGCGTCGCGATCCGCGCCTCAGCCGCGCCACAGCTTGCGGCGGACGGCGCTTTCGGCGTCGGCCGCGAGGTTGGCGGCGAGGTCGGCGCCGGGCAGGAACCGGGCGGCGACCTCGGGCTCGGGCGGGTTGGCGGCGCGGTCGAAACCGCGATCCTTCCAGCGCTCGAACAGCAGGGCGTCGGCGGCGTTTTCCTTGAGGATCGCGGTGGTCTGCGCCTCGCTCAGGTCGGAGACCGACAGGCGTTTGACGTGGCCCACGTTCTCCGAGGCCACCACCGGGTCCACGCCCAGCTCCTCCGAGATCCCGGCCAGCGCCTCGTCGCAGCGCCGGTAGCCGCCCACGAAGTGAAAGCCCTGGAAGGCGGCCTCGAGATACAGGAATCGCGCGCGGGTCGAGAGACGGTAGATGCCGGGATATCCCACCTCGAAGAAGCGGTGCAGCAGGAAGCGCGCGATGGGATTGCGCCGCTGGGTGCCCCGCCAGGCGTCGAACTCGCCGGGGGCGGGCTGGCCGCGTTCTTCATGACGCGCCCAGCGATAGTTGTAGAAGCTGACCAGGTAGGAGACCGGATCGCGCAGCAGCACCGAGCACTTCACCTCGCGCCCGGGGAACTTTTCGGCCAGCGAGCGCGACAGGGAATGGCCCGAGACGGCGCGCACGCCCGCCAGATCCTCGGGCGCAAGACCCCGATAGCGGTTGCCGATCACGTCGCGCAGCGGGTTGCGCCAGCGCGGGGCCAGCAGGAAGCCCTCGCCCAGGGTGCGCGCGAAATGCCGCTCGACCGTGGTGCCGGCGCATTTGGGGACGTGCAGGAAGAAATGCACGGGCGGCTGGGGCGAGGTCATCGGCGGCTCCTTCGCCTTCGCTGCTAGCCGAGCG